>DIYM01000123.1:20204-20330 GCA_002429045.1 Phycisphaerales bacterium UBA6054
TGGCGCGTGCGGGGGCGGCGGTGGTCTTGGACGACCACGTCGACCCGGGCGAGAACCTGTCTGCCCACGGTTCCCTGCTGCTCGGGCTGCTCACGGACTCCGGGCGCCTGTCGGCGCTGCGCGAGC
>DIYM01000101.1 GCA_002429045.1 Phycisphaerales bacterium UBA6054
CGGTGAATCCTGGGAACTCGCAGACCTCGGCTCGACCAGCGCTTCCGGCGGCGGGGGCGACGCGGCACGCTCGGTCATCGCCAACGGCCCGCTGGCAGGCAAGACGCTCCATCACGCGATGGGGCTGTGGGGATCGGACCTGATGGGCGACGCCGAGCCCGCACCGACCGGCGGCTTCCCGCTCCTGGTCAAATACCTCGACGCCCGCGAGCATCTCTCAGTCCAGGTCCACCCCTCGCCCGGGTACGCGGCCGCCCACAGCGACGCCCATCTGAAGACCGAGTCGTGGTACATCGTCGACGCCGAGCCGGGCGCGGAACTGTTCGTCGGATTCAGGCCGGGCGTCACGAAGGACCATCTCGAAGCCGCCATCCGATCTGGCACCGTGCCGTCGATCATGCGGTCGATCCCGGCCGTCCCCGGCGAGTGCCACACGCTGCCCAGCGGGACCGTTCACGCGCTCGGCGCGGGCGTGCTCGTCGCCGAGGTGCAGACGCCGAGCGACACGACCTTCCGTGTCTACGACTGGACGAACGAGTACGACCGCCCGGAGCGTGAACTGCACATCGAGCAGGCCCTCGCGTGCGCCTCTTTCCAGGCGCCGCCCGAACCCATCCACGCCGAGAGCGAATCCGCCGAGATCGCCAGCACCGATTCCTACCGGATGACCGCGATCAAGGCCCACTGTGCGGCGGTCGATCTGCCGCGGTCCAACGGGCCGCTGGTGGTGATGCTGCCGCGAACGATGGGCGCAGCGTTGGCCAGCCGATCAGGCCGATTTGAGGAAATCACGCTCGAACGCGGGAAGAGCGCCCTCCTGCCCGCGTGCCTGTCGGGGGACGCGGGTCTTGGAGCCGGGCCGGCCACGGAACTGGTGGTGGCGTCGATCGGATCAGCGCCCGCGTCGTGACGCCACCAGCCCGAGCACCCCGAGAAGAGCAACCGATCCCGGCGCAGGCGTCTGGAAGACCCCGAACGATCGGATGGGCTTCGGCTGGACGCCCGCGCCCCAGGTCAGACTCAAGACCGGCATCACGCCGGCGCCCACGGTCTCGGCGCTCCCGGTGAACCCCGAGTAGATCTCGATGGCTTCGGAAGCCGAAGTCGGCAGCTCGACAAAGGGCGAGGGGACGTTGAGGCCGAAGATGCCCCCGATCGACAGACCGTCGATAGCGCCCGGGGAATCGATCAGGAAGAGCCCGCCCGGGTCCACCGCTCCGAGACCCGCGAAGACGAACTCGCCGCCCGCCCCGGTCACGCCCCGCTCGGATTGCCCGTCCAGATCCAGCGCGAATCCGGAGATCAGCACGCCGGGCTGATCGGCCCACAGGTAGACACTCAGCGTCTCGATGCTTGAGATGGCCAGCGAGCCGTCCGTGAACGCGTCCGGGGTCGCCCCGGCGAAATCCACTTCCACGAACACGTTGGCCGCCGAACAAGAAACGAACGAACCCGCGACCATCGCCCCGAGATGCCGCATGCAACACATGACACGCCCTCCTTGCTTGGAAGCGTATCGCGCCGCGTGCTGAGCCCAAGCAAAAAAACCGGGCGACGCCCGGGTTCCAACACCTCGGCCGTGCTGAAGCGGTTACTTGCAGAACGCGCTCGCGACCTTCTCGATCGCGTCGCACACGCCGTGAACCTGCTCGTCGGTCAGGTTCTGGTGCATCGGGATGCTGAACACCTGCTTGGCGAGCTTGAGGGCGACCGGGGGTTCGTGCCCGCCGTTGGCTTTGACGACGTCGGCGAACGCGGGCTGCTCGGTCAGGCTCTTGGGGTAGTGCAGGGCGGTTGGCACGCCTTCCTTGTTCAACGCGGCGGTGAACTCGTCGCGGGTGCAGTTGAACCTGGCCTCATCGAAGCGGCAAGAGTACAGGTGCCACGCCGGCTCGCTGCCCTCGGTGGGCACGGGGCGGTGGATGCCGTCGATCGCGTCGATGCGATCGTGGTAGAGCTTGGCAACGGCACGCCGACGGTTGGTCTGAGCGGGCAACTCGTCGAGCTTGCTGAGCCCGATCGCGCCGGTGATGTCGTTCATGCGATAGTTGAAGCCGATCGCCTCGTGGACGTACTTGTCGGTCTCGCCGTGCGAGCGGAGCAGCCCCATCTTGCGAGCGATCTCATCGTTGTTGGCGGTCACGATGCCGCCTTCGCCGGTACCGAGGTTCTTGGTGGCGTAGAACGAGTAGGTGCACACATCGCCGAACGCGCCGATGCCCTTGCCTTTGTACTCGGCAAGGTGCGCCTGGGCGCAGTCGTAGATAACCCTCAGACCGTGCTTGTCGGCGATCGCCTGGATCGCGTCGATGTCCACCGGGATGCCGTAGATGTGTGTGACGGCGATCGCTTTGGTGTTGGGCGTGATCTTCGCTTCGATGTCTGCGGGATCCGCCTGGTAGGTGTCTTCCAGCGAATCGCAGAACACCACCTTCGCGCCCGCCGCGACGAGCATCGACGCGGTCGCGATATAGGTCCACGCGGGGACGATGACCTCGTCGCCGCGCTCGATGGTCGCGCCGTACGCGAGTTGGAGGGCGCAGGTGCCGTTGGCGCAGGTCATGCCGATCTTGGCGTCGGTCATCTCGGCGAACTTGGTTTCGAGGGCGGCGCACTTGCTGGCGGCCCGCAGCATGCCGGAGTGCAGCACCTCGGTGGCGGCCGCGATGTCCTTCTCGGTCAGACCCACGGCCATGAAGGGCACATTGGACTCGAAGACGGGGGTGCCACCGTTGATCGCCAGTTCAGCCGTCGCAGTCGCCATGTCGTACTCCGTTCAGCCCGCTTCGGGCGGTGATCGCCTCATCGCAGGAGATCCCTCATCCCCGCGGGGCGCGTCGGGAAGCCTAGGTCGGCGCCGGGCTTACCGGTGAGATCCGGCAGAGAGAATCGCCCCCGCGAGATCCACGATCTGCGGCACCGAAAGCGATTCGACCCGATCGGACGGCGCGACTCCCACGGGCCACGCGATCTCGCCCCCCGCCAGTTGCCGAACGGGTTTGCCCAACTGCTTGCGTCGTGTCTGGAACAGGGTCTGGATGACGCCGCCCAACTCCACCCACATGCGCCGGTCGGGCCCGGGGTTTCTCCGCCAGCCCATCATGGCGCTGGTCACGTCCGGGCGAGGCCAGAAGCACTCCGACGGGAGTCTGGCGATCCGTTCCACCGTGCCCAACGCCTGCGCGATGACCGAGATCGCACCGAACGCCTTGGTGCCGGGCCCGGCCGCGAACCGGTCGACCACCTCTGCCTGGATGGTCACGAACATGCCGGCGCAGCCCGAGCGTTTGAGCATCAGGTTCATCATCAGCGGTGTCGCCGCGTGATATGGCAGGTTCGCGACCAGTGTGAACGGTCGGCCTGCGATCTGGGTCTCGACCTCCGTGTTGATCGCGTGCTTGCCGTCGAGGCAATCGCCCTCGATCAGCGTGAAGGCGCCCGGGTATCGCTGGCCGAGGGTCTCGCGGAGGAGCACGGACAACGCCGAATCTAACTCGCAGGCGACGACCCGCACCCCCCGCTCGAGCATCGCCTGGGTGAGCGTGCCGGTGCCGGGACCGACCTCGAGCACCAGGTCTCCGGGCCGCACGCCCGACGCGTCGATCAGCTTGGCGACAAGATTGCGATCGATCAGGAAGTTCTGGCCCAGCGCTCTCTTCGGGCCGTGCCCGGCGCGTTCGAGCAGTTCCTTGATCTCGGTGAGCGTCTGCATCAGGCCCGCCCCGACGACGGCGCCGGCGACCACGCCCCGGAGAGGATGTTCCCGATCGCGTGGGCGACCCCGTCCTCGGCGTTGGTCGCGGTGCGGTGCGTCGCCGCCGCTTTGATGACCGGCTTGGCGTTCCCCATCGCGACCGAAACCCCGGCGGCTTGGATCATCGAGAGATCGTTGACCTCGTCGCCGATCGCCGCGGTGCGGGCCGGATCGAGCCCGAGGCGCTCGCAGACCCACGTGATCCCGCCCCACTTCGTCGCGGCCGGGCTGAACAACTCGAGGATGTGCACCGGGTCCGCGTTGTGGCGGACCGGGTGAACAGCGCCGAAATCGTGCATCACCACGGCGTCGCCCAGGTCGCGCCGGACCCGACGGGCCGCCCGCCCCGATCGTTCGCTGACCGCGCACATGCCCACGCGCACCGTGTGCCCCGGGTGCTCGTCGTTGTGGACGTGCCCGCCCGTGCGGACACGCAGGCGGTGCTCCCGGAACCACCACGCCGAGACCGGGTCGAGCGGGTGCCGGTCGTCGCCCTCGAGAACGAGGTAGTCGTAATCGAGCCCGTGGGGATCCTTGCAGACCAGCGCCGGGGCCTCGTGATCGTGGAACAGATCGACCGCCTCACGCACGACCGCGTTGTCCATCTCGGCGCGGGTCAGGGTCTCGCCGGAGACCGGGTCGGCCACGATCGAACCGCCCGCGACCACGACCGGCTCACGCTGCTCGATCGCGTCCATCGCGAACCTTGACTCGGCCAGCCCCCTCCCGGTGCAGACCAGGACCGTCACGCCCGCGTCGCGCGCCCGCAGCACCGCCGCCCGGTTGCGTTCTGAGACGCGGGCGTCCGGGCCGAGCAGGGTCCCGTCGAGATCGATCGCGATGGCGTCCACGGGCGGCACCGAGGAGCGTACGCAAGCCGCCCGTTCCGTTCAGTCCGTCAGCCGGCAGACCTTCTCGGCGCCCTGCCCGAACGTCAGCGCGTTCTTGCCCTGGCGCTTCGACGCCATCGACAACTGGTCGGCACGCTCGAGCAGCGTCGCGGCGTTGTGCCCGTCCCAGGGGAACGTCGCCAGCCCGCCCGAGATCGTCAGCGTCCCAGCGGCGTCCTCGCCCAGCTTCGGGAACTTGTGCGAGCAGATCTGCTGCTGGAACCGCATCGCGATGTCATGGATGGACTCGGGCGGAGAAGACGTGGCGTCGCGCGGGCCCTCGGGCTCGTAGAAGATCACCGCGAACTCGTCACCGCCCACGCGGCACACGCGGTCGGTCGGGCGGATCACCGCGCTGAGCAAGCGGACGGTCTCGGACAAGATCTCGTCGCCCGCGCCGTGACCGTACGCGTCGTTGTACTGCTTGAAGTTGTCGATGTCGAACACCATCAGCGTGACCGTCCGGCGGGCCTCGCGCGCCTGCTCGATGGCGGCGTCCATGAACCGCTCGAAGTACCGCCGGTTCCAGGCCCCGGTCAACGCGTCTGTGAACGCCGCGTGACGCAACTCCCGGTGCTGGGCGTCGAGGCGCACCCACGCGCTCAGCCAGGCCGAGAGCGATGCGATCGCCGAAGCCCCAGGACCGGTCGCCCACGCGCCGTCGTCGCACGTCAAACGCCCGGTGCCCGGGTCGTAGCTCAGATCGTCACGCCCGGCCCGGAGACGCGCGATCGCCATCGCTGGCTCGAGCACGGAATGCCCAGAGAGCAACGCGCGGGCCAACGCCCCGTCATCACCCGGCACGTCGCGTCCGGGCGCGGTCTGCGAAACAGCGGACAACGCCGCTTCGTGCGGCGTGCTCGCCGCCGGCGGCGGCTCGTCCCGCGCGGGCTCGGGATCCGCTTCGGGCTCGATAAACCGGAGGGCAGAAACGCCATCGGAGGCGGCTTCGGGTGCTCCGCCTTCGTCGGATGGCTCGGCGCCAGCGGTCGCAAGCCCCGCCAACACGGAGCGGAACGACGCCGCGTCCGCCCCGGCGGCGACCGACGCGTCGTAGCCCGGAGCCTGCCCGCCGACCCGGATCAGCCGCACGCCCCGATCCACCCGGCGCAGCGCGTCCAGAAAACCAAGAGTGCCGGACCCGCCGGGTTCGGCGTCGGGCGCAACCACGACAACCGCCTCGGACGGCGAGCGGGCGTCGATCGGATCCGAGAGCTCACCGATCGCATCGATCGCGTCGCGTGCCCGGATCAACTCGATCCCCGCGTCGCGACGCAACGCCTGATCGAGCCCGGTGCGCCCGACGAGGATCACCCGCCACGAGCCGTCCGGTTTGAAACCCAGGCCTCTTCGCATCGAACTCATCGCCGCTGATCCTCCCCCGGGCGCTCGCCCGAAAGCAGCATCTCAAGCTCCGCGTCATCGAGCACATCGCGCGCCGAGACCGGCTGGGGTGGCGTTCCGTTCGGCTTGGGTTCTTCGACCGTGTCACGCCGCCCGTGGCCCGTCGTCGGGCCGGGATCGGGGGCGGGGGCGAGCTTCAGCTCGGCCACAGCTGACGGGCGGTGCGCCGCGTCGCTTTCGACATCACGGACGAGCTTCGCGCCGGCCCGCGGCTTCCGCATCGCCGCGTCCACGTCGGCACGGGTCAGACCCGGGTTCTTCGGACGCGCGGGAACACCCGGTACGGCATGCGCCCGAAGCGGCGGGCTCGCCCCGGGCTCGTAGACCCAGACACGCGCGGACGGCGCGAAGCGTTCGATCGCGGCGAGGACCCGTTCCGGATCCTCGACCCCCGCCAGAACCAGCAGCGAGCGCGGACCGGTCCGATCGGCGTCTCCTGCCCGTTCCGCGACGCACAGCTCGGCGAGCGCCGCGAACCCCGAATCGGCTTGGACCGGAGCGAGGCCACGATCGGTGAGCACGCGCAGCAGTTCGTGCGGCATGCGGACACCCGGCCCGGTCCACACCACGCACGCAAGGTCGCGACACACACTGGAGACATCTCTGCATTGCACCGTTCAATGATACGGGCCGAAGCCCCCCCTCCGAAGCGTGATTCTCGGCACTCCCATACCACGAGTACGACGTCTGTAACGGTTAGTTCGGTGGCTCGGGCAGAGGGAATCCACCCAGGCGGCAACGGTTGCGCCCGGGTCCGAGAACACAGCGGTGCCCAACAGGCGGGCGCCCGACCCGATCCGGGGTCAACCGGCGTCGAGCAGCGACTCGGCG
>DIYM01000068.1 GCA_002429045.1 Phycisphaerales bacterium UBA6054
CGCCCGCCCCGTTCGCTTCGCGGATCGTCGGCATGAGGTCGCGGTGCAGGTGCTCCGCGTCGGGGTGGATGATCGTCACGCCCGTGTGCTTGCCCAACTCGAGGAAGCACCCGAGCGGCCCGAGTTCCGATTCCACCCAGCGCTCCGCCTCCCCGATGGCGTCGCGATCGCGGGCGGTGATCCCGGGTTCGATCTCCCAGCGGTGGTCCTCGAAGTAGTAGCGGTAGCCGCCGTGCTCGCAGATCGCGGGGATCCCGTCGAGCCGGCCCAGCAGCTTGCACACCGCCTCGCAGAAGGGCTGGGGCCTGCCGGTGCACGGCACGATGACCGGCCGATCCCGGTCGGTCTGGGCCCGTTCGTTGTGCTCGGCCAGCCGCATCAGCACGCCGACATCCGCCGGCTCGGTGTGCTCGGGCAGCAGGCAGCCATCCACGTCGCAGAACACCGCGTCAAACCTCCGGCGTTCGGATGCGTACCGGTTCTGGGGCATACGGCTACTCTACGAGTCCGTGAGCCGCCGGAACCCAACCCGATGACGCAGTTCTTCACCGTCGCCATCTTTGCCGCGGCCGCGCTGCTCTTCGGTGTCCAGCCGATGGTCGCCAAAGCGCTCCTCCCCGGGTTCGGTGGCGGATCGAGCGTCTGGACGACCTGCATGCTGTTCTTCCAGTGCCTGCTCATCGCCGGGTACCTGTACGCCCACCTTCTGATGAGGCTCGGCAAGCCCGCGCAGATCATCATCCACGGCGTGATCATCGTCTCGGCGTTCGCGGTTGGCTGGCTCTTTGACGAACCGACACCTCCGCCCGGCGTGTCCGAGTTCCCGGTGTTGTGGCTGCTGGGGCAGTTGTTCCTGATCGCCGGCCTGCCGTACTTCGCGGTTTCCAGCGCCGGGCCGCTGATCCAGGGCTGGTTTGCTCGGACGGGCCACCCCAGGGCGAAAGACCCGTACTTTCTGTATGCCGCGAGCAACGCGGGGAGTTTCGCGGGGCTGTTGGCGTACCCGTTCGTGATCGAGCCGAGGCTCGGGCTGGACCAGCAGCGTTGGGTTTGGCTGACGCTGTTCGGGGTGTTCGGGGTGCTCGCGGGCGGATGCATCGCGATGACGCGTCGGGCGGCGGGCGATGCCCACGCCGGGCGTGCGAAGGAAGCGTCATCGCCGGCTTCCTGGTCTGAGCGGCTCGGCTGGGTGTTCCTGGCGTTCGTGCCGTCGTCGATGCTGCTTGCCGTCACGACGCACCTGACGACCGAGGTCGCCTCGTTCCCGCTGCTGTGGGTGATCCCCCTGGGCGTCTATCTGCTGACCATGATCGCGGCGTTTTCACGCGCCGGCCCGATCCTCGCGAGGTTCGGCGCGCGTCCGATGATCGTTGCGATCATCGCCGCGTGGGTGCTGCTGGTCGCGTGGGACCGCGTTTCACTCAGCGTGCCGGTGGGCGTGAACATCGCGGTGCAGTTGGGTCTTCTGCTGAGCGTCGGGCAGTACGCCCACGCACGGATGGCCCAGGCCCGCCCGCACGCGTCGCGTCTGACCGAGTTCTACCTGCTCATCTCCATCGGGGGGGCGCTCGGCGGGCTGTTCAACGGCATCGTGGCGCCGCTGGTCTTCGACGGCGTTCACGAGTATCACACCACGCTGGTGCTGGCCCTCTTCGTGCTCCCCGCAGCCGTGCGATCGACGCAGAGGACCGAGGCCCGGTACTGGCTGGCCCGCCTGCTGATCCCCGCCGCCTCGCTCGCGATCCTGCTGGTCACGATGCGGGTCATCGGTCGCGTGCCCGACCCGACGGCTCGCGTCGCCATCGCGGCGGGCCCGGCGGCGCTGCTGGTGTACATGGGCTGGCGCGACCGCATCGCCGCCGGCGGGGCGCTGCTGTTCCCGATGCTCGCCCTGGTCGTCGGGAGCGCCGGCTCGGGCGTCGAGCACCGCGAACGGACGTTCTTCGGCGTCCACGAGGTCGTGCGTTTCGAGTCGGGCGATCGGGTGTTCCGACGCCTGATCCACGGCACGACGCTGCACGGTCTCGAGATGATCGAGGGACCGGGGCCCGCGGGGGTGCCGCTCGGGTACTACCACCCGCGCGGGCCGCTGGGCGGGCTGTTCACCATGCTGCACGCCGACCACCCGGGCGGCATGCGCGCCGGACTGGTCGGGCTCGGCACGGGCGCGATCGCCGCGTACAGCCGCCCCGCAGACGCGTTCACGTTCTACGAGATCGATCCGGCGGTGTCCCGCATCGCGTCGGATCCGCGGTACTTCACCTTCGTCGATTCGGCGGACGGGCGGGTCGACATCCGGCTCGGCGACGGACGCCTGCTGCTCGAGCAAGAGAACTCCGCCGCCCGGGATCGGTTCGATCTGCTCGTCATCGACGCTTTCAGCTCCGACGCGATCCCGACCCACCTGCTCACGCTCGAAGCGATGCGGGTCTACCGGGGGCGGATCCGGGAGGACGGCATCGTCGCGGTGCACATCTCCAACCGCCACCTCGACCTCTCCGGCTTGCTGCTGGGCGCCGGGCGTGCGGCGGGCTGGACGGTCCTGATCAACGAAGACGGGGTGGACCAGGAGTACACCGACCGGACCGGTCACTTCTCGTCCACCTGGATCGCGATGACCGGCTCGACCGAGCGGGCCGCGGGGTTGCGTCGTCGCGGTTTCGTCCCGTTCGAGCGGCCCGACGCCCCCGAGCCCTGGACCGATCAGCGTTCGGACCTGCTCGGGGTGTGGGGGTTCGCCGGGTCTTCTGAACCCGGATCGTGAGTGGCGCTGGTTCCGGCCCGCGATCGGGCCGAACCTATCCTCCTGCCATGCCGACCCCGCCCTCCCGTCTCCGATACCAGACCGCCGGCGAATCCCACGGGCCCGCCCTGATCGCGACCGTCCTGGGCGTGCCCGCCGGGCTCACGATCGACACCGACTTCATCAACCAGGAACTCCGCCGACGCCAGGGCGGCTACGGGCGCGGCGGGCGGCAGAAACTCGAGACCGACACCGTCGAGATCCTCACCGGAGTCCGACAAGGCAGGTCCATCGGAGCCCCGATCACCCTGCACGTCAAGAACCGGGACTCGCGCCTCGACGACCTCGAACGCACCCCGCCGGTCCACCGCCCGAGACCCGGGCACGCCGATCTGCCCGGCTCGATCAAGTGGCTGACCACCGATTGCCGCGAAACACTCGAGCGTGCGAGCGCCCGGGAGACCGCAGCCCGCGTCGCCGCGTGCAGCGTCGGGACCCTGGTCCTGCGCGAGATCTTCGGGGTCGAGTCCTTCGGGTTCGTCCGCCAGATCCTCGACCAGCGCACCGACGCCGATGTCACGCCGCAGAACTGGCGTTCGCTGCGGGAAGTGCGAGACGCGTCGGACACCTACACGCTCGACGAGGCGACCACCGAGAGGCAGCGCGCCGTCATCCGCCAGGCCAAGATCGACAAGGACACCGTCGGGGGACACGTCGAGTGCCACCTGTTCAACTGCCCTCCCGGCGTGGGCAGCAGCATGAACTGGTACGACAAACTCGATGCGCGGATCGCGTACGCGGTCATGGGCATCCAGGCGTTCAAAGCGGTGCAGATCGGCGCGGGCACGCGGGCCGCGGAAACACGGGGCTCGCAGCTGCACGACCCGATCCGCTACGACGCGACCAAGACCGGCGAGTCACACCTCGGCTTCGTTCGCGACAGCAACAACGCGGGGGGCACCGAGGGCGGGATGACCAACGGGCAGCCCGTCGTCGTCACCGGGACCATGAAACCGATCGCCACGATCCTGCGTGGGCTGCCGAGCGTGGACCTGAACACCAAGCAGCCGGAAGAGTCCCAGTACGAGCGCTCGGACATCTGCGCGGTCTCCGCCGCCAGTGTCGTGATGGAGCACGCGGTTGCGTTCGAGGCGGCCGCGGCGTTCATGGAGAAGTTTGGGGGCGACTCCGTCCCCGAGACCCGGGCCAACTACGAGTCTTTCCTGGATATCGCCCGGGCACTCCCGCTGGAAGATCCGGCCCAGACGATCGCGTGAACGCGGAGACCGGGGAGGCCCCCTTTTTTAGGGGGGTGTCGGTCCGCGTCCGCTGCGACGGCACGCGGGCGGTTTTCTTGCGCATTTCTGTCCGCCCGTGACCCCGGCGGACGATTTGATACCACAGAGGGACCGTGCGGCGCATCGCTGATGCACCGGACGCGGACCGGACGAACAGGAGGAGAATCCCGCGGGTGTCCCAGCCCGCGGCCGCGTCAGTTCGAGCGGGCCAACCAGCCTCTCTCAGAGCGGCGCCGTCGCAAGACACAGCGCATGCTCCTCTTCAGTCCCTCGCAGCGCTCCCCCGCTGCGAGGGATTCTTTGTGGTGCCCGGTACCATCTGGCGCCCAAACGCATGCCCACCGAACCACCAACCACGCACGAGTTCTCCCCCTGCCCCGGGTGCGGGTACGACCTGGCCGGGCTCGCCAGCGGTGTCTGCCCCGAGTGCGCCCGCCCGTTCACGAACCGTGAACTGTGGAGGAGCGGTCAGCACCGCAAATGGAACTGGGTGTGGCTCGACGACACGATGCGCCTGGTGTTCTGGCTCTGGATCGCGATGCTCGTCGGGCTGGTCTTGCTCCGCCTGTTCGAGGGCGAGGGCCTGTCCGTGTGGCTGGGTGTCGGGGTCGTCGGTCTGGCGGGGGCGTTCCTGGCCCGCTGGCAGCGGGGCCTGATCCGCAAGGCGCGGTCGTCGCCCGAGCGGGCGGCGCGGGGCCCGACCCGGTGGCGCCGGTGGTGCGTGCAGGCCCATTGCGGCGTGGCGATCCTGATCGCGGTTCCGATCGCCGGGATGGCGTGCCTGCTCGTGCTCGCCGGATTGCTCAGCGTCGTGTACCGATGAGCGGGTCCCGGTCGTGGGGGTCAGTGCAGCACCCGGAAGACCTCGGCCTCGTCGGTGAGACCCTGACGGACTTTCTCCATCGCGTCGACTTTCATCGGCTCGAACCCGCCGCCGACTGCGGCTTCGTACAGCGTCACGCCGTCGGCGCGTTCGCTGGTGAGGCGGCGGAGTTCGTCGCTCATGAGCATGAGTTCGTGGGCCGCGAGGCGTCCCTTGTACCCGGTGCCGAGGCAGTTGTCGCAGGTTCCGCCCTCGAAGCGTCCGGACCCGTTGCAGACCGGGCAGATCCGGCGCAGGAGGCGTTGCGCGAGCACGCCGAGCAGCGACGAGGTGACCAGGTATGGCTCGACCCCGATGTCCAGCAGGCGCGGGATGGCGCTGGGCGCGTCGTTGGTGTGGAGGGTCGCGAGCACGAGGTGCCCGGTCAGCGACGCCTGGATCGCCAGCTGCGCGGTCTCCGGGTCCCGGATCTCGCCGACCAGGATGACATCGGGGTCCTGACGCAGGAGCGCGCGGAGCCCTCCGGCGAAGGTCACGCCGCGTTTGGGGTTGACCTGCATCTGGCTGATGCCGTCGAGGTGGTACTCGACCGGATCCTCGATAGTCATGACGTTGCGTGACTGGCGATCGATCCGCCCGAGGGCGGCATAGAGCGTGGTCGTCTTCCCCGAGCCCGTCGGGCCGGTGACGAGCAGGATGCCGTTGGGTCGGTCCACGCAGTCCATCAACCGTGTCTGGAGGCTCTTGGCCATGCCGACCGAGTCGAGGTCGAGTTCGGTCTGCGACTGGTCGAGCAGGCGGAGCACGATCCGCTCGCCGAACACGGTGGGGATGACCGAGAGGCGGATATCGATCTTCTTGGTGCCGATGCGAACCGAGGTCTGCCCGTCCTGCGGGCTGTGCCGGTTGGCGATGTCCAACTCCGTCATGACCTTGAGGCGCGAGCTGATCGCGCTGGCGAGGGTCTGCGGCGGGCTGAACGCGTCGACCAGCATGCCGTCCACACGGAAGCGGATGACCAGCCGGTCCTCCATCGGGTGGACGTGGATATCCGAGGCGCCGCGACGCAGCGCTTCGAACAGGATCATGTTGACCAGGCGGATGACGGGCGTCTGGCGTGCCTGGGCGAGCAGGTCGGTGGTCTTCCCGATGGCGCCCGCCGCCTGCTCGATCGCGGACGGGTCCAGCGGCATGTCGTCGACGATCTCGGTGACCAGATCGCCCCGCTGCTCGAACCCGCGGTTGATCAGGTTGGCGACGCCGGCGCGGGGTGACAGGATCAGCCGGATCGGCGCATCGAGCATGTCCTCGAGAATCGACATCACGCTGGGCTGCATCGGGCGGCTGGTGGCGACGACGTACACGCCCTCGTCCACCTCGATCGCGGCGACGGAGGCCTGGCGGGCGAAGTCCGCCTCGATGAGTTCGTAGAACCGCGACGCGCTGTCGGTCAGCTTCGGCTCGGCGCGGTACTCGAGACCGGTGCGGTCCGACAGGAGTTTGAGAGCGCTGGTCTCGTCGAGCGCCATCGACTGGAGCATCACGTCCCAGGGCTCGTCGTCCGAGCCGTCGATGCGCGTGAACGCCTTGAGCTGCTCGGGGCTCATACGCAGGGGCCCGAACACCCTGGCGACGCGGTCCCAGTCGGCACGGGCCAACGCGGCGCCGTTGGGCTCATCCGTGCCGCTCGGAGGTGTGCCGCGCCGTTTGATCAGGCCCTTGGATGTCCCGTTGGCTTTGGGCACCGGCTCACTCCCCCGTCCCGATGGGCTCGGGCGAGAGTTCCGGCGCATCGGGCTCGGGCCGGTCGGGCCGGGAGAAGAACGACTCCGCCGGCGCCAGCGTCCGGATACGGACCGGATCGAGCGGGGGGGCGACCCCGTCGATCGACATGTCCGCCTGGGGCCCGTTGGTGAGCAGCTTGAGGTCGTTGAAGTTCGCGTCGGTCATGATCCGCGGCGTGATGAACACGTACAGCTTCGACTTGTTGTCGATACGGTCGGTGCGCTTGAACAGCTCGCCCACCAGGGGGATATCGCCGATGAACGGGACCTTGATCACGGTGTCCCGGCTGTTGTCGACCGAGATCCCGCCGATCACGATCGTCGAGTCCGAAGGGACCGTGACCGCCCCTTCGATCGTGTTGCGGTCACGCGGCGGGGGGTTGCCATCGGTGCCGCTGGTGTCCGTGAAGTTCGACAGCTCCACGTAGTACTCGAGCCGCAGGAACCCCCCGTCGGAGATCGACGGTGTCACCCGGAGGGTGGTGCCGGCCTCCTCGAACCCGCCGAACCCGACCAGGTTGTCGGCGCCGTCCGCTTGGGTGATCTCGGAGAAAGGCTCTTCGGAGAGCGAGACGATCTCGGACTCTTCGTTGTCGTTGACGAGCAGCTGGGGGGTCGAGAGGATCCGGACATCGCCGTTGGTCTGGGTGGCGTTGATGATCAGCGGGATGTAGTCCGAGCGGATGATCGCGCTGGTCAGCCCGCCGAGCCCCGTGTTGACCTGCTTGACATCGGTGAACGAGCCGCCGGTCCCGAACGAGCCGAGCCCGAAGTTCGTGTTCACGCCGAAATCCCCCGACAGGAACTGGCTCTCGAACGCGAGCGTGAACTCCTCGTCGTCCGAGACCGACACGATCTGCGCTTCGATGTACACCTGGGCCCGCCTGCGGTCGAGGATCGCGATGAGCTTCTCGAGTTCCTCCTGCTGCTGGATCGGCGCCCGGACGATGATCATGTTGTTCTCTTCGGCCGCGGTCACCGAGACGATCTCCGGGTCGAACACGCCGAGCACGTCGTCGCCGCCCCCCCCCGCCAGACCGCGTAGGAACTGCTGGTTGGCCCGAGTCCCGAACGTGTTCCGGTTGCCGGTCTGCGTGGGAAGCAGGGGCGAATCGCCCGTCTGCTGCTCGCCGGTGATCACGGCGTTGATCAGGTCCGCGACCGTGACCGCGTCGGAGTGGTTGAGCACGTAGGTCCGAAGCACGACACGCTCGTCCTCGGTGCGCAGTTCGTCCATCAGGGTCGCGAGTTGCTGCTGCTGCTGCTGCGTGCCGTAGTAGATGATCCGCCCCGTCGCGGCGTCCACGACCATCACCGGCCCGCCGATCGCGGACTCGCCGCCCGTCCCGAACTGCGAGCCCAGCTGGTTCTGCCCCTGCCGCAGCACCGCGTTGATGTTGCCGCTCTGGCCGGTGAGCTGGTTCTCGACCTGGATGACCTGCCCGAAGCCGCTCCGCGACGCGATGTCGGCGATCTGGGCGGCCGCCGAGCCGGCGAAGTAGCTCTTGGGCTCGAGCTTGTTGGGCACATCGATCAGCGAGAGCACCCGCTTGACCCGCTCGATCTCCCCGGGCGTGCCGCGGAAGATCAACGCGTTGCCCTGCGGATCCACGGTCAACCGGTCGGCGAGATTCGAGAACGTCCCGGCACCGCCGAGGCCCGCGAGGGCGTTGCCCCCGGGCTCGCTGCGCCGGTTGTTCTGGGCGAGCAACGCCGCGACCCCCCCCTCGCTGCCTCCCGCCGAAGCGCCGACGAGCCCCACCGCGCGCTCGAGCGCCGACGGGGCCGCGATGTGATCGAGCTCGAGACGGATGAACTGCTGCTCGCCGTCGATCCGCATCAGCTCGGCGACCATCTTCTCGACCTCGGCGATCCGTCGGGACGGCGCGTTGACGATGAGCACGCCGAGCTCGTCGACCGCCTGGATCGCGCCGGACCCGCCCCCGACCGCGGCGCCGCCTCCCGACGCGCCCGCGGGCGCGCCGAGGATCGTGCTCAGCGTGCTGGCGATCTGCGAGGGCTTGATGTTCGGCGTGGGGATGATCCGGACCGACGCGCGGTCGCCGCCCAGGCTCGGGCGCACATCGTTGATCGGCTGCACGACGTAGAAGCCCGTCGCGTCCTCGAACGTGATCGTGAAGCTGTACTGTTCGAGCATCGCGTCGAGCAGATCGAGCAGCCTGCCCTGCGGCACCTTCACCGGCGCGTTGAACACCACCTCTCCGGTCGGCGTCCCCTTGACGACGATGTTCAGATTCAGCGTCGTGCCGACGAAGTCGATCAGCGTCGTCAGCTCCATGGGCTCGGCCAGGCTGGGGATCGACACCATCGGCTCGGCGCCAGCGGGCGAGCCCCTT
>DIYM01000019.1:0-9723 GCA_002429045.1 Phycisphaerales bacterium UBA6054
CGGGCGTGTCGCCGAGGCGGGCGCCCGCACGAGCCAGGTCCTCCCGATCACCGCTCCGGGGCAGACGCTCCAGGGCTTCGTCGTGCTCGATGAGGAGACGGGGCGCCGGGCGGCATGCCTGCTCGAGTCGGCGGGAGAAGGCACGCTCATCGGCACAACCTCCGACCCCGCGGATGGGCGCGCGCAAGAACTCATGATCGGCCAGACGATCCGGCTCTATGACGAGGCGTGGCCTCGCCACGCCCAGATGCTGGTGATCGGCGAGATCGAGCGGATCGAGCCCAGCCCCAACCAGCCGCTGCGCCGCCTGATCACGGTCCGGCCCCGTGTGGATATCCGGCGCATCTCCGAGGTCATCCTGAGGCTGCCCGCGCGATCGGACGGTGGCGGATGAACCTGATCGTGCTGTGCCTGGCGTCGTGGGTGTGCTTCGGGCTCGAGGCCGCGCTACCCCCCGTGCTCGATGCGGGCTCGGGCGGTGTCCACCCCAGTTTCGTCATCCCGCTGCTGGTGTTCGTCGCGTTGCACGCCGAGACGCGGGCCGCCGTCTGGACGGCGCTCGCCCTCGGGCTGATCACCGACCTGCTCAATCCCGTCACGCTGATCGACGGCGGCGCGGCTGTCATCCCCGGGCCCCACGCGTTGGGCTGCCTGCTGTGCGCCCAGCTGGTGATCGCCAGCCGGGGCGTGGTGATCCGCCACAACCCGCTGACGCTCGTCGTGCTCTCCGTCCCTGGATCGCTGGTCGCGTCGATCGTGGTCGTATCGGTCATGGGCGTCCGGACGCTGTTCGACGACACCGTGCACTGGAGCGGCACGAACGGGCTGGTGACCGGGTTCTGGTCGGCGCTGTACACATCGCTGAGCGCGCTGGTGATGAGCTTCCCGCTGTTCGCGGCGGCGCCGGTCTTCGGCTTCCAGCACCCGCACACGCAACGGTTCTCACGCAGGGAATAGAGCCCGAGCCCCCGCCGCCGCCACGCTAGACTGCCCCACTATGCCCACGCCCGCGATCCTGTTCGACGACGCCAAGGGGCTGCTGAGCCCGCTCACCGACCTGCGCGCTTCGTTCGAGATCCGGACCGGCGCCCTCACGACCGCCGAGCGCCTCGTGGCGGGGATGGACATCGAGTTGGTCGGCGCCGTCGTGCCCCAGACGATGGTCGAACTCATCGAAGAGTCGTCGCCCGTCCCGGTCAACCGCCCCCCCGAGCCCGACGACGACGCCGAGGTCCTGCTGATCAACGGGCGCTGCCCGCTGCCGCTGGACGCGATCGGGAACCTGAAGCTCGGCGAGGTCGCGATCGAGCGGTCATCCAACGACATGGTCGCGGTGCGCCTGACCAACGCCGGCGTCCGGGCCCTGCTGACCGGCGGGAACCCGGACATGCAGACCGTCGAGATCGAAGACGAGGTGCTGCTCGCGCGCCCCTGGTCCTGGCGGGCGTTCCGGGACCGCTGCCTGGCGTGGGACCTGGACCACCTCACCGAGCGCATGCCCAAAGCCCCCGCGGCCGAGGGCGTGCAGCGGCTCGGGCAACTCCCGATCTGTGTCCACCCGTCCGCGACGGTCGCACCGACCGTCGTGCTCAACGCCGAGGACGGCCCGATCGTCATCGACGAGAACGCGGTGGTCCGCCCCGGCGCGATCATCACCGGGCCGGCGTACATCGGACCCGGGTCGACGGTGCTCGAGCACGCGCTGGTCAAGGCCCGGACCGCGATCGGGCCGGTGTGCAAGGTCGCCGGCGAGGTCGGGGGCACCGTCTTCCAGGGCTACGCCAACAAGGGGCACGCCGGGCATCTGGGCGACAGCTGGATCGGCGAGTGGTGCAACCTCGGCGCCGACACCACCAACTCCAACCTGCTCAACACCTACACCGAGATCACCGCCCGGGCGACCGCAGACAGCAAGATGGAGAAGACCGGGCAGACGTTCCTCGGCGTGACCATGGGCGACCACGCCAAGACCGCGATCGGCACCCGCATCATGACCGGCGCGATCGTGGGCACGGGCGTGATGCACGCCGCGTCGACGCCGATCAGCGGCACGTCCAAAGCCTTCGACTGGGTGACCGACGCGGGGACCAAGACCTACCGGCTGGGCAAGTTCGTCGAGGTCGCGATGGCGGTGATGCAGCGCCGCGGCGTGACCCAGTCCCAGCCCTACGCCCGCCGCCTGACCGTACTGCACGAGACGGTCACGGGCGAGGCCGCGTTCGACTGGCCTGGCAAGGACACGAGTCATTTGGCATCGCAGAAGTGATTCAGTGGATTGCCAGCATCCTCCTGCTTTCGTTCGGCCTAACGATTGTGGTATTGAATCCGATCGCTGGCTTGCACTGCCGTAATCGCGGCAGGAGCTACTCGTGGATCCCCTTCATCGGCGGTGTCGCTTTGTTCGGGAGCGTCATGCTACTTCCAGTATCCACTTGGATTCCTCGATGGCTCGCCGCCGTCATTGCAATGTGTCTCCACGCGACCATCTCGATCATGCTGCCGATACTGCTTTGGAAGCTCATGTGTCACTCTCTCGTAGAATCCTCAGGCGAGGCAGGCTAGCGGCAAGAGTTGATTCACCTGTCACCTTCCGAGTCATGCTGCATCGAAATCGCTTCGGACCATGCCTTGTGATCACGTTCGCGGAGCACCTCCGGAAACGGCTCAGGTCCGTAGGCGTTCCGGTAGAGCTGACAGGAGTTCGCTCGCTCATACCGCTTGCCGCACTCCGGGCAGCGACCCGAATCCGGGAGGTCTGTCAGCGGGTAGCGACACCACGGGCAGAGAAACCAGTCGTGCTCCCGGCACACCCGCTCGGTGTGCAAGCGGATGCGGATCGGGATCAACCACGTCGTAAGCCAAATGATAACTGATACCGGCAGGAGGATGCTCACGGCGTTGGCCGTCAACAACCCACCAGTGAGCCATTCAATGTACCGCCCACCGAACCAGCCGATGACGCCGGCTGGCAACAGGAACGGACGGAGCATACCGACGGCAAATCGAACGCCCTTGCATGGATCGATCTGGCGATCTACCAAGCGCTTGAGCAGTTTTTGGTCGGCAGCGTCCATCGATCGGATCGTACGGTCCACCCCCTACCATCGCCCGATGAAAACCCTCTACCTCATCGACGGCTACGCCCAGTTCTTCCGCGCCTACCACGCGATCCGCAGCCGCATGACCTCGCCCGTCACCGGCGAGCCGACCAACATGACGTTCGGCTTCGTCGGCATGCTGCTCAAAGTCCTCAAGCGCGACGCCGGGCAGCTCAAGGGCGACGGCGACCCGGCGTACCTGGCCGTCGCTTTAGACATCGGCGGCGACCGCGGCACCTTCCGCTCCGGGCTGTACCCCGATTACAAAGCCAACCGCGACGCGCCGCCCGAAGACCTCGGGCCGCAGGTGGACCGGGCCCTGGACATCCTCAGGCTGCTGGGCGTGCCGGTGCTCGGCGCGGAGGGCTTCGAGGCCGACGACGTCATCGCGACGATCGCCAGCACCTACTCGGCCGACCACCCCGACATCCGCGTGCGGATCATCAGCAAGGACAAGGACCTCAAGCAGCTGCTCGGGTCCGGGTCGCCGCTCACGGAGATGTACGACGTCCACACCGACAAGCTCATCACCGAGCAGACGCTGATGGATGAAGACGGGATCCGCCCGGGCCAGGTCATCGACATGCTGGCGCTGATGGGCGACACCGTGGACAACGTGCCCGGCGTGCCCGGCATCGGGGCGAAGACCGCGGCCAAGCTGATCGCCGAGCACGGCTCGCTCGACGCGGTGGTCGGGGCGGCCGAGTCCGGCGCGATCAAGGGCAAGCGGCGGGAGAACATCCTGGCGTTCAAGGACCGGCTGCCGCTCTCGAAAGAGCTTGTTTCTCTGCGTCACGATGTGCCCGTGCAGCTTGACCTGGAGGCCGCGAGAACCGGGGACCTGAACCTCGCCGGGCTGATGCCGGTGCTGCGCGAGCTGGGTTTCAACCGGTACCAGGACGAACTCAAGTCCCTTCTGGGCGAAACCTCGGAAGAGTCTGCAACGACCGGGCGGGGCGGATCGGCGTTCGGCACGCTCTTCGAACACACCGCGCAGGCGGCAGCCGAATCGGCGGAGGGCGACTACCGCACCGTTCGGACCAAGAAAGAACTCGATGCGCTCGTCGAGGAGATGAAGTCCGCCGATGTCGTGGCGATCGACACCGAGACCACCGGACTGCGCCCGATGCTGGCCGACCTGGTCGGCGTGTGTGTCTCGACAAAGGCTGGCACCGGGTATTACGTCCCGGTCCGATCGCCCGAGCCCGGGACGCATCTCGACGAAGCGACGGTCATCGGAGCGCTCAAGCCCGTGCTCGAAGACCCGTCGGTCGCCAAGGTCGGGCATAACCTCAAGTACGATCTGAACGTGCTCCGCAACGCGGGCGTGCAGCTGGCTGGTTACCTTCCTTCCCATGAGCAGCCTGCCGCGGGCGATACCATGATCGCCAGCTACGTGCTGGACGCTTCGCGATCATCGCACTCGATGGACGCGCTCGCGATGGCGATGCTCGGCCGCCAGAACATCTCGATCAAAGACCTCATCGGCACCGGCAAGAACCAGAAACGGTTCGACGAGGTCCCGCTCGAGCACGCCGGCCCGTACTCGGCCGAGGACGCGGACGTTACTCTGCGACTCGATCACAAGATGTCGGACGAGCTCGAAGCGATCGGGCCGCTCCGCACGCTGTACCGCGATGTCGAGATGCCATTGGTCGAGGTGCTGGCCGAGCTGGAACACAACGGCGTGCTGGTCGACCCCAAGGAACTCGACAACCAGCGAGAGCGCCTCCAGACACGCATCGACGCGATCACCAAACAGATCGACGATGCTTCGCTGGACGCCATCGATCGGGCCTTCGATCTCAACAGCCCCAAGCAGCTTTCCGAAGCGCTGTTCAACGCACCCGAGCACGAAGAGAAGCCCGGGCTGGGGCTCAAGCCGATCAAGAAGACCAAGACCGGCTTCTCGACCGATGCCGAGGTGCTCGAGAAGCTCGCGTCCGACCCCGAGATCGAGACCGAGATCCCCACGCTGATCCTTGAGTACCGCCAGCTGACCAAGCTGGTCAGCACATACCTCGCGGCGCTCAAGGACGAGATCCACCCGGAGACCCGGCGGATCCACGCGAGTTTCAACCAGACCGTCGCGATCACCGGTCGCCTGAGTTCGTCGGACCCGAACCTCCAGAACATCCCGATCCGCACGGACATCGGGCGCGAGATCCGCAAGGCGTTCGTTGCGCCAGAGGGCCGCCGCCTGATCACGGCCGACTACTCGCAGATCGAACTCCGCGTGCTCGCGCACCTATCCGAAGACGAAGCTCTGATCGATGCGTTCCGCGCCGGCGAGGACATCCACCGAGCGGTCGCCGCGCAGATCCACAGGGTCGAGCTCGGAGATGTCACCCGCGAGCAACGCTCGGGTGCGAAGATGGTGAACTTCGGCATCGTGTACGGCGTCACGCCCTTCGGGCTCGCGCGAAGGCTCGGGGTGTCGAACGCCGAGGCCGCCGAGATCATCGATGGTTACAAAGCCCGGTTCCGCGGCATCACCACGTTCCTCGACCAATGCGTGCAGCAGGCGATCGAGTACGGCTACGTGGAAACGATGCTCGGTCGCCGCCGACCGATCCCAGAGATCGAATCGAACAACCCGCAGCGTCGGGCGTTGGCCGAGCGGACGGCGATCAACTCGGTCGTCCAGGGCTCGGCCGCGGATCTGATCAAGCTCGCGATGATCGACCTGCACCGACGCCTCCGCGACGCCGAGCCGGGCTCCGCACTCGACGGCACCAAGATGATCCTCCAGATCCACGACGAACTGGTCTTCGAGACGCCCGAAGACCGGGCCGATCCCGCGTGCACGCTGATCGTGGACCGCATGGAAGCCGCGATGGAACTCGGTGTGCCCCTGAGAGTCGATGCGAGCATCGGGCAGAACTGGTTCGAGGGCAAATGAGCGCTGATGGCTGGTAGACTTGCCGCGTGAGCCAAGCCGCCCAGCAATCATGGACCACCCGCAAGCTGCTCGCGTGGATGACCCGGGCGTTCGAGGGCAAAGATCTCGACGCGCCGCGGCGCCAGGCGGAGATGCTGCTCGCCCACGTCATCGGCTCCGAGCGGCTCAAGCTCTACATGGATCCGGAGCGTCCCGCCGCGCCGCTCGAGCTTGACACGCTCCGCGGGCTGGTCAAACGGGCACTCAACAACGAACCGATCCAGTACCTCGTCGGCGAAGAGCACTTCTTCGGCATGACCTTCAAGGTCGACAAACGGGTACTCATCCCACGCCCGAGCACGCAGACGATCGTGGAAACCGTGCTCCAACACAGCCGCAAGAACCCCGACGCCGGTTCGGTCCGTGATTCGGACGCGGGCGAGGGCATCCTGATCGCCGACGTGTGCACGGGCTCGGGCTGCATCGCCGCTGCGCTCGCCAAGCACCTCCCCGGCGCGCGCGTGGTGGCGACGGATATCAGCCGAGACGCCCTCGATGTCGCGACCGAGAACGTCGCGTTGCACAATCTGACCGAGCGGGTCGATCTGATCCGGGGCGATCTGCTCGAGGCGCTCCGCACCCACCCTGTCGCCGGGCGGGACGGCTCGGTGCGCTACCTCTGCTCGAACCCGCCGTACATCCCCGATCACGAGTGGGATGCCGTCGAGCCGAACGTCAAGGACCACGAGCCGGAGCACGCCCTGCGGGCCGGTCCGGACGGGCTGGATTTCGTCAAGCGGCTGATCGCGGACGCCCCCGCTTTCATCGAGTCAGGCGGCCTGCTGCTGATCGAACTCGCCGAATCGCACGCCGGCGATGCTCTGGCGATGGCACAACTGCATGCACATCTGGATCACGAGCGGGTGTTGAAAGACTCGGACGGATTCGACCGGGTTCTGGTGGCCGAGAGGCACTGAAACCGCCCGATCGGGCGTGATCCCAGTCTGGATCCGCCGCTTTATTCGATATCTTCGGCCCGAGGAGACCGTTGTCGTTCCCGCCGCACACGCACGGAGAGTTCAGAGATGTCCACGCCCCGAATCGTCCTCGCCGCGGCCGCCCTGGCCGCCCCGCCCTGCACCCTCTCGGCCGATGTCCTCGTCTACACCGGCTTGGGCGAGGTGACCTTCGCCGATCCCGGGGGACCGTTCGCCGTGGGCCAGGCGTTCTCGGTCGAGATCACGCTCGATGTGGGCGGGCTGTCGGACGATCTGGACCCCAGCCCGAACGCGGGGCTGTTCCTCCCAGCCGAGCCGTACTCGATCCGTGTGATCGTGCCCGACGCGGCGTTTGACGAGATCATCCAGGGCTTCAATGTCAGTACCTTCAACGACGCGGGCAGCAGCGCGATCGATTCGTTCTCATTCTCAGGCAACAGTCTGACCATCACCATCCGCGATGAAGACGGGCAGGCGCTGGGCAGCGACGCGTGGCCCACCACGGTTCCACCTTTCGGGCTGTTCGATATCGCGACGATCTCGTACTTCCCACCGGGCACTCCACCAAACTTCGGCGGCTCGTTCAGCGACTTCACCGTCTCGGGCGGCCCGTCCGCCTGCGCGCCGGACCTCGCCCCGCCCGGCAGCCCCGACGGCGTGCTGAACTTCTTCGACATCAGCGAGTTCATCGGGCTCTTCAGCGCGGGAGACCTCGCCGCGGACTTCGCGCCCGCCGGCGCCCCGGACGGCGTCCTGAACTTCTTCGATGTGTCCGAATACCTCGCCCGGTTCCAGGCCGGATGCCCTTGACCAAAGGGCCCGAGCGGCTCAGCCGCTCTCTCCGACGAGCGCCTCGCGGACCTGGTTGATCAGCAGTTCGATCTCGAATGGCTTGAACAGGACGCCCTGCAGCCCTTCCTGGCTGGCGCGGACGATCGAGTGATGCGGGTCGTACCCGAAACCGGTCATCAGGATGACCGGCGCATCCGGGCAGTGCTTGCGGGCCGCGGCGAAGACCTCGTAGCCGTTTCGGTCGGGCATCTGGATGTCGGAAACGATCAGATCGAACCCGGGCACGCCCGACCCCGGGTCGATGTGGGCGAGCCGTTCGATCGCCTGCGAGCCGTCGGAGAACGCTTCGATCGCCGCCCCGCGGTTGCCGAGCACGTCGCCGATGATCTTGCGGATCTTGGGGTTGTCGTCGGCGATCAGGATCCGCTTGCCGACCATGGCGGGGTCTTTCTCGCGGCTCTGCATCGCTTCGTCGACACCGAGCAGGGTTTGCGGGCCAGACGCGACCGACTTGACACGGCGACGGATCGATTCGACATCGCTGAGGATCCGCTCGACGTGCCGCCGCGTCTCGGGATCGGCGTCCGGGCGGGCCGTCAGCCAGTCCACCTCGTGCAGGATGTCCTCGAGCGGCTCGTTGATCTCGCCCTCGAACCGCCCGCTGACGTTCTCATTGACCGTGCTCCGCTCGGTGACCAGGAGTTGGAGCATGTGCAACGCCATCGCGATGTAGCGCCCAAAGATCTCGGCGAACTGCCGGTCCTGGTCGTCGAACCCCCCCGGGTTCCGCGACTCGATGTCCATGATCCCGATGACCTTGTCGTGCATCCGCAGCGGGACGGTCAGGCTCGATCTGGCGCCGGTCAGACCGGGGAGGAACTTCTCGTCCAGCGTGGTGTCGTGACAGATGTAACTCCGCCCGCTCTTGGCGACGTAGCCCGAGATCCCCGACCCTTCGTCTTCGAGATACAGATCCAGATCCTGGATCTCGGGGGGGAGCCCCGTCTGCATGACCATCTCGAGCTTGTTGCGTTTGTGATCGATCAGGAAAATGCCGAAATGGTCGAACTGCAGCAGCTCCTTCGAGTACGCCACGATGCGTCTCTCGAGCAGCTGGATCCGCTCCAGCGCGTTCATCCGCTTGACCTCTTCAGCGTCCATCCGGACCAGCTCGAAGCCCGCACGGTCGATCGCGTCCATCTTCATCTGGGCGCGCCTGGCGATCGTCACATCGCGGACGACCGCCGCGACCCTCCGCCGTCCATCGTCGTCCGGCGCGAGCGATGTCACGAACACCTCGAAGTGCTGCGAGCCGTCCGCCGATTCGATCTCCCGCTTGCCCGCGACCGCCCCGCTGATGGAGGCGTCGAGCTCCGAGGCTTCGCGGCAGAGCTGCATGACACGGCGCCGGATGTGGTCTCCGAGCTCGTCGAAGAACGCATTGGTCCATTCCTGCTCCCCGCCCGGCCCGACGATCAGGACCCCCTCGCCGAGCGCCCGGAGCACCCCGTTGAGCACGGGCTCTTCCGGCTGGAGCGCCACCTCGAACCGATCGCCCACCAGCGATTCCAACTCGGCGACCATCCGGGGGTCTGCCCCGACCAAGACCAGCTTCGGGCGCGTCTCAACCATGACTGCCTGACCAACACGAGTGCCCAGAGGGGCGGGGTCCGATCCGGCCGTCCGGGAGAACGATCGTCGCCCGAGAAACCGACCTTCCAACCATCATTCGCACGGCGGGGCCCGCCGGGTCCACTGTCTCTCCAGACTTCGGAACACAACGTCCGAAGGTGGTATCGTCACAGAACAGCCCCGGGCTTGCCACTCTCATGATCTCCGTCCGAGAAATCTCGAAGTCCTTCTCCGGGCTGCTCGCCGCCGACGCCGTCTCGTTCGACCTGCCCACCGGTCAGATCGCCAGTCTGCTCGGCCCGAACGGCGCGGGCAAGTCCAC
>DIYM01000019.1:9799-10369 GCA_002429045.1 Phycisphaerales bacterium UBA6054
AGTCCACCACCATCAAGATGATCACCGGCTCGCTGGCACCCGACTCGGGATCGGTCTCGATCTGCGGCATCGACCCGGCCCAGAACCCGGTCCAAGCACGCTCGCTGGTCGGATATCTGCCCGAGTCGGCCCCGCTGTACCCCGAGATGTCCGCACGCGGATACCTCAACTACCGCGCCCGCCTCTGGGGGATCCCAAGGCACGATCGCGCCGACCGGGTCGGGCACGCCATGGAGCGTTGCCGGATCTCGGACGTCGCGGGACGGCGCATCGGCCATCTGTCCAAGGGCTACCGCCAGCGGGTCGGGCTCGCCTCCGCGTTGGTCCACGACCCACCGGTCCTCATCCTCGACGAACCCACCAACGGGCTGGATCCGAGCCAGATCCTCTCGGCCAGGTCCCTGATCAGGGAACTGGCCGAGGACAAGACCATGCTCCTCTGCTCGCACATCCTCCCCGAGGTCGAGCTGACCTGCGACCGCGTGCTCGTGATGGCGGGCGGGAGGGTCCGGGCCGACGGGTCCCCCTCGGAGCTCGTCCGCACCGCCGGCGGGCCGGTCCGGTACATCG
>DIYM01000083.1 GCA_002429045.1 Phycisphaerales bacterium UBA6054
AGGGCCGACGCCCGCCCGTCCCGAACCCGGATTGAGACCCCTTTTTCACGATGACCAATCAGCCCCGCCAGACCGCATGCATGACCCTCAACAGCCGACTCACGGCCGTTGAGATGATGTGCATGCATGTCTGCCCTAAAGCGGTTGGCTGGTCTCGTGCGATTGGAATGAGCGGGTAGAACCGCCCGTGACAATCAGAGCACCATGGCCAGCCACCGGAGATTCCGGTGGCTGTTTTCGTTTCAGGCGTGTGCCCGACGGTTCGGGCACCGCCGCACACCGGCGGGGCACCACCTGCCGAGCAACCAAGGAAAGCGAGCGCGATATGCCGCTGCAGACCACGATCGTTCTGGATCTCTCCGAACTCGAAACCTCGAATCTGGCGCACGCCGGTCGAGCGATCGCGTCGGTCCAGATGTGCCTGTCGGAGGGCCATCGCGTGATCGCGGCGGTCACCCCCGGATCGGCGCGCGAGCGGCGCGACCTCGCCGACGCGAACAGGCTGGGGGCGATCGCTTCGCCCTGGGATCGGGCCGAGGCGGTGGTCGCGGGCTCGATCGAGGCCGCCGGATTGTTCACGCGGGTGCTGGGGCAGGCCGGGATCGCGGCGAAGACCGCTGGGACGGGCCTGCTCCCGGCAACGAGAGGGCACGCGCTGGATGCCGAGCCCCGCCGGGTGTCGGCGGCGGCCGTGGCGACAGCGCTCGCGGACGCGGAGGTGCTGGTGATCCCCGGCGGTGTGGGTCGCGATGACGAGGACCGGCTGACGTCCTTGGGAGAGCAGACCGGACCGCTCACCGCCGCGTTCTATGCCGAGCGTCTCGCGCTGCCGGTAATGCGCTTCGCTCAGCACGGAGGCGTGGCGAGCCGGACGGAATCATCCCTGGGGCAACGCAAGACGCAACGGTTCATCGAGCGAGCGGGGCTCGAAGTCGTGCCCATGTCAGAGGCCGACCGCACCGGGTCAGAGGCACGGGTTGCGGTGATCGGTGACAGCCCGGCGGCGGGCCTGTTTCTGGGCTGGCTCGGAGAACTCGTCGGGGGTGTGTCCGTCGAGCGCTACGACGCCAGCGCGCTGGGTTCTGCCGAGTTGATCGGGGCGGCACCCGACGTCGTGATCGATGTCGCGTGCGAAGCCGCCCCGGTCTACGAAGCCGCTTCGTGGGCGCTGCGTTCGGGGCGTACGCTGCTGACAACCAACGCAGCGTTGCTCGCCGAGCGGGGCGGGGGCCTTTCCGTTGCGTCGTTGATCGGGGGAGGGACGATGCGCGCGTCGGGCGCTGTGGTGGGCTGCCCGAGACTGGCGGGGCTGCTCGACCGGACGGCCGACTGGCCGGGCGTAACGCGGGTCCAGGGGACGTTCTCGCCCGCGGGGGATCGGATCCTCGACCTGCGTGCGCAGGGGCTCGCGATCGATGAGGCCTCGGGCATCGCCGCGGAGGAACTCGGGCTGTCTGAATCGCAGGTCGTTGAAGCGTTAGCCGGCGAGGACGCGGCCCGGACCCTCGGGGCGATCGCCCCGCTCGCGTTCAACACCCCGGCGACGGTCCGGGCCCGCCCGCGGGGGCCCGGTCTGGTCAGCGATCTCGACATCGCCAGGGCGCGTGCACAGGGGCGTCGCTTCCGCATCGTCGCCACGACCGAACGGATCGGGGACACGATCTCGACCCGGGTCGGGCCGGTGCCGCTGCGCGACGACGATCCGCTGGTCGGCACCACGCCCGGCTGGGTGGGCGTGCAGGTGAACACCCGCGACGGGCGGGTGCACAGCGTCAGCGGGCGTCTCCACGAGCCGGGCAGCGTCGCGGCGGCGTTGCTCTCAGACTTCATGCTTGCTCGGCGGGCACCCTCGCCCGCTCGTCACGCGGCCCCGGCCGACGCCGCCGGCGTCCTCGGGATCACCGCGTAGCCCGGAGCGTGCGGGCCTCCCTCCCCGCACGCTCCATTTCTTTTCCGGGGTTCGGGGGTGCGGCGAGTCCACGCGCAACCGAACGCGACGCGGGCGCCGCCGATCGGCATCTCTGCCCAAGCAGGCGGCGCCCGCGTCGAACCCGAATGCCCTTTCAGGCCCTGGCCGCGACCATCCGGGCCGCACGCTCGGGATCGACCGGGTTCTTCCAGGTCCCGTCGTGCTTGATCCACGAGCCGACGATCGCGGCGTCGGCGTGCTCGAAGATCGCCGGCAGCGACTCGGGCGTCACCCCCGACCCGACCAGCACCGGCAGCCCGGTGCCCCGACGCGCCTCGGCGATATCCCCGACCGGAGTGGGGTGCCCCGTCGCGGATCCGGTGACGATCACGCCGTCGGCGCCGAAGAACTCGGCCGCTTCGGCGATGTCGGCCAGACCGAGGTCGTCCGTCAACGCGTGGGACGCGTGCTTCTTCTTGATGTCGCAGTACACCGGCACATGCGACGCCCCGATCAACCCGCGGTACCGGAGCAGGGTCCCCGCCTCCGCCTTGGCGAGCAGCCCCTCGTCGGCGACGTGCGAGAAGACGAAGTTCTCGCAGCGGACGAACGCGCCCCCCCCGATGCGGGCGCACGCCAGGGCGTGACGGTTCCCGCCCGAGAGAATCTGCAATCCGACCGGGACAGCGACCCGCTCGCGGACCGCCGAGAGTGCACGGGACATGAGCGCGACCACCTCCGGCCCGAGTTCGTCGCCGTGGACGTACGGGGCGTCGTGCATGTTCTCGAGACTGACCGCGTCGAACCCCGCCCGGGCGAGCAGCGTCGCCTCGCGCACGGCTTGGGCGACAATCTCGTCGGGGCTGGACTCCGCGAACGGCGCGCCCGGGGTGGCGCCGAGGTGGACCATGCCGATCAGTTTCTTGGGCCCGCCGGCGACGAGCGACCAGGTCTTCTGTTCCGTCATGGCGCAGGCTAGGCGGGCATCACGATGCCCGCGACCGTCGCGGTGAGCCAGGACGCCAACGCCCCCCCGATCATCGCCCGCATCCCCAGGCGGACCAGGTCGGTCCGCTTGGACGGGACGAGCACGCTGAGCCCGCCGATCTGGATGCCGATGGACGCGAAGTTCGCGAACCCGCACAGCGCAAACACCGCCATGCGTCCGGTGCGGTCCGCGATCAGCGCCTCGCCCGACTCCGGGCTCATCGCACCGGCAAGCGATTGGAACGCGAGGAACTCGGTGACGACCAGCTTCTCGCCCATCAGGCGGCCGAAGAACACGCAGTCGTCCCACGGCACGCCCATCGTCCACGCCAGCGGCGCGAAACACCAGCCCATGATGACCTGCAGGTTCAGCGAATCGACCCCAAGACCCGTGAGCCAATCTTTCACCGCCTCGGTGTTCCCGATCGCGCCGAGGGGAAGGTTGACCAGCGCCAACAACGAGACGAACGCCACGATCATCGCGGCCACGTTCAGGGCCAGCTTCATGCCCTCGGTGGCGCCGTGCGCCGCGGCGTCGAACATGTTCGTGTGGGGCTCATCGGGCTTGGCCAGTGCCGGATCGGTGTCGTCGGGCGGGGATTCGGTCTCGGGGACGATGATCTTCGCGAACACGAACGCCGCCGGTGCGGACATCACGCTCGCGGTGATGAGCTGCTTGACCCACAGCGCCCGGGATGCCTCGTCGGCGCCGCCGAGCATCCCGATGTACGCGGCGAGCACCGATCCGGCGATCGTGGCGAAGCCGCCCGTCATGACCAGATTCAGCTGCGATCGCGTCATGCGCCCGAGATAGGGGCGCACACAGAGCGGGGCCTCGGTCTGCCCGACGAACACGTTGGCCGCGGTGACCAGGGCTTCTGTTCCGGTAACGCGCAGCGTCGTTCGCAGCAGCCACGCCAGCGCGGCGATGAGGCGCTGCATGACCCCGAGGTGATAGAGGACCGCCATCAATGACGCGAAGAAGATGATCTTCGGGACGGCGTGGACCGCGAACATGAAGCCCCAGGTCCGGTTCGTCGGGTTGGCTACTTCGGGCCCGAACAGGAACACGATGCCCGCGTCCGACGCGTCGACCGCGGCGGTGATGACCCGTGCGACCGCGTCGATCACCCCCACCACCGGTGTGTCGCGGAGCATCACCGTCGCCAGCACGGCCTGGAGCGCGACCCCGGATGCCACCAGCCGCCAGGGGAAGCGTCGCCGCTCGACCGATACCGACCACGCCAGCGCGAGCAGCACCGCGATCCCCAACAAACCGACCATCCGCTCCATGCGCACCTCCGGGCGTGCATGCTACCCAAAACGGCTCGGGCGGGGTCTAGGCTGGAGCATGACCGCTGGCCCGCTCCGCATCGCGTGGAAAGACGCCGTCGCCCGGATCCTCTCGCACCCCGGCGCGGGCGGGGTTGTGTGCGTCGCGGGCCCGGTGGGTTCGGGCAAGTCCACGCTGGCCAGGCGGATCATCGGCGACGCCGGGGGGGCGCTGATCTCGACCGATGATTACCTGCCGGACTACGACAAGACGCCCGAGCACCTGCGTGACGAGCCCGGCTCGTCTCGCCTCGACGCGCTCGCCGAAGACGCCGGTCGGCTTTCGCGCGGCGAGCCGGCCGAGGTCCCGACGTGGTGCTTCCACGAGCACCGCAGGATCGGCAGCCGGCTCGTCACGCCCGCGGGGCTCGTCGTGATCGAGGGGATCCACGCGATGCACCGCACGCTGGCGGGCGTCCGGGGCGTGGGGGTGCTCGTGGACGCATCGCGCGAGACCCGGTGGGCGCGTTGGGAGGCCATCGAGTCGTCGGGCCAGCGCGGGTGGGGCGTCGAGAAGGCGAGGCGCTACTTCGAGACGGTCGCAGAGCCGACGTTCGAGAGGTACCGCCCGGAGTACGAATCGGCGGCCGATTTCATCGTGACGAACGATCGCGGGGGACGCGGGGGGTGACCGTCAGGGCGTGCCGCCCGCGGCGCCGGCGGTGTACCCGTCGCTGAACACGTCGACGGGGTCGCCGACACCCAGGGGGATGCCGAACGCGTTCCACGCGACGATCATGATCATCCACACGACGGTGAAGACGATCGTGTAGGGGAGCATCATGGCGATCAGCGTGCCGATGCCCGCCCTGCTCGCGTACTTCTGCACGTACATGAGCACGATGACAAGGTACGGGTTCAGCGGTGTGATGATGTTGGTGGTCGAGTCGCCGATCCGGTAGGCGGTCTGCGTCATCTCCGGTCGGATGCCGATGAGCATGAACATCGGCACGAAGATCGGAGCGAACAGCGCGTACTTGGCGCTCATCGACCCGACGAACAGGTTGAACACCATCGTGACGAGGATGAACGCGATCAGCAGGGCTCCGGCCCCGAACTGCTGGTTGAAGAGCCATTCGCCGCCCGAGAACGCGAGCATCCGACCGAGCCCGGACTCGTCGAACGCCGCGACGAACTGGCCGGCAAAGAACGCGAGCACGATGATCGGCGCCATCCCGGCCATCGACTCGACCATCGTCTGGGCCGCGTCCTTGGTCGACTTGATGTTGCCCACGACCGTCCCGTACACCACCGCGGGGATGATGGTGAGCAGGAACATCAGCGGAACGACAACAACCACCCATCGCGGCTGCCCCCCCTGGTTCCCGTACAACGGCGAGCCCTCCCAGAGCACCAACGCCGTTGTGACCGCGAGCCCAAACCCGAACGCCACGCCCGACCACACCAGGCCCTTGACTTCGGAAGCGGTCAGGGTCGACTGCCCGCCGTCGGCGTTCTCGCGGTCGGTCGGGGGCCCGCCGTCTTCAACGGACTTCGTGTTGAGACGCTTCTCGACGAACATCGCGGTGGTCGCCCAGCCCACAAAGGTGAGGACAACCGTCGAGGCCGCCATGAAGTACCACGTCGCGGTCGCGGTCACCACCCGGTCCGGGTCGATCGACTGAGCGGCGTTCTGGGAGAACTCGCTCATCATCGGCTCGAGGCTCGTGATGAGCAGGTTCGCGTTGAACCCGGCGGCGACCCCGGCGAACACCGCCGCGATCCCGGCCAGCGGGGACCTGCCCACGGACAGGTACGCCAGCGCCGCCAGCGGGGGCAGCACGACGTAGCCCGCGTCCGAACCAAGCGAGCTCATGATGCCCAGGAAGATCATCGCCGGTGTGAGCAGCGTGCCCGGAACACGCGACAGCGCGGCCCGCAGCAGTGCCGAGATCAGACCCACCCGCTCCATCGGACCGATGCCGAGCATGCCCAGCAGCACCACACCGAGCGGCGCGAACCCCAGGAAGTTTGCTTCCATGCTCGAGAGCAACCAATACCAACCCTCGCTGGTGATGAGAGACTGCGCAAACATGACCTCGCCGTTTGCCACGAGTTCGGGCGGGGTGTCGGGGTCGCCGTCGGTGTCCACCGGGACCTTCTCGAAGACAGCCCATCCGCGGTCCGCGATGTTGATCGGTTCACCGTCCGGCCCAGAAACGACCTCTCCGGTTGCATCGATGACAAGCCTCGCCTTGAGGTCGTTCGGATCGTCGTCCTCGACGATGATGCTCGCCGGCTCGAACACCTCCCCGGACTCGGTCACGGAGACCCTGCCGATCACCCCCCGCTGTTGATCGACGCCGCCCGCGCGCGTCGTGTCAGGGACCCAACGGACCTCGAACCCGCTCGGCAGATCCGGGGACGCGACATGGCTCAGGCCCAAGACGATGAACACGCCGATCAGGAAGAGGAAGGCGGGATCGGGCAGCTTGTTGCCCAGCCACTCAACACCGTTGAGCAGCGAGCCGAAGATGCCCGCCTTGGGCGTGCCGGGTGGGTTCGTTGCGGGTTCGTTCGACATGCCGCCAGTGTCGCCGATCCGGGGGTGACCCGCAACCCGGCACCCGTTCTAGCGGCTGGTGTTCTTCATCCCCGACCGGAGAAAGTACTCCATCAGGTCGCTTCCCGGCTCGATATGCAGATCCGACTCGTTCGCGTGCTGCTCCGAGTATGTCCGCTGGACGAGCGAGCGGACCCACGCACCGGCCATCAGGAACGGAACAGGGTCATTCTCGTGCTTGCGCGTCGAACACAGCGTGTAGTGATCGGGCAAGACCAGCACGCGCCAGCCCTCGGCGTCGGGGTCCTGCTCCGGGTCGCCGAAAGAACCCAACGCTTCCACCACCGGCCCGACGATGTGCTCGTCGATCGCCTCCACGCACGCGACTTTGGTCTCGATGTCGCCCTGGTGGCTCGCCTCATCGGGCGACTCAACGTGGCAGCACACGACGTCGTAGTCCTTGAGCGCCTCGATGGTGGCACGCCCCTGAGCCGCGTAGTCGGTGTCATGGAAGCTGGTCAGCCCGTCGCATTCGATCACGTCCCAGCCGATCAGCCGTGCAAGCCCCCAGAGCAGATCGACCGAGGTGAGCATGCCCCCCTTGAGCCCGAATCGGTCGAGGAAACTGGGCAGTTGCGGCGCGGTGCCCTCGCCCCAGATCCATGCGGCGTTCGCCGGGTTGACGCCCTGCTCACGCCTGGCCTTGTTCACCTCGCACGATGCCAGGTAGTCGGTCGCCAGGTCCATCAGGCGGTGCAGTCGCTGCACCGATGGGTTTCCTTCTGGGCGCACCGACATCAGATCGCGGTTGGGGATCTCGTGGGCCGGCGCCGAGGACATCCCCGCGTACGAGGTCCCAGAGCGATCGACAAGAATGCTCCGGTATGCCACGCCCGGCGTGAGTTCGAAGTCTTTCGCGAGGTCGGGCTCGCGCTGCCGCCAGTAGTCCATCAGCCCGGAGAACACGGCGTGCGCCTCGTCGCCGTCGATCCCGCCGGCGGAATGGTCAACCATGCAGCCCGCTCGATCGGTCCCATCCTCGCCCTGCGTCACGAGGTTCATGCGGAAGAGCCACTGCCCGGGCTCGCCGGTCACACCGATCGCGGCCGCCTCAAGGGGCGCCCGCCCGGTGTGATACTTCTCGGGCTCGTAGCCCAGCAAAACCATGTTGCAGACGTCGGACCCCGCGACGTACCCGGGCGGCGTGGTGCGGACCGAGCCGACCCTGCCGGACCTGGCGAGCGCGTCGAGGTGCGGCGTGCTGGCCGCCTCGAACGGGGTCTGATCCCCGAGTTCGGGCAGCGGCTTGTCGGCCCCGCCGTCCGGGATGATGATGACGTACTTCACGCTCCGAGGATATCCGGCTCGTTCCGGACCCGATGAGAGCCCGGCGCGGTTTCACGATTTGCTAAGGCCCGAAGCCGAGCAGCCCCCAGCCAGCTCTTGAGATCTCGAACACCGCGGTGTCCGCGAACCGGAACAGATGATCGGCGACAAAGAAAAAGGACAGTATGAACACCCCGAGGTTGATCCACTGACCGTTCTCAGAGTACACGAACTCGCGATAGGACCGCACGTATTCGGCGAGGATCCGCCCCCCATCGAACGGGATCGCCGGCAGCAAGTTGAAGAGCATCAGCACGATGTTCAGCATCGCTCCGTAGTAGAGGAACAGCATCAGGTTTGTGCGGAATGGTTCGGGGATGCTGACCGAACCGATCAGCGTGCCGCTGGCGAGCGGGATCCAAAGCACGAGCAGGACGAGGGTGATGACGGCGAGCGCCAGGTTCACCGCCGGACCCGCGGCGAGGACGATCGCCGCAGAATGCCGCCCGCGCATGCGGCTGTCATCGACCGGCATGGCGCCCCAGGCGATCCCGATGATGAGAAGCGCCAAAAGAGAAAACCCGCCCATGTGCACGAGCGGGTTCCAGGTCATGTGCCCGGTCCAGCGGGGTGTCTGGTCGCCCTCTCTGATCGCGGCCCAGCCGTGCCCGAGTTCGTGGAGCACGATCGAGAACACAACCCAGACCAACCACGACACAACGACAACCGGTCCGTTCGGGCCCGCCCATTCACGAGCAATCCACCATTCCATCGGCTGCTCCGGCTCGGTTGTCCGCCGAGAATCTGACGATCAGGCCTTGGCCGGGACGGCCTTCGACGCCTTGACCGCCTGGTCGCAGATCTGGTCGAACAGCTTCGGATCCTCGATCGCGATCTGGCTGAGCATCTTGCGGTTCAAGTTGATGCCGGCCAGCTTGAGCCCGTTGATGAACAGGCTGTATCTCGTGCCGCGCATCTTGCACGCCGCGGTGATGCGGGTGATCCACAGGCGACGCATGTCACGCTTGCGGGCGCGGCGGTCGCGATACGCATAGAGATGGCCGCGACGGACGGCGTCATAGGCCTTGTAGCGGTGACGGCTGCGGGAGCCGTAGTAGCCGCGGGCCTGACGGAGGATCTTGCGACGGGCTTGGGTGCGGGCCGCACCTTTACGAACGCGAGGCATATTCAAACTCCAAGTTTGTCTGACGGAGCCGGCGGAGATCCCGGTCTTTGTTCCCGGCAGACGGGGCTGGATTCCCGCGGCTCACCGCGAGCCGCTGCGGGACAAAGCCGGATCATCTCCGGCTCGATTGGTGATCAGTCGTTGGCTTTGGCCGCTTCGGCCTTCATCGCGCGACGCTGCTCGGGCGACGGGCTGCGGCGGAGCGACGCACGCGGCTGGTTGCGGCCACGAAGGCGGCGGAACAGGAGCTTCTCGAACCGCTTGGCCTCCGACGAGGTCAGCATGCGGTCCTTGCGGAGTTGGCGCAGACGCTTGCCGGACTTGTGGCTCGACAAGTGCTTGTGGTACGCGGAGCGGTGACGCACCTTGCCGGTCTTGGACACGCGGAAGCGCTTCAGGACACCCTTGTGGATCTTGTTCTTCGACATCTCGGCAGTGCTCCGGCCCGGTCGTCGGGCTCAATAGAAGAAAACGGCCCGCCGTCTGGCGAGCCCAGAAGGGTAGACCGCTCCCCCCCGATTGACAACCTCTCCGAGACCCCAATCACACCCCGACCAGGCTTCTCACCCGACCGCGGGGACCTCAGGGCCCGACAAACGCGTCGGTCGGGGATTCGGGCATCTCCGTCCCGCGGATCAGCCCCAACTCCCGGCGTGCCCGCTCGATAACCCGCTCGATGGGGCGGGGCAGCCAAATGTTGTCCCCATCCACCACCGGGCTGGACTCCCACGCGGTCGACCCGTCCAGGCGGAGCAGGTGTTGCCCTCGACCCCGATGGTTCGGTGAGTTGGCCTCTGGGTAGATGACCAGCCCGCGGGCCGCCCGAAGGGTCACCGGCGAGCGATCGGACGCCACAACCACTTGGGCCGCGGAAGGGACCTCGATCGAGATCCGCATGCCGTCTGCGGGCATGATGCGGTAGGAGTACGAGATCTCATCCATGGAGCGCCAATCCCAGGCGTCGGGCTCGGCCTTGCCCCGGGCGGCGTTCGGGTTTCCGGGGCACGCCAGCGAATCAAGCGACTCGTACCCGGCGCGGACCAGGGTGTACAGGTTCGCGGAGTTGGAGCGGTCTCGTGTCCCGACATCCATCCAGGACCCGCCGAAGCCGGCGGTCGCCATCGGGAGGTAATCGGCGTGGTCGCCCGCGTACATCCCCAACGCCGCCGCCGAGGTCCGCATGTTGGATTCGCACGCGATGAGCTGCTGCTTGTTTCGCGCTCCGTTGATCGCCGGGAGAGTGACCGAGGCCACGATGAGGAGCGCGGCCGCGACAGACACCACATCCGCGAGACGCATCCTCCAGCCGCGCAGTTCCGGGCCTTGCTCGAACCGCATCCGCTCGGACTGGAGCCGCTGATCTGCTTCGACCGCGGCCATCGTGCGAGCGATGCGATCCGCTCGACCAGCCTCGCCCCCACCCGCCGAACCCAGCTCTGCCAGTTGTTCGTGCCGCTGAACCCGTCCCTGGAGTGCTTCGGGGGCACCCCGAGGGCCGTGCTCGACCCAGTGATCGAGGGCCTCGGAGTCGGCTTGGCTCAGGACATGGGCTTGTTCTTGGAGAGACCCTGATTCGGCCCGCTTGGCCATCACGATCGTGAGGTCGATCCGGGCCTGGCGGTCCGCGGTCGGTTCGATAGGGGTGCCCAGCAGTCCAAGCAGATCTTCGAGACGGCTCGCGTCCTGCCCATCCCCGGCGGATTCAAACTCTGACTCCACCAATCGGTCCAGAGCCTCGGCGGCTCGGGGACTCAGTCGGTGCTGATCGTGCTGGGGGTCTTGCATGGGTGTCTGTCTCCGCGGGTTCCACCCCGCCGGTCCCTCTCTCTGCCAGCCCGGCGGTCCGGGTCGCTCGTCACTCGTCCGTGCTGCCGTTCCTCGTCACTGTTTGCCATGCCCTGGCGAACGCCGCCACCGCGGAGTGCATCCGGGACTTGACGGTGCCCAGCGGGATGCCGAGGTCGTCGGCGATCTGCTGGTAGCTGAGACGCTGGAAGTACGCCAGGAGCAGCACTTCCCGGAGCGCCGGTTGGAGACGCTGCAGCGCCTGTTGAACCTGCGCGTCTCGCTCTCCGGCGTCCATCGCCTCGCCCGGCCTGGGGACGTCAACCTCCAAGAGATCCACGAACGAGGTCGTGCCGTCCGGCCCGCCGATCGGAGCCGAAAGATCCACGGCACGCTGCCTGTTCCTCTTACGGAGCCAGTCCCGACCTTTGTTCGCGGCAACCGTGAATAACCACGGACGAAATCTCCTGGATGTATCGAAGGTATGGGCGGATTGGTGAACCTGGAGAAACGTCTCCTGGAAGATGTCGTCCGCCGCTACCCGGTCTCCCACCAACCGGGTCAGGAACCGGATGAGATCGTCGTGGTACCGCTCGATGAGTGTCCGATAGGCATCGAGATCGCCGTCGAGAAAACGCTCAAACACCTCCTCATCAGTGGGTTGTGGCGTCGTATCCAAGCGGTGGAGCCCTCTCCGTCGTGCGTCCTACGGGCGGCCGAGGCGCCCGGTTCGGGGATTTGCCGGCCTCTCGCGCCGCGTATCGGGAGTGTATGGGTTTGGTCGATGGATGGTGCAATGGAAGCACGCCCAGAACGTTCGGCCCTGAGATGGAGGCGGCATTGACGATCCGAGGGGAATCAGACCCCGCGGAGCACCCACCGGTGGGCGCTCCGCAATCCGACGCCGATGCCGCCGATCTGGCGGATCTGGTCGCTCGCGCCTCGAGAGGCAACGAGCGGGCGTGGGAAGACCTGGTCCACCGCTACGCCCGGCGTGTCTACGCCATGGCGCACGCCAAGCTCCGGCGTCCGGACTTGGCAGAGGAGATCACCCAGTCCGTGTTTGTCACGCTCGCCACCAAGCTCAAGTCGGACGGCTACACCGAACTCGGGCGGTTCGAGCCCTGGCTGTTCCGCGTCACGATGAACCGTGTCCGTGACGAGGTCCGCCGAACAAAGCGGCACGCGATCCCCCACGACCCGTCTGCGTTCGGCGGCGTCGCGGCGGGCCCGGCGCCGGGCGATCCGGACCGGTGGCGGGACGCCGAGCAACTCCGCAGGGCGGTGGAGGGCTTGAGTGATGCCGACCGCCAGGTCATCGATCTGCGACACATGGGGCAGTTGGGATTCAAAGAGATCGCGGCGTTGCTCAACGAACCGCTCGGGACGGTGCTCGCCCGGCATCACAGGGCACTCAAGAAGCTCAAAGCCGCCCTGACCCCCGAGCGTGGGGCGGGCATGAACGAAGGAACGACACCATGAACCGGATACCCGAACCCGATCCAGAGATCACCGATCCCGCGTTGCGGGCTCTCGGCGAACGGCTCGACGCGTTGGGAGACGCCGAGCGCGCCGGACCGAACGGGCTCGAGGATCGCGTGCTGTCCGCGGTCGCGGGCACGGTGGCCCCGGGCCCGATCGCGATGCCCACCGGGCCCCGCTGGAAGCCCGTAGCGATCCGGGCGGCCGCCGGCTTCGCCATGCTGGGCGTTGTGTCGATCGCGGTCTACTCCGTGCAACGCGGGGTCTCCGTCTCGCCGGATCGCGCGCCGGCCGTCATGGCGTTGGAGGAGCGGATCGACGGTCTGTTCGCGATCGGTGAGTTGGACGAAGGGGTCTCCTTCGAAGACTCGATCGCGTCGATCGAACTCTGGGCGGACGCCCTGGACGCCGAGGTCGCGGGCGATTGGCCGACGAACGGTTACGCCGACGATTGGTTCGGCGAAGGAGCCTTGTGATGCGAGCAACGATACCACTGCTCAGGTTGGCCCCGCTCGGTGCGCTCGTCGCGATGATCTCGCTCGCGCCCGGGGATCCGCCCGAGACCGCTTCGGGGCGTGACCCCGAAGCACGCGAGGGATCGCCCGCACCGAGGGAGGCCCGGGCCGAATCCGACCGCAACAGGCAGTGGCGCGTCGATGACCCGCAGGTCCTGCGCAGCCGCATCGAGTCGGCGATCGAGCGGGGCGAGTCGATGCTCGCCCGTCAACGGGCCGCGCTCGAGCGCCTGGACGCGGGGGAGTCACCGGCGGAGGTCATCCGCTCGCTCCGTGTGCGCCAGCCATCGGGCGACGGTCAGCCCCGGCGTCACCGCGTGGGCGAACGGCGAGCGGACGGGCCCGAGAAGGGCGAGCGTGACGGGACCCCGAGCGTGGAAGAACTGCGTGGGGTAGTGAGGGAGTTCTTCCCCGGGCTGCACGAGCAACTCGAAATGATCACCGCGAGCAACCCCGAAGCCGGGCAACGCCTGTTCCTGCGCATGTCGCCGCGCATCCGCGAGATCGCGCTCGACATGCGCCACGACCCGGAGCTCGGACGCCTGCGCGTGACCGAGGTTTCCGCCGGTCTGGGCGTCGGCGACGCGACCCGGGCCTACCGCGAAGCGAAACGCTCGGGGGACGCCGACGCGCTCGCGTCCGCGTCCGAGTCCCTCAGGGCCGCGATCGGGTCCCAGTTCGACGCCCGTGTCGCGCTCCGCCAGCACGAGGTCGAACGCCTCGTCGGTCGCATCGGGGAACTCAACGAAGAGATCCTCAACGAGATCGGCGGGCGGGAGTCCGCCGTCGAGCGTGTCTTCAGGTCGATCGTCGAGCGGACCGGGCGGGGCGGCCCGGGGCGCCGCCCGTGACACGCGTGCGCGATCCGGATCGGGTCAAGAGACCGTGGCGCCCGGAGCGATGTCGGACATCGGCGTGACGAGCACGACGGAACGCGTTTCGGATCCCCTATCGGCGTCCGATGCGGCGAGCAGCATGCCGCGTGACTCTTCGCCCCGCAGCGTGCGCGGGGCCAGGTTCGCCACGATCACGACCGACTTGCCGACGAGTTCCTCGGGCGCATATTGAGCCCTGATGCCGGCGCAGATCTGGCGGGGCGTGCCCGAGCCGTCATCCACGCTGAGCTTGAGCAGCTTGTCCGCGTTGGGATGGGGCTCGGCGTGGGTGACCCTCGCGACACGCAGATCGACTTTGGCGAAGTCGTCGAAAGTGATCTCGGGCTTGCCCGTCGGGGCGGTGGCGGTGTCGGGGGCTGGTGCGTCGGTCATGCTGGGATCTCGCTGCATCGTGAGGTTGGGTGCCCAAACCCCGATCGTATGCTCACGGCTCGGCCCATCGCCCGGCGCGATACACCGGGCGGCTGGCCGAGACGCCGTACACCTGCGTGAGCCGATCGGGAGTCCACATGGGGACGGGGCGATCGAGCCCGATCGCCCCCCGGATGGGCCACGATGACGGGGTGTGCCCGGCGAGCGAGAGCTCGATCGCGACCATCGCGGCCCAGTCGTCGCTGTAGGTGCCCCCGTGATGGAACTCGGGCCTCGGGCAGGGGGTCGCGACGATGCGGTCGCCCTCGCGCGTCCTGACAAACAGCCGCCCCTGGCAGGGATCGTGCTCGGTGTTGTGCCGCCAAGCCCGGATGATGGCGTCGATCCGGTCCGCATCGAGCCCGAGCGATCGGGCCTCGCTGAGGATCCTGGCGCGGTGGGCGTCTGTGAGTTCTCCGAGCGCGTCGGGGTCGCCGCGACGCAGGAGACCGAGCGCCCTCGCCGACGCGGTGCGATCGGAGTCTTGCGACCAGGTCCGCCCGCCAAGCCAGCGGAACGACTCGGCGCGGTCCGGATCGACCGAGAGCGCCAGCATCCACAGCCCCCGGTTCGCGTCCGGATCCGGCTCGAGCGACGCGAGCGCGACGATCAGCGATCCCGCGACCCGCGCGGCGTCACCCGACGGGCCCGCCCTCGCGGCGTCGATCGCGATCAGAGCCCCGGTCGCCAGCGTCTCACGGGCCAGGGCGCGGGTGTCGTCGGATCGCGCGAGCCACTCGCCAACGAGCAGATAGGACCGGGGACGATCGGGGTCGAGCGAGGACACGCGTCGAAATTCCGAGGGCGAGAGCGGGCCCGCGCCGGCGGCGCCGGCACCATCCCGGGCGTGGCCCGACGCGAGCCCGACGCCAGCCAGGAGGGCCGGCGCGATGACCAACAGGGGCAAGGCCCGGCGTCTGCTCATGGCGATCCCTCCAGCAACAGCAGCCACAGGCGGGCCTCGGCCCGTTGGCTCGCGAGCATCTGCGCGATCGCCGAACGGGCGTTGGACCATTCGATGCGCAGCGGGATCATCACACGCCTGACTTCCCGCTCGGGCACCCCCCCGCGTTCGATGAGCGAGCCGGCCATCAGTTGAACCAACGCGAGGTGGTACGACGCTTCGAGTTGCCCACGCGTGGCCGAGACGGTGACCATCGCGCCGAGCCCCGGCATAACCCGCCCGGGCTTCCATTCGCCGGTCTCGGCGCCGCGTGCACGCCACCTCTCGACGAGGACCGCCAGCGCGACCGACGCGGGCGACCCCGTCTCGAGCCCCGCACGCCTGACCAGGGCGTCGCGGTACCCGAGTTCGGCGTACTCGGCCTCGCGCGGCACGCCCCCGGACCGCTCCGCCGCCGATGCCAGCAACGCGGCGCTGACACCCGAAGCGAGTTGCTCGGGCGCGGTGCCGGCTTCCCCGAACGAACTGCCGAGCATTTCGTCAACCAGCGCGATGAGCGTCCGGCGCGGGCGATCGCCCACCTCACGCTCCAGCGCAAGCAGCACGCTGGCAGACGCGGCACGGGCCTGGATCATGAGTCTTGCGCGCTCGCGGATCGGTCTGGAAGAACCGCGCAGAGCGGCATCGACCAGCGCGGAAGCGGCCGACCGGGACAACTCGGCGCCGCGTGCCTCCATCAGGACCGCCATGGCGCCGTCTTCGCTGCCCGCGTTCTGCAGGCGCCGGCCCCAGTCGTCGCCGACGCGTCCGGTATTCGGCGAGGCGGGGCGGTCGGGGACCGGGCGGGGAGGCTCGGCCAGTTCTCCGGCACCCGCGGGGTCGCTCTCGAAATCCAACGCCGCCGCCCCGTTCAAACG
>DIYM01000057.1 GCA_002429045.1 Phycisphaerales bacterium UBA6054
GGCGGGGGGAGCCCGTCGCGGGTCCAGAGGATGGCCAGGGCGCTCCTCATGCGGGGTGGGAGCGCGAGGCGGACCAGGGTGCGGGCGATCCGGCGGCCGAAGAAGGCGCCGCTGGCGAGGGCGGTCAGTATGCCGAGCCCTCCGGTCGGGATGATGATGGGTCGGAGGACTTCGCCCGCGGCGTCTCGCGCGATGAGGGTGGTGTTCGGGTCGTATCGGTTGGCGGTGGCGAACCAGACAAACACGATGGCGACGGCCGCGGGGATGCAGGCGATTGCGAGGGCGATGAGGCGTTTGGTCCCGAGCAGGAGGGTGGACCAGAACGCGCCGAAGCAGAACGAGATGATGAGCAGGGGTATCGCGATAGAGACGGACTGCTGGTTGAAAGCCGATGAGCGACCGCCTGCGGCTTCGATGAGGGCGGACTTGTTGTCTGCCCACCATTGCGGATCGATGGTGTTCCAGCTGCTGATGCCGAAGGAGGTTTGGGGCTGGGGGCCTTGCTGCTCGCTCTGCCAGGTGCTGTAACTGCCGGCGATGGTGAGCGCGAAGTCTTCCCGGGACGTTTCGGTCAGGCCAAAAACGAGTCCGAGTGTGGGGCCGAACTGCGCGCCGAGTGCCGCGAGGATGACGATGATCCAGAGCGCGGCGAGGAGCTTGGCCCAGCGGTCGGCCCATTTGCCCAGAGACGGGTATTCCTGGAGGGCGGCGAGTTGGCCGCACTCGGGGCAGCGGGCGGCGATGAGGTTGTAGTGTGGCTCGCGGACGATGGGCTGCCCGTAGAGGTTGAAGCCGCACTTGGCGCAGGGTCGGTCGGTGCGGATGGTGTGTGGGGTGAGGGTGTCGGCGGGCTTGCCGGGGGGCGCGGGTGCGTGGGTCATCGGTCGTCTCTCAGTCTGCGTCGGGCGCGTCGGCGGCGCGACCAGCGGGCGCGCTGCTGGGCTGCCCACAGGGATCGCAGTGTGTTGGCGAGCGGGAAGCCGGCGATGATGAAGGCGGCGTGCATGGCGCTGGCGGTCAGGAGATCGGGGATGCGTCGGTACATGCCCCGGTCGCCCCAGGGGCGACCGGTCTCGACGAAGTGGTTCCAGAGCCAGTAGCGGAGTCCGAACTGGAGCAGGAACAGCAGCGGGAGCGCAACGAAAGCCGACGTCACGAGGGCGGTGTTGAGATGGTGCAGGGCGGATCGGATCCATGCGCCGGTGAACACGCCGAGGATGAGCAGGATGATGGAGAGGATCGCGAGTTCTGGGCCGATCTCGTCCTGGCGGAGCAGTTGTGGGTTGGTCAGGAACAGGGCGACGGGGTTGGAGGAGTAGTCGTTGCGGGCGGTGTGGGCGATGTTGGTGAGCAGCACGGCCGCCATGAACATCAGCATGAATGAGACGAGGCACTGGATGAACACGTAGAGGGCGGCCCGGGCGGACTTCCAGGCGGTGCGGAAGCCGGTGATCATGGGATCGCGCCTGCGGACGACGGAGGTGTCGCACGCCGGGCAGGTGATGATGGGGAGGTTGTAGTGCGGGTCGGGGGCCGCGCGGATGCGTGAGAGGGGGTAGCCGCAGGAATGGCATGCGTGGTGTGCGGGCACGCCATCAGGATACGGGAAAGCCGGGGGCGGGTTTCATGGAATGGGGGGGGGCGTGAGACGGAATAGACTCCGCGGTGCGGATGAAGCCGATCAACTGGGTGCTTGCGATCGGGGCGGGTCTGCTGTACGCGATCGCGTTGAGGTACTTCGTGATCCCCGCCGAGGTGATCCCGACGGGGACCGAGGGGATCGCGGTCTCTTTGTCGTACTTCTTCGAGAGCCCGGTGCTGTTTATCGTGCTCTACACGCTGATGCAATCGGTCCTCATCGTGTTCGCGGTGCGGCGGATCAGCGGCGCGTTCGCGTTGCGGACGCTCGTCGTCGTCTCGTCGGTGGTCATCAGTCTGCTGGTGCTTCCCGAGTTCGAGATCGTGCAGCCCGGTGCGGCGAACGAGCGGATCATGCTCGTGCTCTTCGGCGGGATTCTCGCGGGCTGCGCCAAGGCGATCGCGTTCCGGGATCGCGGCTCGACGGGCGACGAGGACATCGTCGCGGCGTATCTCGCCATGAAGTACCTGCGCCCGGTCGGGTCGATCGCGATCATCGCCGGGGCGGTCTCGACGGTGTTCGGGCTGGCGCTGGCGTTCCTGAAGAGCGGCGATCTCGCCGCGGTGATCAACACGCTGATGTACACGGCGTTGTATCTGTGGGTGAGCACCGAGACGCTCAACAACCTGTATCACAAGTTCAAGCTCACGATGCTGAGTGTGGTGCACGAGGACACCGACGCGGTCGCGGCCGCGGTCAGAGAGGTCGCGGCGCATCGCACGTACACGCTCCAGCCGGGGGTCGGCGGGTTCGACGGACGGTCGCGCTCGACGCTGCGGACGGTGGTCACGCTGGAAGAACTGCCCGCCTTGCTGGATGCGATCGAGCGGGCGGCGCCGGACGCGTTCTACTACCACCACGAGCTCGAGGGGGTGTCCCGGCGTTTCTACATCTCGCCGGTGGGTTGACGGCGGGGGTGGAATGCCCGCTTCGGGGGCGTGCGTGTTGGACGCGCAGGCGGGGTTCGGGAAAGCCGGGGGAGGGTTTCAGTGGATGTGTGCCCGGGGTGTGAGGGTCAGTGCAGGGTGACGGGAAACATGAGGTAGTGGTTGTGCCGGCGGTAGATGCCGGTTGCGTATGAGCCGTCGTCGAAGGCCGCTTCCATGGCGTCTTGATGCTCTGTGGTGGTGCTGTGGATGGAGATGTTGTAGCCATACTTGATGATGCCAGAGCCCGGGCCGTTCCAGTCCCATGCCCGGCCGAAGGGCGGGGGCATCACGAACACATCCGCTTGGAGATAGTCGGCCAGTTCTGGAGGCTGCACGTTGATCGGGGTGTTGGGGGGGAGCCCGCCGACGTCGAGTTGGTAGAGCTGGAGCGCCCGGTCCATGTTCTGGTAGGTCGCGTGGGCGGCGTTGTACTGGGATCGCCCGGTGATGCTCGAGAACGCGGGCATGGCGACCGCCGCGATGATCGCGGTGATGACGACGACGATGACGAGTTCGATGAGCGAGAACGCGTGCCGCATACTGCGGATTCCTCCCTCGAACGGGATCGGCGTGGGATGGCTTCCGATGCAGCGTCGTCGTGTTGTTGGGGTCGGTGACGCGTGCTTGTGACCGCGCTGCGGTGTGGGTGTTGCCGATAAGCGATCGTGTTCAGATGGGAGGCTGCATCTGAATCAACGGGGGGGTTACGGGCTGGTGATCGGTCGCGGATGATGGTGGCCGCATTCGGGGCAGGGGGCGGCGGGTTCGAGACCGGCTAGCGAGTATGCGCATTGCTTGCACATTCCCTTTGCTTTCGCAATCAACCTGCGATCGGCGATCGGTTCGTCGATCACGCAGACGAAGTATGTGCCGTTCCAAATAGCGATAGGAGCGATGGTGTACAGCACGAGTTTCAAGGCGGCCGGAATCGAGTCTGCTCCTGCGATCGCATAGGTCAGTATGATCGCGACGCCGGCGAAGCTGAGCCCGATGGACGGCGCTGGTGACCGCCACGCTCGGCGCGCAATCATGACCGAGGTAGCCGTGGATGCAGCAGCGATGGCAAGCAAGAGCAGCTTCGTGAGCCAAGGGGCGGGTTCTAGAAGCATGCCCATCCGAGGAAGAGATCCCATGATCGTAAAGAACGACAGGCACCAGATCATGGTGACGGTGTCTGCCAGAGACCACTTCCGCCTGCTGTAGCCCACCAGGGCGACGTGCAGCAACGCGAACATGCCAGCCGCGAGGAACACGGTCGGGTATGTAGATGAGGAATATGCCCAAGGCCTCCTCCTACTCTGCTGACCAGTCCTTCCCGTTGCGGGTCACCCGGCGGTAGAGGGTGTCGCGTTCGACGGGGGTGAAGCCGGCTTCGCGGATGGCCCGTTTGAGGTCGGTGACGGACTTTTCTTGGTGGGTGGACGAGCCGCCGACTTTGGTGATGTCGTACCAGACGACGGTGCCGTCGATGTCGTCGGCGCCGGCTTCGAGCATGAGCTGGGCCATGGGCAGGGTCTGCATGATCCAGAAGGCTTTGACGTGGGGGAAGTTGTCGAGCATCAGGCGCGCGACGGCGATGGTGCGGAGGTTTTCCAGGCCGGTCGGGCCGGGGAGGTGCTCGAGTTCGGAGCCGTCGGGGAAGAAGGGGAGGGGGATGATGGTCTGGTAGTAGCCGCCCTTGGCCGAGTCGCCTGACATGTCGGGCGTGGGGAGCCGGGCGTGCTCGCCCGAGAGCGTGATGGCCGGGGCGGCGATCGGCTCGGTCTGCGGGATGCCGGTCGCGATGAAGCCTTCGGGGTCGCCCTCGTAGCCGAGGCGGGCGAGGGCTTTGTCTTGGGATCGTCGGAGGATCTCGAGGTGGTTGAGGCGTTCGCGTCGCCCGTCGATGTGGCCGTAGAGCATGGTGCAGTTGGAGTTCAGGCCCAGCTCGTGGGCGACGAGGTGGACGTCGAGCCACTCGTCGGAGCCGATCTTGGTCTTCCAGGCTTCTTTCTGGATGCGGTCGTCGAAGACCTCGGCGCCGCCGCCGGGGAGCGAGCCGAGCCCGGCGTCTTTGAGTTGCTGGAGGACGCAGCGGACGCCGGACTGGGGGTCGGACTTCTTATAGACCTTGGCGATGCGGGCGAGGTGGACGAGTTCGACGGCGGTGAAGGCCTTGAGATGCATGCCGGGCGCGACGTCGTGGATGGCGCGGAGCATGTCGGTGTAGTAGTCGAAGGGGAGGTACGGGTTGAGCCCGCCGACGATGTGCATCTCGGTGGCGCCGAGCTCGACGGCCTTCTTCGCTTCGGACTGGATGTAGTCGAGGTCGCGGGTGTACGCGCCGTCGTCGCCCTTCTTGCGGTAGAACTCGCAGAACTTGCAGGAGAGCGCGCAGACGTTCGAGTAGTTGAGGTGCTTGTTGATGTTGTAGTACGCGGTGTCGGCGTGCATGCGCCGGCGGACGAGGTCGGCGAGCGCGATGACGCCCCAGATGTCGGAGGTGCCGTAGAGGACGGCGCCGTCGTCGAGCGAGAGGCGTCGGCCGGCGACGACCTTGTCGCGGATGGCGTCGAGGCGCGGGTCCGAGCCCGGCAGGCGGGCGGGCGCGGGCGGTCGCTGAGTGGGGGGGGCGAGGATGGTCATAGCGTGAGATTCTATGCCCAGAGCGGCATAGTTTCAGGAATCTTTGAAATCAATGCCCCCTGAAATCGATGATCCCGGTCGCGCGCCTTGGGCTGTACAATCCGGGCTTGCGGTTCGACGCGATCGGGTGGCTTGAGATTGGGGAGGTCCCGGATGCAGGTGGGTGATCGGCAACTGGGGTCTGGGTTTGGGTCTAGGTCTAGGTCTGGGTCTGGGCGGGCGCTGCTGCTCTCGGTGTGGGTCGCGTGCGGCGTTGGGCTTGCGCTGATCGCGTCCTCGTACATGCTGGCAGCACGGTTCCAGCGGACCGTGCCGGTCCGCGGGATGGGCACGGTCGTTCTGAAGCAGGGGCCCGGCGGGGCGTTGAGCGTCGGTGAGGTGCAGGATGCCAGCGACTCGTCGCCCGATGTGGAGATGCTCCCGCTCGGGTTCGGTTGGCCTTCGGACGGTTCGCGCGTCTACGTGGTCGGCATGAACGGGGGCCGCATGCCCGCCCGGACGGGGTCGGGGCTGGAGTCGCTTGGGCTGCGGTGGCGGTACGACGTGCGCGTGCACGCGAAGGTGGATGAGATCCTGCCCGGCGACACGGCGAGGGAAGGGGCACGCAACTGGACGACGCGTCGCGTGCATGCGGCCGGCGAGTACGCGGGCCTGGCGCGGTGCGGGGTTTCGGCGGATTCGGGCGGGTTCTTCGCGATCACCGAGAAGGCGGCCGCGGTGCTGGGGGCGAGCCCGGCGTGGTCGGGGTTCGAGGGGTTCGATGGGAGCAGCTCGCTCGTGCTGACGCGCGAAACGCCGTACGGGCAGGTGGTTTTTTCCCTCTCTCGGAGTGATGTCTTGGTGCCGTTCCTGTTCGGCGTCGGAGTTGCGTTGGTCGCGGCATCGATCGGGGGCGTGTTGTTCTGCCGCCTTGGTGGGATGGTGCTGCCCGTCGAGGGTCAGCCAGCGGTCGATTCCATGTCCGGGTGATCGCGATCGATCGAGATATGCTGCAGACTGATGAGCGTGCCGTCTGAGAGACCGGGCCGGGGTGGCATCGCGTGGCCGATCGGGCATCTGATGGCGTTGGCGCCGTTGGATGTGTGGTTCCGTGTGCTTCGCTGCGGCGGGGTTCGGGCCCGGTATTGGTTGCGGCTGGGGGGGTGTTTGCTGACGGCTTGGGTGGGGACGGTCGTGACCGCGCCCGAGCGGCTCGGGCTGGCGTTGGTCCGGTGGGCGAGGTTCCGGGGGTCGAGCGCCGGGTTCGCGCACGAGCCGGGCGTGGTGGTGGTGCTGGGGTACTACCGGTCGGGGACGACCCACCTGCACAATCTGCTGTCGTGCGACCCGCGGGTGGTCACGCCGCGTTGGTACCAGTGCCTGGCCGGTCAGGGGTGGTGGGTGAGTTGGGCGGTGGTGCGGTTTTTGCTGGTGCCGTTTCTTGGGCAGACGAGGCCCCAGGACGGCGTGGGGTTCGGGGGGAACTGGCCGGGCGAGGACGACTTCGCGCTGGCGACGTGGGGCGGGGCGTCGAGCCTGCCGGGGCGGTTTGTGCTGCCTGACCAGCACGATCGGTGGTCGCGTTGGCACGGGCTCGACGGGCTGAGCAAGCGAGAGCTGGGTCGGTGGCGTGCGCTCACGGCGATGTTCTGTTGGAAGGTCACGCGGTGGGGTGTCTGGACAGGACGGGCACGCACGCTGGTGCTCAAGTCGCCGAGCCATACGGCGCGGGTCGCGGAGCTGGACCGATTGTTCGGCGGGAACGTGCGGTTTGTGCGGATCGAGCGGGATCGGACGAGCGTGGTTGCCTCGAACGTGAAGATGCACGCGGCGTTGGCGGGTCACGCGTTGCAGGATTGGCCGGATGAGTACACGCTGCGCGAGCGGGTCGATGACGAGTTGGACGCGACGGACGCGAAGTGCGAGCGGGAGTTGTCGGCGATCGATCCGGGGCGTGTGGTGCGCGTGGCGTACGGCGATCTGGTGCGTGACCCGGTCGGGGAGATGGGGCGGGTCTCCGAGGGCATCGGGCTGGGCTGGGGGTCGTGCGCCCCGGCACGCGACGCGGTGGTCTCGTACCTGCATCGGGTCGGGGCGTACCGGGGCGATGCCTCGGTGGGCGGGCTGCCGGCATACCACGCGGCGCCGGCGGGATGTCCGCCAACTCGAACATGCCCAGCGTCCTGTTGTCCTTGGCGAACTCACGCTCGCCCTGGAGCACATGGATC
>DIYM01000103.1:0-8079 GCA_002429045.1 Phycisphaerales bacterium UBA6054
GCCGGCGTCGGGCGACCATTCCGCGCTGGCGTGGCGTGGCGACCGGCGTGCGACGGTCTCCGACCCCGGTTCGCTCGACGGGGTGGTGCCCGACGCGCTGCACAGCGAGATGCTCTCCGAGTTGGCGGGGGCGCCGGCCCGGATCGACCCGCCCGGCGGGCGCGCGTCCGGAGGGCGTCCGAGCCTGCCCTGGTCGATGCCGACGATCGCCGGCGGGCGGGTGCTGACCGCGGATGGGTACACGATCAGCTGCTTCGACCGATTCACGCTCCGCCCGCGTTGGCGTGTGCAGACGGCGTCGGAGGATTCTCGGCCCGGGACGCGTGAGCTGCGCAGCCGCATCGGGCGCACGGTCGAGGACAGCGCCTCGGTGACGGTCGATCGCGGGCAGGCGTTCGCGGCGTTGGGGCTTGCCAAGTCGGACTCGGAGCGTGAGCCTGCGGAGGTGCTCCGGATCGACATCGAGACCGGGCGTGTCGTGTGGTCGGTCCGGCTCGGGGATCTGGACGAGAGCCTCCGCGGCGCCGAGCCGCGCGGACCGATCGTGGTCGACGGCGACATCGTGATCGTCGGGGCGCGCAAGAACCAGCGGACCAGGAGGCTGGTCGGGCTGACGCTGGTGGGTCTGGATCGCGCCACGGGTCGGCTGAGATGGGCCCAATCGGTGGGCAGCGCCGGGAGCCTCCCGTTCCAGCAGCCCACGCATACGGCCGAAGGGGGGGTGCTGGGCGACGGGGTGGTGTACTGGACCGACAAGATCGGGCTGGTGGCGGCGGTGCAGACCGGGACCGGGCGGGCGCTGTGGGTGCGTGAGTCGGTGTCGCCGGAGTTGTACACGCGGGGCTCGCGGGTTCCGTTCGCGACGAGCCTGCCGGTGCTGACCGACGCCGGGCTGTTCGTGCTGATGCCCGATCAATCGACGGTCCGTCTGCTCGACCCGAGAGACGGGGGTCTGATCCGCGAGCGGGTCGCCGAGCCGTTCGGGGATGCGGGGTATCTGGTCCGCGTCGGGCGGTTCCTCGCGTCGGTGGGGTCCACCCGGGTCGCGTTCTATGACATCGACGCGTTCGCGGGCGAGGGCGACATCGCGCGTGGCGGCTCGGTCACGCTCTCGGAGGTGCTGCAGGAAACGGGGCTCCGTGGGCGGGCGATCGCGGTGGGGGATCGGCTCGCGGTGCCGGTCACCGGCGGGCTGGCGATGGTCGAGCCGGGGCGTGTCAACGCGGACGGTCTCGCGCCGGCGACGGTGCTCTCGCTCGACCGGACCGGGAACCCGGCGATCGCCGACGGGCACGTGGTGATCGCGGGTGAGTCGGACGTCTACTCGTTTTTGTCGTGGTCGACCGCTTCGCGGATGCTGTCGGCGCGGATCGAGGCGGGGGACCCGGAGGCGGCGTTGTCGCTGGCCGAGTTGGCGGTGCGTTCGGGCAACCGTCAGCGCGTGTTGGGGGCGATCGATGACGCGATCCGGTTGACCGGTCGTGATCGGTCCGGGGCGTCGCGGGTGTTCGACGCCGTGATGGGCCTGCTCGAATCGCAAGGCGGCGTGTCCATCGGGATCGAGCTGCGCGGCGGGTTGCTCGAGCGCGCCGGGATGGTGGCGCGGACCAACGAGCAGCGTGTCGCGCACGCGATGGGCGTGGGCGACTGGCTGGCCTCGTCGGGAGACCCTGGGGGCGCGGCCCGCGCATACCAGGACGTGCTTCTCGAGCCGGGGTTGGCCAAGGCGATCTGGTCGGGCGGGGGGCTGAGCGTGCGGTCGGAGCTCGAAGCGTCGCGTCGGCTCCAGGCGCTCGCCGAGCGTTTCGGGGTCAGCGCGACCCGGTTTGCCGAGGATCTGGCCGGGCTGCGGATGTCGGCGCTCGGCGCGGGCAGCGAGCCCGCCGAGTGGGCGGCGTTCGCGCAGCGGTTCCCGGTCACGCGGGCGAGTGTTTCGGCGTGGCAGCGTGCTGCGGAGGGCTGGGTCGGGGCGGAGCGTTGGTCGGCTGGCGAGCGTGCGGCGCGGTCCGGGCTCCGCTCGATCGAACTCGCCCAGCGACGGGGTGAGGGAGACGCGATCGATCCGGACGCCGCGGACCGGCTGGCGGGCTCGCTTGTGCTGGCGTTGCGGGGGCAGTCTCGGGGGGGAGACGCGCCCGGGCTGCTCGAGTCGTTCGAGAGCAGGCTCGGGCTTGAGCTGACGCCGCGTTCGCGGGGCGGGACGGTGACGGTCGGCGCGGGCGGCACCGAGCGCCGGGCGAGGCTGGGCGGCGAGATCGTGCGCGAGCAGACGCCCGCGCTGATCCCCGGCACGCCGGTCGCGTCCTCGGTTGGCGGCGATCCGTCGCTCGTGCTGATGCACGCGCCGCAGCTGGGGCGGCTGGCGTTGCATACGAGCGCGGATCGTGCCGCGGGGCTGTCGCGTGTGTGGGTGCGTGAGGACGCCGGATCGGTGGTGCCCTTGCTGGCGCACGCGGACGAGCGGGCGATGGTGCTGGTGTGGCCGACCGAGCGGTCGCTGAACCGGCCCGCGCGGGCCCAGGCGGTCGAGATCGCGACGGGCGAGCTGTTGTGGGAGACGGACCTGACCGAGCGGGTCTCGGCGATCCGTGCCGTGTACGCCGATCCGGGCGCTCGTGACGGGGGGGTGATCGCGACGCCTGTGGACGGTTCGGTCGCCAGCGAGCAACTGCTGGCGTCGTGCGACGGGCGGACGCTGTTCGTGTCGGACCGGCGTGGGAGGGCGTTGGGCATCGATGTGGAGACGGGGCGCGGGCTGTGGGCCCGGGCGTTGTCGATGACGCGCGTCTTCTCGCTCGACATGGGCGGCGGGGTGGTGGGGCTGGCGGGTGCTCGCCCGCGTGACGCCGAGCCGGGCTTCGGGGAGATCGTCCGCAACGAGCCGCTGGAAGAAGAGCGGTTCTCCGGGCTGCGCGGCGTGGTGGAGGCGGTCGATCCGCGTACGGGCGAGACGGTCCAGATGCTCGATACCTTGGACCCGAACGTGCGGTGGGCGCGGGTTGCCAGCGACGGGCAGGTGATCTCGGGCTCGGGCACTGGGATCGTCGCGCTGGACACGATCGACGGGCGGGTGGACTGGTCGAACGGCGATGCTGTGTTGATTGACTCGGAGGCGGGATGGATCGTGGGCGATTGGCTTGTGGTGCTCGACGGGGACCGGACGTTCTGGCTGGTGCCGCGCCGGGAGGGCGTGCGACGCAGGGCGCCGCTCGAGACGCTCGGTCGGGGTGGGGACCGTGGCTGGGTGTCGATCGAGCGTGCGGGCGACGGGTTCGTGGTGTACGGCGCGGCGGGTATGGGCGTGTACGACGAGGAGGGTTCGCTGCTGGCGGCGGACGTCGCGACCGATGCCCGCGCGTTCATGGTTTCGGGCTTGAGCGAGCGGCACGCGGTGCTGGTCGAGCGCCCGGCACAGGGGCGCGATGAGCGTTCCATCGGTCGGCTCATGCTGGTGGATCACGGCACGGGCGTGCTGGATGATCTGGTCGAGATCGAGATCCCGCGGGGCGTGCGCCGCACGCCGATCGGGCTGGCGTTGGCGGACGGCGTGATCGTGGTCGGGTTCGGCGAGGCGTCGATGGTGCTGCGGACGCCCGCTGGCGAGGGTTGAGTGGCGGGGTTCAGCCCCGGGCCGGATCCTGGCCGCGTTCGATCGCGGCGATCTTGTTGACCCGGCGTTCGTGGCGTCCGCCCTCGAACGCGGACTTCATGAATGTCTCGACGAGCTTGCCCATGACGTGGTCGCCGAGCAGATCGGCCGAGAGGCAGATGACGTTGGCGTTGTTGTGGGCGCGGCTGAGCTGGGCGGTCATCTCGTCGTGGACGACGGCAGCGCGGACGCCCGGCACCTTGTTGGCCGCGATGGACATCCCGATGCCGGTGCCGCAGACGAGCACTCCTCGGTCGGCGTCGCCGGATCTGATGCGTTGCCCGACCTGCCACGCGGGCTCGGGGTAGTCGCAGGGCCCTTCGCAGGCGCCGACGATCTCGGCCTGGTATCCGCCGCGGCGGAGGGACTCGGCGATCGACGCGGCGGCGTCAGCGCCGCGGTGGTCCGAGCCGATCACCACGGTGCTGGGCGGCGCGGGTTGATTGGGAGCGTCGGGTCCTTCGGGCGTGGTCATGGCGCGATGGTAGCGAGCCGGGCCCGGACGAGCCGCTCGATCTGGTCGGCGGTGCGGGCGTAGACCTCGGGGCCCTGCCCGATCGGGTCCTCGACGGGTTCGGCGTCGGCGAGGGGGAAGACCTTGTGGGCGGCGTCCGGGGCGGCGTTCATGATCGCCTCGGCGTGGGACGGGGTCATGGTGTAGATGACTTCTGCCTCGTCGATCATGCGCGGGGTCAGCGAGCGGCTGCGGTGATCGCCCGGATCGATCCCGCGGGCGCGGAGGGTGTCGTCGGCCTCGGGGGTCGCGGGCATGCCCTCTCCGGCGGCGATGCCCGCCGACGCGAACCGGGTGGTCACGCCCGACGCGGGCGACTCGCCCACGATCGCGCGGGCGATCCGTTCGGCCAGGGGGCTGCGGCAGGTGTTGCCGGTGCACACGAACAGGATGAGCCGATCGAGTTGCTCCATCACCGCCCGTTCGCTCAGCACCCCGCCCGGATCCACCGAGATCCGTCCCTCTCGATCGATGCGGACCGTGGTCGAGTGGGCGCGGTGGAGGGTCGGGCCGTCGTCGATGATCGCGCCGGGCGCGGGGTCGGGGCGCTCGGGGATGATGGCGGCCGTGGTGCCGGGGTCGTCGCCGAGCGTCCAGTTCGCCGCCCCGAGCCGACGCGCGACGCAGGGGGCTCCGACGTCGCGGAGCACGCGCCGGGCGATCGGGTGGTCGGGCACGCGGAACGCGATGCGGTGCCCGTCGTCGATCACCCCGGTTTCGACACCGATCGCTCGCCGGCACTCGGCGAGACGCTCCTCGGGTTGGTCGATCACGAAGCGCACGGGACCGGGGCAGAGCCGATCGAGCAGGCGTCGCGTGGTGGCGTGGGGGAGATCGAGGTGCTCGCGGATCGGCGCCGGGTCGGCGAGGTGCCATGTCGAGCGGGGCCCGGTGCCCGGCTCGGGCTTGTTGGTGAAGGAGTCGAGGTGATCGATGGCGTTGGGTGTGGCGGGCGTGAAGATGCCGTATACGGTCTCGGTCGGGATGACCGCGGTCCCCCCGTCGCGGAGGGCTCGGGCCGCGTGCTGGGCGGCGTTGTCGCGATCGGCCGGGGAGCGCCCGGCGATGGGGCCGTCGGTGGGCATGAGCAACGATATCGGCGTCGCGGTGCCGGGCGGTTGAGAGCCCGGTGTTTCGATCGCGGTTTGTAAGGTTTCTGATCGCGGCATCCGCGGTGGGAGACGGTCCGTATAGTGGTTTCACGGCGGTCGGGGGTGCTCCCTGACCGCCCGGGGACCGAGCTCGAAAGGGAGCCCTGCACAATGCGAGTCATCGCCCGCGCCCGCGCGTTTTCGTTGGTTGAGTTGCTCGTTGTCATCGCGATCATCGCGGTCCTCACGGCGATCCTGCTGCCGGTCGTGGGCGGCGCCCGCGCGGCGGCGAGGCGTGCGGCCACGCAGTCGCTGCTGACGGATTACACGACCGCCGCCAACCGGTTCGCCAACGACAACGGCGACCGCATGCCCGGGTACTTCTCCGAGCAGGACATGGGCGCGACCGAGAATCTCGATCGGGGGTTCAGCGCGTCGGAGAACGCGATGCTCGATCTGGCGGGCCAGGGCGCGATCTGGACGGACACCGAGAACAACCAGCCCGGGGGGTTCGAGGAGGTCGGGCCCTACACCGCGGGTGATGATCGGAACATCCTGCTCAACCCCGATCTGATCGGTGCGGACGACGGCGCGTACTTCTCTCCGGGCGACGGGTTCTTCACCGCGATGGAGCACGGCAGCGGTCAGCAGGTCGCCGAGGGCATCGAGATCCCCGACGTGGTCGACGCGTTCGGCAACCCCGTGCTGGTGTGGAGCCAGGACCTGGGCGGGCGGGGCTCGATCAACGCCGACGCGACCGGCGAGCCTGTGTTCTTGCAGTTCGCTCGGGCGAGCAGCGACGACGGGGACGCGTGGTTCTATCTGTTCTCGAACGCCGCGTTCCTCAACGAGAACGGCGCGATCGGATCGGCGGGCACGAACCAGGCGGGCGATCCCACGGGTGAGGGCACGACGAGCGCGATCGGTCTCTGGGACGCGATCGGGTCGCAGTTCGAGGAGCAATCGCGCACGCTCGCGGCGGTGCTGGGCAGTCCGGCGTACCCGCTGACCGAGACCGGGGAGACCCTGGACAGCGCCGATCCTGATGCGATCTACCCGGCCCGCCCGCGCGGGCGGTTCATCGTTCAGTCGGCCGGGCGGAACGGGTACTTCATCGGCTCGGACGAGCAGGGCTGGGGCAGCAACGCACGGATCAATGGCAGCAGCGAGTTCCGCCTCGAGTTCGGCAACTCGTTCAAGTCGCAAGACGGCGTGCGGTACGAAGCGGACGGCGGCGGGTTCACCAGCATCGACCTGCTCGAGGGCTTCGATGACGTGATTTCCTCTTCGGGCAACTGACTCCGAGGGCGGGCTCCCGGGCGTGGTCGGTTAGGCTGTCGCCGTGCCGGGGGTGCTTTCCGAACACGGCGATCCACGCACGCGGGCAATGACGCCCGCGTTTGTGTTGGCGCGCCGGCGTGCTTGGGCGGTGCTGGCGTGCGCGATGCTGGGCTGCTGGATCGGCGGCGCGGGATGGGCGGGCGTGGGTTCGCATTGGTGGTTCGCATCGGGCGCGGGTCTCGGTGCCGGTGCGCTCGTGTGCTCCGGGCGCTGGTGGCGGCGTGCGGGCGGGGTGCTGCTGTTGCTTTCGGTCGTGACCGTGATGGCGGGATGGTCGGTCCGGCGGGGGCACGAGCCCGGTGCCGGGCGGGTCGACCGGGCGGTCGCGGACGGTTCGATCGTGACGCTCGTCGGGTCGGTCCGCAGCGGGCCCGATCCGATCGAGCGACCCGAAGGCCCGGGCGCTCCGGGGGCGTGGCGCGACGACCGGGTCCGGTTCGAGTTGGCGGTCTCGTCCGTCGTGGGGGCGGGCGGTGAAGAGGCGTCGGCAGGCGGGGTTGTGGGGGTGACGGCGCCGCTCGGGGTGCTCGGCGTGCTGCGGACCGGTGACCGGTGCGGGGTGTCGGGGGTGTTCCGCGAGCCGGGCGTGGCGAGGAATCCCGGCGAGCCCGACTGGAGCCGGTTGGGGAACGAACGCGGGATGGGCGGCTGGCTGTCGGTGCCAGACGCTCGGTTGGTCGGGGTTCTCCCGGATGCGCGCGGTCCGGTCGGTCGGTTCCTCGGGCTTCGGTCCTGGGTGCGCCAGCGCGCTCGGCGTGCGCTCGAAGCCGACGCTACCGGGGTGCTCGACGCCCTCGTGCTGGGCGAGCGAGACGCGTCGTTCGATTCGACGTACCGGGTCTTCCAGCGCGCCGGCGTGGCGCACGTGCTCGCGGTCTCCGGTTTCCACCTGGCGCTGCTCGGCGGGTTCGTCGCGATCGCGGTGCGGGCGACCGGTGAGCGGGGGCGCCTGGAAGCGATCGTCGTCCTGTCGGTGGTGGCGCTCATGCTGTTCATGGTGCCCGCGCGTGCGCCGATCGTCCGTGCCGGCGTGCTGGTGGTCGCGTTGCTGGCGGGGGACGCCGCCGGGCGACGCAGCGACCGGCTCGCGGTGCTCGCGTGGGCGGGTGTGGGGCTGCTCATCTGGCGCCCGAGCGACGCGTCCGGGCTGGGGTTCCTCCTGAGCGTCGGGGTGACCGCGACCCTGCTTGGTATGGCCGAGCGTGACCGCGGGCGTCGGTGGTCCGTGTTCGAGCGTGTCCCGCCGGGCGTGGGCGACGGGGCCCGGTCGTCGGCGTGGCGGTGGCTGAAGAACGCGATGAGGGTGAACCTGTCGTGCTGGGCGATGGCGACACCCACGATCGCGGTCTCGACGGGGGTGCTCAGCCTGATCGCGCCGATCGCGACGCTGTTCGTGGTGCCGCTGGCGGCGGTGCTGCTCGTTGCGGGATGGCTCCAGGCGGTCCTCGGCGTGGTGTGGGCGGGGGGGGCGGGGCGCACGGGGT
>DIYM01000103.1:8144-19681 GCA_002429045.1 Phycisphaerales bacterium UBA6054
GGGGGGCGGGGCGCACGGGGTTCTTGGCGGCCTGGCTGGCGGACACGGTCGGCGCGTTCACCGCGTGGATCGACGGCTGGGTCTGGTCATCCGTGACGGTGACGGGCGTGGGCTGGTTCTGGTGCGGGCTGGCGACGCTGGGCGTGGGTGTTTGGTTGTTCGCGCCGCGCCGGCGTCGGGCCGCGGCGGTGCTGGTGGGTTCCTGCATCGCGTACGCGGCGGTCGCCGGCTCGTTCAGCGGCCGCGTGCCCGGGCTCCGGGCGGACATGATCGATGTCGGTGACGGCACCGCGGTGCTGATCCGGTCCGGGTCCGACGCGCTGCTCTGGGACTGCGGAGGGCTGCACCGACCGGTCGGGAACACGGTCGGTGACGCGGCGCGGGCGCTGGGTGTCGGCCGCGTGCGGTTCGGTGTGATCACGCACGCCAACCTCGATCACTTCAACGGGTTCCCGGATGCTGTCGGGCTGCTGGGCATCGAGACGGTCTTCGTCACCCCGGCGTTGATGGCGTCGCGCGAGGGCGTGTGGGGCGAGGTCCGGGCCGCGATCGAGTCGCGCGGTGTGGCGCTGCGAGCGTTGAACGCGGGCGACGAGATCGTGCTGGGCGACGCGCGCGGGCGGGTGCTCTGGTCCGGGCGTGCGGGATCGGAGCGGTGGCTGGGAAACGACGGCTCGATGGTCGTCCGGTTCGAGATCTCGACGGATCGGGGGACGCGTTCGCTCTTGATGTGCGGCGACCTCCAGACCGCGGGCGTGGCGGGGCTGATGGAATCGGGCGTCGAGGTGCGCGCCGACGTGATCGAGGCGCCGCACCACGGCAGCGTGAACGAGGCGGCGATCGGTCTGGTCGAGATCGTGGATCCGGGGGTGGTGCTGCAATCGACCGGGCGGTCGCGTGTCGGGCTGGCCGCGTGGAGCGTGTCGCGTGCGCGGGCGCGGTGGCTGAGCACCGCCGAGCGGGGGGCGGTGTTCGCGGAGATCGCGCCGGACGGGACCGTGCGGTCCGGCGGGTTCTTGGGCGCGGAGTGATCGGCCTGCGGACCGGGCCCTCAGTTGCCCCGGACGCGGTTGAGGGCGTCGTCGAGCGCCTTGAACTCCCACTGCTTGGTCAGCGAAGGGCGGAAGGTCTCGAGGAACACGACCGCGTCCTCGACAGACGATCGCCTGATGCGCATGGCGATCTCCTCTGCATCGGCGAGCGTGGAGTCGGGGCGTTGGTAGGTCCGCATCAGGCGTTCGGCGCGTTCGCGGTCCCCCGACGACGAAGCGAGGAAGCGGGCGCTGAACCAGAAACAGTCCCCGAGCAGCGGGTCCTTGCGTTGCTCGTCGGTCAGGTTGGCGTAGGCGGTGAGCACCTGCTCGAATCGCCGGTCGCGGAACAGGGCCGGGATGCTTGCGGCGGCGTGGTCCGGCGCGATGGACTGTTCCGGGTCGTCGAGGACCGCGGACGCGAGCCTGGCGGCGTCGTGGTCGCGCCCGAGGATGGTGAGTGTTCTGGCGGCGAGCGCGAAGTCCCGGTCCGCCAGCGCCTGCTTGAGCGCGTCGTCGAGGGCGGTCTGGGTGCCCCGGAGCCCGAGTTCGATGGGTCGGTCGCCTTCGGGTTCGATGCCTTGCCCGAGCGGGCCGAGGGTGATCAGCGGGTCTCCCAGCACGGCGAGTTTCCAGACCGGGGCGTCGTCGAAGCGGACGGCGGCCGCGAAGTTCATCGTCGCGAGCAGGCGTTGCGCCACGGCGGGCGTGGGCACGAACGCCTGGAGGAACGGCTCGTCCACCGAGCCGAGCATCGCGTAGACGCCGTGGTCGAGCATCGAGCCGGCGACGGTGCTCGGGTTGACGGGGTTGGCGGTGGAGAAGGAGTGGACGATGTGCGCGATGGCGGGGTGTTCGAGCAGGGGGAACTCGGCGAAGCGGACCTTGCCGCGTTGGAGGTTGATGACCGATTGCGAGCCGTGGGTGTTGATCAGGACCAGCCCTGCCCGAAGCGGGCGTGCGGTCAGGGCGGTCCACGCGGCGGCGGTGTTGGACGGGGTATCGTGGACCTGCGTGTTCATGCCGGCGCCCGAGAGGATCGTGCCGGCGCGGGTCCCGTCGTAGTTGTTCCAGGGCTGCGTGTCCTGGTAGCCGTCGAAGATGAACGCGTCGGAGGGCGAGAGGAAGAGCGCGGACATCGCGCGGTAGACCGATTGCGAGTAGTCGCCGAACACCTGCCCGGTGTTCGCCCAGCGCTCGGCCGAACCGTTCGGACCGAAGCGTCCGACGCGGGCGCTGGTCGCATAGATGTCAGACTTGCCCGGCCCGAACTTGAGTTTGGGGCAGATGTTCCCGCAGAGGGTGATCGCGTCGATCTGATCGCCGATGGAGCGCCATGTCAGCCCGGTGGACTCGGCGAGTTCCCGGGCGGCGCGTTCGATGGCGTCCGCCTGGTCCGAGTCGATGGGCTGCCAGATCGAGCCGGGCGAGGTGAGAAACCCGACGGGCTGGAGCCTGGCTGCGGCGAGCGCCAGCGCGGCCGCCCAGGACGGGTCGTCCACATCGGCCAGCACGATCCCGGGCGAGACGATGCCCTGGTCACGGAGTACTGTCAGCGCGGCGCTGTAATCGTCCGCGGCGTCGCTGATCGCTCGGGCCGCGGCGAGCGAGAGCGCCCGCTCGCGCGATTCGCGCCCGCTCGGCCAGTCGGTCGCGTTGACGGGCGCCTGGTGACGCACGACCGATCCGGGCCCGAACGCCCGGACAAACCGGGCGATGTCTTCGGCCGACCGGCGCGAGCCGTTGTCCCAGAGGATCGGGTACCGGCGCGGGCCCTCCCAGCCCGAGATCGCGTCGAGGTATGACTTGGCGTCCGAGACGAGCACCACGATCGGGACGGTCTGCTGGGTCCGCCTGATCAGGTCGGCGCGCAGCCCCGCCCGCCGGCCCGGCTCGGCCCGCTCGACCTGCCTGAACACGTCGGCCAGTTGCACGCGTCCGGCGGCGTCGATCGGGGTCGGGGGTTGGGGCGGCTGCGCGTACGCCCCGCCCGGCGCGGCGATGAACAGGGCGGAAACGGCGGCGCGGCACGATGAGGCGATGGATCGCATGGGTGACTCTACGGCGCGGGCGTATCGGGCGGTTCACGGGGATTGCCCGGTGTTGCTACAGTCGGCCCGTGCCGAGCATGAAGAGAGCCGAGTTTGTCGATGCGGTCTTGACCGCCCGTGGGAGCGGCGCGGGGACCGTCGTGGTGCCGGTTGGTGTCCGGGTGCTGGCCGATGTCGTCACGCCGATCCTGGCGTACCGGCGCCTGGTCGCGCCCGACCAGCGGGCGGCGCCGTCGTTCCTGCTCGAATCCGTCGAGGGGGGCGAGCGCCAGGGCAGGCACTCGATCCTGGGATCACGCCCGGCGATCGAGGTGTCCGTGCGCGATGGGCGGGCGGTCGTGCGCGACCATCGGGCCGGCTCGGCGCAAGAAGTGGCGTGCGCGGACCCGATCGGGCTTGTCAGGTCGATCACCGAGGGCTGGCGTGTGGTCACGCCGGCGGGGCACGCGGCACGCGGGCTGTTGCCGGGCTGCGTGCTGGGCGGCTGGTTCGGGTACGCGGGGTACGACACGGTGCGCCTGGTCGAGCCGGGCAAGCTGTGCGCGGAGAACGCGCCGCCGGATGACCGGGGGCTGCCCGAGTTGAGCCTGGGCCTGTACGACCGCGTCGCGGTGTTCGATCACGTCGATCGCGTGGTTCATCTGGTCCGCTCGGTGCGTGTCGACGCGGGCGCCGATCCGGGCGACGCATACGACGCGGCGATCGGAGAGCTCGACGCGATGGCCGGGGAGGTGCTCGCCGAGCGCCCGCTGCCCGCGGGGCGGGTCGCCCGCGACGACGACGCGGGGTACACGCCGCTGCCGAGCAACACCACGCGAGACGAGCACCGCTCGATGGTCGATCGTGCCAAGGAGTACATCCGCGCGGGCGACATCTTCCAGGTGGTGGTGGGGCAGCGGTTCGAGAAGCGGAGCGATGCGGACCCGTTCGAGGTGTACCGGGCGCTGCGTGCCGTGAACCCGTCTCCCTACATGGTGTACATGCAGACGGGCGGCGCGATCCTGGTCGCGTCGAGCCCGGAGATCCTGTGCCGTGTGCGGCGTGATGGGGAGGGCGGTCTCGTGCTGACCAACCGACCCCTGGCCGGCACACGCAAGCGCGGCGCGACGATCGAGCAGGACCGAGCGCTCGAGCGGGATCTGCTTGCGGACCCGAAAGAGACGGCCGAGCACGCGATGCTCGTCGATCTGGGGCGCAACGACGTCGGGCGCGTGGCACGCCCGGGCACGGTGTCGCTCGACGCGGTGATGGAGATCGAGCGCTACAGCCACGTGATGCACATCTCCTCGACCGTGACGGGAACGCTGCGGGAGGGTCTGGACTGCTGGGACGCGATGCGTGCGACGCTTCCGGTGGGCACGATCTCGGGGGCGCCGAAGATCCGGGCGATGCAGATCATCGACGAGCTGGAGAAGGTCCGTCGCGGGCCGTACGGCGGCGGGCTGGGCTGGGCTTCGCTCGACGGCGAGATGGACATGGCGCTCGCGCTGCGCACGATCGTGGTGCCGGTCGACCAGCGGGACGAGTCGAACCCGGACGGGGTCTGGATGTACCACGTGCAGGCGGCCGGGGGGATCGTCGCGGACTCGGACCACGACGCGGAGTACCAGGAAACCGTCAACAAGGCGGCCGCGCTGGGGCGTGCGATCGATCTCGCCGAGCGGGCGTTCTGAGCCCGTCCGCTGCGCACAAGAAAGCCCCCGTAATCGCGGGGGCTTTTCGGCGGTTGGTTGGACGCGCCGGGTGGGTAGGAACTGGGATGTCGCACCGGTGCTGTTCCGACGATGCCGGGTGGTTGGGCGACCAGGGGCACGAACTGGTCACGCGGCCGAGCGCAACGCCGGGACAGAGGGTGCTGCCGGTCAGCTGGCCTGCGCGTGCAGGTTCTCTTTGAGCTGCTGGCTGGGTCGGAACGAGCAGGTGGTGGACTCGTTGATCTGGATGGGCTGCTTGGTCGCGGGGTTCATCCCGGTGCGGGCCGAGCGTTTCTTCTTGGTGAAGGTGCCGAAGCCGGAGATCGCGACTTTCTCGTCTTTGGTGAGCCCGTCCGAGATGGCGTGGATCACCGCTTCGATGGCTTTGGACGCGTCGGTCTTGCTCGATTCGAGCTGCGACGCCACGACTTCGATCAGGTCTGTCTTGTTCATAGTGCCCGTCTCCGTTCGGGGCGTTCCTCGACAATCCGTGTCTCGGCGCGTCCCCGGACTTGGTCCCGTTCGGGCCGGGGGGAGGAGATCCCCGGCCTGGTTCCTCGATCGGCCGAACGTGTCCGGAAACGTTCAATTTTCCCGTCCGGTGCCGGTTCCGGGGCGAGCGGCGGGCCCGGGCTTGCTACCAATTCCCCATGACCGACCGACCGATCGTGATCGTCACCGAGGCGTTGACGGCCGAGCCCCTGGCGTGGCTGGGCGAGCGTGCCGAAGTCATCCACGCCGCCGTGGGCACGCCGGAGTTCGAGGAGCACCGCGGGCGGGCCTCGGGCCTGGTGGTGCGCACGTACACCAGGGTCGACGGCGAGCTGCTGGCGGGCATGCCGGCGCTGCGGGTGGTCGGGCGGGCGGGCGTCGGTCTGGACAACATCGATCTCGATGCGTGCGCCGCCCGCGGCGTCCGCGTTGAGCGCACGCCCGACGCGAACACCGACGCGGTGGTCGAGTTCGTGACGGCGATGATGCTCGACGCCATCCGTCCCCGCGTCGGGCTGGACCGCGCGATCGATCAGGGCGAGTGGAACGCCTTGCGGACCGAGTTGGTGGCGCCGCGTCAGCTGGCGGGCTCGACGCTCGGAGTGCTGGGGTTCGGGCGGATCGGATCGCGCATCGCCTCGGTGGGGCGGGCGTTGAACATGCGGGTGCTCTACCACGATCTGGTCGAGATCGATCCCGAGCGGCGGGGCGACGCCGTGGCGGTGGGGTTGGACGAGTTGCTCGCGGCAAGCGATGTGCTCACGGTGCATGTGGACGGTCGTCGCTCGAACCGTGGTTTGTTGGGTGAGGGTTCGTTCGCGCGGATGAAGGACGACGTGATCTTCATCAATACCAGCCGCGGCTTCGTGGTCGACGCGGACGCCTGCGCCGACTTCATGCGTGCTCGGCCCGGGGCCCAGGCGCTGCTGGACGTGCACGAGCCCGAGCCCGTGCCGATCGATCATCCGCTGCTGATGATGCCCAGCGTGTGCCTCACGCCGCACATCGCATCGGCGACGCTGCCCGCCAAGGACGCGATGAGCTGGGTCGTGCGGCCGGTGTGGGAGCGTCTGAGCGATCCTGTGCCCACCGCCTGATCGGCCGGGCGATCACCCCGGCGAGATCACGAGGACGCGTCTGTTTTCCCGAGCGAGCGCGGAACGGGCGGCGGCTTCGAGCGCTTCATCGGTCAGGGCCGTGTTGGGTGCGATCCGCTCGCGGAGCAGGTTCTGCAGGGCGCGGTTGCCCATGATCTGGGCCGCGAGGACGGCTTGCGAGGACGGGGGCAGCCCGCGAGCGCGGGCGTTCTGGCGGGCGATCGCGTTGATGCGTTCGGCGGGGAGCGGGTCGATCGGGCGGGCGAGGTGATCAGCCGAAGCACGGGCCTGCTGGGGCGTGGTGGCGCGTGCGGCGTCCAGCGCCCGGTGGATGGCGTCCGCCGCTTCATCCGCGTTCTCGTCCGCGCCGATGATCACGGCGACAAAGAGCGGCAGGCGACCCGAAGCGGCGGCGACCCCAGACGCGAACGCCGAGCGGATCTCCGGGCGCTGACCCAGCGCGAAGGAGGCCCGAGCCGCGATCGCTTCGAGTTCGGCGCGCGCGTCTTCGTGCTCGTGCGGCATGGCAACGAACACCGCGTGCGCCGGCAGAGACCACCGAGCCCGCCGGATCGCCGGCAGTTGCCCCGGTTCGGGCCGGGGCTGCCCTGCTCTGCCTCCGGCGGCGGGGGGGACAGCTCCGATCGTCTCCCGGAGGATGCGTTCGGCGTTCGCCGGGTCGAACCCGCCCGAGATCAGCAGCGTCAGGTTGCCGGGGCGGTGCGTGCGATGCGTGTGGGCGAGGACGGACCGGGCGTCCGGCGTACGCGGGAGGGTCAGGTCGGGTGTGTCGATCCCGTGCAGCCAGGCCTGGGCGGCCGCCATGCTCGCGAACTTGCCCAGTGGGAGCCCGGGCATCGATAGCACCGTGGTGAGTTCCTGGCGGATGCGCGGGATCTCGCGTTCGATGTCCTCGCGTGTGACTCTGAGGGTGCGCAGCCGATCCGATTCGATGCGAAGAGCGCGCTCCAAAGCATCCGGCGGGATCGCGTAGTCGTAGTAGGTGGCGTGCGCGAGCGTCTCGGCGTTCGCGGCACCGATCGCGTTGATCTCTGCTTGCGTCTGGCCTGGCTCTGCGTTGCCCGTGCCCGCGGTGAGCCGGAGATGCTCGATGAGGTGCACGGTCTGCGCGGTGCCGGGCGGATCATCGATGTACCCCGTGCCGTAGAGCGCGATCACCGACACGGCGTCCACGCCGGGCAGGGGTTCGAGCACCGCGCGGGCCCCGTTGTCCAGCCGGATGTCCAGCCGGATGTCCGCTCGTGCCGGCCCGGCATCCGCTGGTTCGGCGTGCGCCGGTCCGGTGCGCGCCGCCAGCGTTGAGCACGCGAGCAGCAGCGCGCAGGCCAGCAGAGTCCGGATGTCAGCCACGCCTGAACTCCTCGGCGGCCAGCGTGCGTTGCTCGTGCTGGGCGTACCGGCGTCGGAACATGAAGATGCCACCGATGCCGAAGAACGTGCCGAGGGCGCCCGGGAGCCCGAGCACGTACCAGACGTGGTAGGGCTGCCCGATCGCCAGCGCGTAGAGGCCCACGAGCAGGACCCCGGCGAAGAGCACGCCCATCGCGGTGATGTACGACATAACGAACCGTCGCGCCAGCCCTTTGCCGGCGAGCGTGCCGCACAGGCCGCCCCCGATCCCGCCGATGAGCACCCCGCCCCCGCCGCCCCCGATCAATCCTCCGAGGAGGCCTGCCTGCTGCGGTGTCCACCATTCCATCATGGGTTCCCCTTGTCTTGTGTCGGTGCCGCGGGAAGCGGCTGCGGGTTCGTGTGATCGCGGATCGTGTCGCGGAGTTGTCGGGCCCCCGAGAGGGAGAGTTCGCCCCGTTCGACCAGCCCGGCGAGCAGGTCGCTGACCGGGTCGGGGGTGACGCCTTCGACCGCGTCGGAGAGCCTGGCGATGGTCTTGTTCACCCGGGCCCGGATCGTCGGGTACGAGACGGAGTACGCCTTGGCCAAGGCCTTGAGCGAACCCGACAGGAGCACCAACTCGGTGATCAGGTCGAGGTCCTCGCGGGGCAGAGTGAGCAGAGGATGGTCGCCCGAGTGCTTTGACAATGTTGAGATCATTTTGAATAAAATACAGGATAGTTGAACAAAATCCAAGTCAATCTGCACAAAATTGCTGCTGGATGGTCGGCTCTCGGTACCCCGGAGGCGGCGACGGGGGGCGTAGCATCCCCCGAGGGAGGCACGCGGCATGGTCCAGTTGGGTGTGAACATCGATCACGTCGCGACGCTGCGGCAGGCCAGGTACCGGGGCTCGAACGCGGTGGATCGGGGCGAGCCCGATCCGGTGCGGGCGGCTCACGAGGCGGAACTCGGCGGGGCGGACGGGATCACCGTGCATCTCCGGGAGGACCGTCGCCACATCCACGATCGGGACGTCGAGTTGCTGCGCCGGCTGGTGAAGGTCAAGCTCAACCTGGAGATGGCGGCGACGGAGGAGATGGTGGGCATCGCCTGTCGGTTGCGCCCGCACACGTCGATGCTCGTGCCCGAGGGGCGCCGGGAGGTCACGACAGAGGGGGGTCTGGACGTCGTCGGGCAGCGATCGGTGCTGTCGGGTGTCGTCTCGCGGCTCAAAGAAGCGGGCATGATCGTCAGCGCGTTCGTCGATCCGGATGTGTCGCAGGTCGAGGCGGCTGCGGGGGTTGGGTTCGATGTCTGCGAGATCCACACGGGCCCGTACGCGGAAGCGTTCGGCGTCTGCGGGGGCGATATGCGCCGGGAGGAGTTGATCCGTTCGATCGACGATGTCGCTGCCGCCGGCAAGCGTGCTCGCGAACTCGGGATGCGGTTCAACGCGGGTCACGCGCTCAACTACCACAACACGGGTGTGATCGCGTCGCTCGGTGGGATCGAAGAGTTGCACATCGGGCACGCGATCGTGTCGCGCGCGGCGTACGTCGGTTTGCGTTCGGCGGTCGCGGAGATGAAACGGTTGATCAACGACGCGGTGGGTTCGGCGGGAGCCTGAGCCGGCTTGCGCGCCGGGCGGGTTTCGGCCGAGGATTCTCGTGTTTTTGACGAACGGTTTCTCGGGCTCGCGCGTACACTCGCCGGATGACCACCGCACCCGCAGCTTCCCCGACGCGATCCGATGGACCGGTCCCGTTCGCGAGCCACGACGATGCGCTGGCGTACCTGAACGGGCGTGCGAACCTGGAGCGTGTGCGTACCGGCGCCGAGGTCGCCGACGCGATGAAGCTGGACCGCATGCACGCGCTGATGGAGCGGCTGGGCAACGTGCATCTCGATCTGCGTGTGGTCCACATCGCCGGATCGAAGGGCAAGGGATCTGCGTGCGAGATGGTCGCCAGTTGCTTGCAGTCGAGCGGGTACGTGACGGGGCTGTTCACCTCCCCGCATCTGACCAGCGTGCGCGAGCGCATCCGTCTCGGGGGTGAGTTGGTGACCGAGCCGGTGTTCGATGCCGGGCTCGCGAGGGTGCGTGACGCGGCCGATTCGATCGAGGGTTCGCTCGGCGGGTGCACGTACTTCGAGGTGATCACCGCGTTGGCGTTGCTGATCTTCGCCGAGCAGGCGGTCGACGTGGCGGTGCTCGAGGTCGGCCTGGGCGGGCGCCTGGACTGCACGAACGTCGTCTCGCCCGACGTGGTCGGTCTCGCGTCGATCCAGTTGGAGCACACCGATGTGCTGGGCGACACGCTGGCGCAGATCGCCGGCGAGAAGGCCGGCATCATGAAGCCGGGCGTGCCCGCGATCTCGGTGCCCCAGGACCCCGACGTGCTCGAGGTGTTCCGGGCGTCCGCCGAGACCGTCGGCGCCGATCTGAGGGTGCTCGGCGAGGACCTCGTCTACTCGTGCCGTTTCGAAGCCAGCCACGATCGCGGCCCGCACCCCAAGGTGTGCGTCGGGGAGGAGGGCGAGGGGTTCGAGCACCTCTCGGTGCCGCTTCTCGGGGAGCACCAGGCGCCCAACTGCGGGCTGGCGCTCGCGATCCTGTGCGAGCTGCGCGAGCGGGGCTTCAGCCTTCCGGAGCGGTCGGTCGCGGCGGGGCTCGAGCAGACCCCCCGGCGTGGGCGCCTCGAGCAGGTCCACGACGCCCCGCGCGTGGTCATCGATGGTGCGCACACGCCCGAGAGCGTGCGCGACACCCTCCGGGCCGCCGGGGCGCACCTGCGGTACGACTCGATGGTGATCGTGTTCGGGTGCGCGCGCGACAAGAAGATCGACGGCATGCTGGGCGAGCTCGTGCGTGGTGCCGACAAGGTCATCTTCACGAAGTCGTCCCTGAACCCGCGTGCCGCCGACCCGGCGGAGCTGGCGTCCCGGTTCGGTGAGATCCCGGACGCTCCGATGTCGCTGGCGTTCGACGGTGTGCGGGACGCGATCAACGCCGCCGCCCGCAGCGCCGGCAAGCACGACCTGATCCTCGTCATCGGCAGCTTCCACCTCGCCGGCGAGACGAAGGGCATGTTCGAGGCGAAGCGCGGCGGGTCTCGCGGAACGGAGAAGCCGGGGGCATGACCGAGGGCGCTCACGATCCGGGCGGGTTGGCATGAAGCAGAAGACACGGAACAGCCTGATCGTCGCTCTCGTGTTCCTGCTGGCGGCGTTGGGGGTGCTGGTCTGGGCCGGTCTGAGCAGCGCGACCGACCCCTACCCTCGCACGCCCGAGGCGTGGAACGCCTGGCTCGACGAGAGGTTGGCCGAGCAGGGGCGGGTGCGCGGTGAGAACTGGGACGTGTGGCTGGATGTCTCGGCGCGGTTGCAAAGGGTTGTTGACACGACCGTGATGACCGAGTCGGGTTCGCTGGCCATCAACCCCGACGACACATCCGAGATCGCGTCGGCTCTCGATCGGTTGTCTCGGGCGGACGGGTTCCTGTACGATTTCCCGCTGTTCGGTTCGCAGAATCAGACCGCCGTGATGTTGGACCATTTGGGCAGCATGAGGCGCTACTCCCGGTTGGTCGATGGGCGGCTGGCGTTGGCGGTCGAGGCGGGGCGTTTCGGGGATGCGGCCGCGTGGGTGGATCGCAACGAGGCGCTCCGGCGTCCGATCGAGGACAGCGGGGCGTTGGTCGGGAACCTGGTCGGTGTTGCCGTGGCCCAGCAGGCGTGCGGCACGATCAGGCGGTCGATCGGCGGCGCCCATTTCGAGAACCTCGAAGGTTCGGAGGAACTCCAGGCGGCGGTCGC
>DIYM01000103.1:19742-20499 GCA_002429045.1 Phycisphaerales bacterium UBA6054
GAGGAACTCCAGGCGGCGGTCGCGCGGATCGAAGCGATCGACATCGGATGGGCGATGCGCTGCGAGCTGTTCGTCAGCCTGCCAGAGATCGCGCAGGCGTCGCGGACCGGCTGGCCTGTGCAGTCGCTAGACCAGATCGAGGAGTACGAGGCGCTGATGGCGGACATCGTGTCGGCCCGTTCAGATCCGGCGGCGGCCGAGCGGGTCGGGGAACTGGTCGATCGGCTCGGAAGCGACGGGGTCTACGCGGCCCGGCGCCGGTTCCTCGCAACGACGGCCGATACGCTCATCATGATCGAGGACACCCTCTCGGGCCTGGAGGTCGAACGCGGCGCGACGCTCTTGATGATCGCGATCGCCCGGCATCGATTCGATCACGGCTTGTATCCCGATTCGTTGGATGCACTCGTGCCGGTGTATCTCGATGACCTGCCGCGGGACGTCCTGGCTCCGGACGGGCTGTTCCGCTACCGGGTTGTGGACAAGCACGCCGAGCGGGTGTCGGATGGCGTCTTGCTCTACAGTGTCGGGCCGGACGGTGTGGACGACGGGGGCGTGCCGCTCCGGGCGTCTGGCGATTGGCCGGGGACGCCCGCCGGCGATCGGGTGTTCTCCAGGGTTGAAGAGACCGACTAGCGGGCGTGGAGGCGGGCGGTGAAGATCTGGATCGGGCGGTGGTTCGCGCTGAAGGCTTCGGTGTTGGCGGCCTGCTTGGGGGGTTGTAGCGGCGCCGGCGGCGTGGTCGCCGCGCCCGGCG
>DIYM01000006.1:0-388 GCA_002429045.1 Phycisphaerales bacterium UBA6054
AGCACGATCGCGTTGGGGCGGACCAGGCGGTAGCCCTCGGGCGCGTGCTCGTGCCCGAGGACGAACAGGTTGATCCCCCACCGCTCGGTGAGATCCTCGAGCTGCTCGTGGTCGTAGCCCCGCCCCCAGACCATCGCGTACGCGGACCCGCCGCCGAAGTCGTAGTCGCTGCCCCGCAAGGGCCTGGACAGGACCGACGGATCGAACCGCCCCATCATGCCAGGCCCGGGCAGCGAGTGCGCGCACAGCACGTCGCCCCGCGCCCCCTCGCAGCGCAGCGCGATCGGCATGGAACGCACGAAGACCGCGATCGCCTCGCGGACGGATGCCGCCCGCCGCCCGAACGACATCTCGAGCCCCCTGTCGAACGCCTCGACGAGGCGCACGC
>DIYM01000006.1:469-11589 GCA_002429045.1 Phycisphaerales bacterium UBA6054
CGAGGCGCACGCCGTTCTTGCGGATGTCCGATCCGGTCGCCTGGGCGAGTTCGTGGTTTGCCAGCAGCGTGTGGACATGCTCGGGGTGATCGGCCTTGAGCGCCGCGGCGCGGGCGAGCGCCCGCCACGAGTGATCGGCATCGCCCGGCTTGAGCGTCGGGGGATGGATCAGCTCATGGAGTGTGAGATGCGCCGGCGCCTCTGACGCCAAACCGGCGGCTTGGATCACCGCGTCGAGGTGGTCGGGGTTGTCGTGGATGTCGCCCGTCGCGATCAGCCGCCCGGGGCCGCGGACCCGATCGATCGAGCCCAGCCTGCAGGACGCGTCGAGGTTGGCCCGCGCCCCGGCCCGCAGGGCGTCGACGGCTTGCGCGGCGCTCAGATCCCCGGTGCTCTGCATCGCAACGATCAGGCTTCGTCGCCCGCGGGGGTGCTCTCGGCCGCGGCCCGCACGATCCCGAGGATCATGTCCAGCCGGTCCGCCACCGCGTGCATCGATTCGGGCCGGTCTTCCGGACGGATGTGCACGCACTCGTGGATCAGGGCCTCAAGACGCTCGGGGACGTCCGGGTTGATCTCGCTGACCGCGGTCGGCGCCTCGATCTTGCTCTCGTCGATCGAGCTCGTCAGCGAGTCGTTCTTCAGCCCCATCGCGGTCGGGATGTTCTTGCCCGTCAGCACCCAGTACATCGTCGCGCCGAAGTTGTAGGTGTCGGTCGCCGGCGTGATCGCGCCGCGACGCACCTGCTCGGGGGCGATGTAGTCCGGCGTCCCCTGGATGCGCTCCTTGATCGTCCCGATCGGGCACGACTGCCCGAGGTCGATCACCTTCGCGTTCAGCCCCCCGTCCATGTCGGGGCACACGATCACGTTGTGCGGCTTCATGTCCGCGTGCACGTACCCGGCATGATGCATCTGCGCCAAGCCCTGCGCCGTCTGGAGGAACACATCGACCACCTGCGACATGGTCCCGGGAACGTGCTCGTGCAGCGAGACGCCGTCCACAAACTCCATGACCAGGTACAACTCCCGGGTGTTCAGCAGCGAGCCCTTCTTGATCAGCCTCGGGATCGCGCGGATCGAAGGGTGCGCGATCGACGAAGCGATCTTCTGCTCCATCTCCGCCTGGTCGAGGAAGCGCTGCTCCTTCGGGTGACGCTTCTTGACGTGCTTGAGCGCCCAGATCTGCTTGCTCTTCGGATCCTGCACAAGGTAGATGACCGACGCGGCGCCGCGCCCGACCTCGGAGAGCACCCGGAACCCCTCGACGGTGTCACCCTTCTTATGCTCGGCTTGGATTTCCGGCAGTTCATCCGTCATAGCGGTCATCGGCAAAGGCCCCACGTCCCGGTCGGCTCTCCGCGGGCCAACGCCCCGGCAGTCCTTCATTCGGACCGATCCGAACCCGGTTGCAGGCAAACGCCCTGCCCTCTCCAACATCCCGACAGCCAATCCCATACCACCAGCCCGCGGCGCTGCCGATCGCCGAGAACAAGCCGAAGACGAACCTTTGGGAGGAGCGTCGCCCGGGGGGACAAGATTAGCGCATGGATGCGATCAGATCCTCAAATGCCTGGCGAGGAAAGTAGGTCCCCGGGCTCGAGGTCTCGGCAAGGTCGCTGTGGAGCATGATTTGTGACGCCCGGATATCGAGGCGGTCCGCCAGCGCCGCGACCAACTGGGCCGCCCGGTGGAGTTGCTCGTCCCCGAACGGGCGGCGGTCGCCGTCGCCCACGAGGCACACCTCGACCACCCCTTTCGAAGAGCCCAGCCCCGCCAACTCGGCACCGTCACGCTGCTCCATCCACCGGTAGCCGACGTGGATCTGCCCCTCGGACATCCCCGTCCCGTTCCCGACCAGGAAGTGGAAGCCCATCCCGTCGTAACCGACCGAGCGGTGCGATTCCTCGATCGACGCGGGCGAGCCCACGGGCGAACCCGAGTGCACCACCACGATCGACTCCCACCGCCCGGGTTGGATCGGCTCTGCCGTGCCGAACACGGCCTCCACGCCTCTGGCCCCGCCCGTGGCCATCAGGGGCGAGAGCGACATGCCGCCCGTCCGGGCCGGCGATCCAGGGTCGAGCAACGAGAGCAGCCCGATCCCCGCCGTCATCGAAGCGGCCAGCGCCACCCACACCGTCCGCGTGCGGGCACGCGATCCCGGGAGCCGATGCGATCGGCCCGGAATGGCTCGGCTGGTGCTGCTGCGGCTGGTCGGCACGGCGGGTCCTTTGCGCGGGCGTGCCCGCTTCTCAAGGGGCACTCCAAGGGTATCTTATCGATCGGGAGTTGAAGGCGTATTTCTTGCACATTCGACGCGAACTCCCGGCACACCCCGATCCGGTTGCGCCGATCACGCCGAATTGCCCTCGCACAATCCGAACAAACCGCCCATCGCACAGGATCGGACCGCGCACACCCCCCCGCCCATCCACGGGCCAACGAGGCGCGCAGTTCACTCCCGTGGATTCAGAAGCCGGCCGCGTAGATTCGGCGTGCGACGACCGAACGCGTCCTGGAGATACGGCTCGGCACGCTCGGACCGGGACCGCTCGTAGCGGTCGTACGGCGAGCGGACATCGTCCGGTCGCAACGCCGTCTTCTGGCACCCCGCGATGATCCCGGCACCGCCCAGAACGAGCACGATCGTCAGCACGCCCGAGCCGCGGCGCGCGTTCAACTGGACTCTTGTTCGTTGCAACCGGGCACCCTCCTTGACGCGGGACGCCCGCGTGAGCGACGATTCTATCGGTGATCGTGACGGGCGGCTGCGGAACGCGGGCGATCCGCATCGCCCAAACCCCAGCAGAGCGGCGTGTCCCACAAAGAGCAGAGTCACCAAAAAACAACGTCCCGCCGGAAACCGGCGGAACGTTGCTCTGGAGAGAGGAGAGATGAACCTGTCTTGCCCAGACCTCGCCACGTGGTCTCGGACACAAGACATACGCCCGATCCCGATTCGTTGTTCGCGCACTCTTCACCCAACCGCCCAAAAAACGCATCAGAACCGCTTTGAGAGGTCAGAAATGGCGTTCCAATCGACCGTTTTTGTCGACCCGGACGACCCCGTTCTCGATCGCCCCGCGGACGGCATGGGCCGCAACGATCCCCGCGGCGTTGGACACATTCAGCGAGCGCTCGCCGGCCACCATCGGGATCGTGACACACCGCTCGGGATGGGCATCGAGCAGCGCGTCGGGCAGACCGACGCTCTCGCGACCGAACACCAGATGATCGCCCAGGCCGATCCGCGTGTCGTAGAGCGTGCGTTCCGCCTTGGCGGAGAACAGCCAGAAATCCGGAGCGTCGAGCATCGCCGGCGTGTACGCACCGAGGTCCGTGTGCTCGGTCAGGCTCACGCGCGGCCAGTAATCCAGCCCCGCGCGTCGGCACGCCTTCTCGTCGATGTCGAACCCGAGCGGATGCACCAACTGCAAGCCCAGCCCGAAGCCGACGCACGTCCGCGCGATCGAACCGGTGTTGTTCGGGATCTCCGGCTCGACCAGCACGATCTCCGCGAGAGAACACCCACGGGCCTCCCGGGTCGGGGCCTGGATCTGCGTTGCGGGGTCTCGTTCGCGGCCTGCGGTCATCGGGGATTCTTGCCACCGATCGCGCGTCGGGCTGTCAGCCCTCCCGATTGCGGGAGACACCGGGGTCGACCTCGAGCACCTGCTCGACGGCCCGATTGAAGTTGGGGTCCAGCGGGTTGCCCTGCCAACGGATCACGCCGTCGGTCGAGAGCACCACGACATGCGGGATCGCCCGGACGCTCATCGCCTTGTAGATCCGCTGGCGTCCGTCGTACAGCTGCCCGTACGAGTGGTTGGTCTTCCTGACGTAATCGCGGACCTTCTCGAACGACTCGCTCTGCCCGCCGATGCCGAGGATCGCCAGGTCGTTGGGGTTGCTCTTCTGCAGGCGATCGAGCCCGGGCATCGCCTGCCGGCACGGCGGGCACCAGACCGCCCAGAAGTCCAGGACGACGACCTTGCCGGTCAGGTCCTGCTTCTCGGTGATCCACCGCTCGCCGCCGAGCCGGACGGGCAGCGTTCGCCCCTGGAAGTTGGTCGCGTTGAGTCTGCCGCGGTTGTGCGCGGGCCACGAGGCCTGGTCGTACGCCTCCGGGCTCGCCGCCGGAGCGCCCATGGTCGAGGACTCTCGCTCGGACGCGGGCCCGTCCTCTTCCATCGCGATGCGACGGATCTGAGCTTCCTTCGCGGCGTTCTTGGCGGCACGCTCGGGCGTCTCGCGGAGCAGCGTCGCGATCCCGATGTCCACCGAGCGGCTGTGGATGTCCGCGTACCGCAAGAGCCCGGCCCGATCGATCAGGTACACGTCCGGGTCGTTGTCCACGCCCAGCGCCTCGGCCAGCGCGCCGCTATCCCTGACAACCGGGACGCGGATGCGGTTGTTCTCGGCCAGTTCTTCGATCCTGTCCCAGCCCGCCTCGGGGTGGACCACGATCACGGAAAGGCCCTTCTCGCTGTTCTTGCGCATCAGGCGGGTCATCGAGTTGAGCATCGTCATCGATGCCCCGTTGCCGCTGTCGATAAAGGCGATCGCGACGACGCCGCCCGCGGTGAGCGTCTCGCTCGTCACCGGCTCGTTGACCCACTCGGACAAGCCGTCCAGCGTCTCGATCATCTCGGCGGGCACGGGCTGCGCTTCCATCGCCGACATCTTCTCGCGATGTGCGCCGTCCCCTTCGCGGGAGATCTTGGGCGCCATCGCCAGCAGCGGAACGCACGCGATGGTCAGACCGGCAACGGCGAGCAGACGTCTGGCGGACGGGGCGGGCATGTCGGTTTCTCCGGTCTTTGGTGGGTTCGATCGCTGCCCAGAGTATGCCCGAACGGGCACGGCATGGGAAGCGTCGAGCGCGCGAAACCACCGGATTTTGGGCCCAGAGCGCCAGGGTCACGCCAAAGAAACAGCCGCCGGTCCTCTGGAGATGGACCGACGGCCGTCAGGGGATCGGGTTCGGAGCGTTCGGCGCGGGCCCGACCGGGCGACCGATCAACCCCCGGCATCGGCCCGGATCATCGGGTCGTTGGCGACCACCTGGTCCACCGCCGAGCGGAACGCCTTGTCGTGCGGGTTGCCCTGCCAGCGGACCACCCCATCGGTCGAGAGCACCACGACGTGCGGGATCGCCCTGACCTTGATCGACTTGTAGATCGACTGCTCACCGTCGTAGAGGTGCGTGTAGTTCAGGTCGGACTTCTTGCCGATGTAGGACTCGACCTTGGACTGGGATTCTCCCTGCCCGGAGATCGCGACGACCTGGACGTTGCCCTCGTGCGCTTCTTGCACCGCGTGCAGTTTGGGCTCGGCGGCCCGGCAGGGCGGGCACCAGACCGCCCAGAAGTCCAGCACCAGCACCTTGCCCTTGAGATCGACCTGCTCGGTCAGCCAGGTCTCGCTGCCCAGCCCGACCTTGAGCTTCTGACCCTGCACGTTCATCGCGTTGAGACGCCCCCGGTTGTGGGCCGGCCATGACGCGGTCTCGTAGGCGTTGGCCTCGATCGACGCGGCTCCCGCACCCAGCATGGATTCGGCGGCGTCGGACTCGAGCGCGGTGCCCGAGACGTTCATCGAGGACATCATGGCGATGAGGGCGGTCAGAATCGCTGACATGGGTGCTGCTCCTGGGTTCCGATCGGTCGGTGGGGCTGGTGTGTGGTTTCGCTCCTGCCCCGAGATCAGGCCTGGGGGCGTACGGTTCTGTGCAGAGCAACCGCGGCCGCCACAGAAATATTCAGCGAATCGGCACCCGGGGCCTGCGGGATCGTGACCGAGCGACCAATCAGATCCCGAACAGCGTCGCTCAGCCCGGGGCCCTCGGCGCCGAACACCAGCGCCGGTCTCTCCAGAGGACCGATCGTGTCGATCGGCTCGGCCCCCGCCCGGGGGTCCATCGCGATGAGCTCGAAACCCAGATCGCGGACCGAGGCAAGCCCGACCGGCCAATCGCGAACGGTCGCAAAGGGCACCTTGAGCGCGTGCCCCATCGAGACGCGGAGCGACTTGCGGTACAGCGGATCGCAGCACCCCGGGCTGAGCAGCACACCGATGCCGCCACCGGCAAGAACAGACGCCGAGCGGAAGACCGACCCGACGTTGTCGTGATTGGAGAGCCCCTCGAGCACGACCAGCGCCCGGCACACGCGAGCCAGGTCGAGGAAGTCGCGGCCCGGTCCCCGCACGCCGCACGCGAGCAGCCCGCGGTGGACATCGAACCCGACGATCGATTCCAGCACCGATCGGGGGCTGAGGTAGATCGGGACGGCGTCGGGCACGCGGGCGAGCAGCCCCGCGAGGGCATCGGCCCGGTGCTCGGAGACGAGCACCGACTCGACCCGGAAGCCCGAATCGAGCAGGTGATCGACGACCAGCGACCCCTCGGCCATGAACCGCCCGCCGGGCAGGCCCGTCCCAGAGCCGCCCTGGGGCGACCCGGCGTTGTGGGACGCCCGGAGCCACGCGTCCTTCTGATCGCGATACGCCTCGACCCTCGGGTCTTCCGGGTCATGGATGGGGACGGATCGGCCGATCATCGGGGGGAGGCTACCCTCGTCACGCGGCACGGTCTCCCGGGCCGACCCACCGCCCGGAACCAGACCCGATCGGAACCCATGAGCGCGATGAACAACATCCAGGCGACCGTTCTCGGGCTGGTCGAGGGGATCACCGAGTATCTGCCGATCTCGTCGACCGGGCATCTGATCATCGCGTCGGCGTTGATGGGGCTGGACGAGACACCCACCCAGAAGGCGGCGGTGGACACCTTCAACATCGTGATCCAGGGCGGCGCGATCCTCGCGGTGCTCGGGCTGTACTTCCCGCGGGTGCTCAGCATGTGCCGGGGGCTGCTCGGGCGTGACGCCGCCGGATTGGCGTTGGCGATACGCATTATCATCGCGTTCATCCCCGCCGCGGTGCTGGGCGTGCTCTTCAACGACGCGATCGAGCGGCACCTCTTCAACACGCCCAGCGTGCTGACGGCGCTGGCGCTCGGCGGCGTGTTCATGATCGTGCTCGACAGGAAACGCCTCAGAGAGCACCGGCGTGCCGATGCGGACCAGAGCGAACTCGGGCCGGACCTGCACGAGATCTCGATCGGGCAGGCCCTCTCGATCGGGTTCCTGCAATGCGTCGCGATGGTGCCTGGCACATCGCGCTCGATGATGACGATCGCCGGTGGGGTGCTGGTCGGCCTGCACCCGAGGCGGGCGGCGGAGTTCAGCTTTTTGCTCGGGCTGCCCACGCTCGGAGGGGCGTGCGTGTACTCGATCTACAAAACGCTCGCGGGCGAGGGCCCGAACATGTTCGAGGTGATCGGCTGGACCCCGATCGTGATCGGGATGGTCGCCGCCACGATCTCGGCGGCGCTGGCGGTCCGCTGGCTGGTCGGGTTCCTGAACAAGCACGGGCTGGCGGTGTTCGGCTGGTACCGCATCGGGCTGGCGGTCGTGCTCGGCGGGCTGATCGCCGGGGGGATCGTCCGACTCGGCCCGGAGCCGATCACCGAGCCCCGAGCAGCCCCGAGCGCCGGAGCGACCAACGATCCGCCGGAGGTACCGACCCCATGAACACCGCGTCCGCAGAACCCCCCGACATGAAGACGTCGTTCCCCAAGAGCAAGATCGAGATCGTGCTGCTCGAGTCCGTCCACGCCGACGGGGCCGGGGCCCTCGGGGACGCGGGGTTCTCCGTGCGCACGCACAAGGGCTCACTCGAAGGCGACGCGCTGATCGGTGAGATCAGGCGTGCGCACGTCGTCGGCGTCCGGTCCAAGACCCAGCTCACGGGCGGGGTGCTGGATCGGTGCGAACGCCTGCTCGCGATCGGTTGCTTCTGCGCGGGCACGGACCAGGTGGATCTCGGGGTCGCCGCGGGGGCGGGCGTCCCGGTGTTCAACTCTCCCTTCTCGAACACCCGTTCGGTCGCGGAACTGACGATCGCCGAGATCGTGTGCCTCCACCGGCGTCTGACCGAACTCTCGGCGGGGGCGCACCGGGGCCAGTGGCAGAAGACGGCGTCCGGGAGCCACGAGGTGCGCGGCAAGACGCTGGGCATCGTGGGGTACGGGCACATCGGCTCCCAGGTCTCGGTGCTCGCCGAGGCGATGGGCATGAAGGTCAGGTACTACGACGTCGCCAGCAAGCTCCCGCTCGGCAACGCCGAGCAGGCCGACACGATCGACGAGCTGATATCGTCGAGCGATGTGGTCAGCCTCCACGTGCCCGAGACGGGGACGACCAGAGGCCTGATCGAGGCCGAGCAGATCCGGGCGATGAAACCGGGCTCGTACCTGATCAACAACGCGCGGGGCACGGTCGTTGACCTCGACGCGCTCGCGTCGGCGCTCCGGGACGGGCACATCGCTGGCGCCGCGCTCGACGTCTTCCCGGACGAGCCGGCCAGGTCCGGCGAGCCGTTCGACTCGCCGCTGCAGGGGCTGCCCAACGTGATCCTCACGCCGCACATCGGTGGCAGCACGGTGGAAGCCCAGCGGGCGATCGCGATGGATGTGGCCCAGAAACTCGAACGCTTCGTGGACACCGGGTCGACCATGGGCGCGGTCAACGCGCCGGAAGTCGATCTGCCCGCGCAGCCTTCCGGGCCGGGCAAGCAGCGCCCCCACCGCATCCTCAACTTCCACCGCAACGTCCCCGGCGTGCTCGGGCAGATCCACCAGGCGGCGTCGGAACTCGGTGTCAACGTCTCCGGCCAGTACCTGCGCACGTACGAGGACATCGGGTACGTCGTCATCGACGTCGATCCGTCGGACGGCGAGGGGCTCGCGGAACGCATCAACGCGATCCCCGAGACGATCCGCACACGCGTGCTCTGGTAAGCCGCTCAGCGGTCCGCGTCAACGATGACCGCGATCGTCGCCGGATCGGCGGCCGCCCTGATCGCGCGTTCCGCGTCGGCGAGCCGGAAGCGCTTGGTGATCAAGCCGTCGAGATCGACCGAGCCCGACCTGAGCATCTCGACGCCCTCGCCGAGCGAGCCGCAACGGGCGCCCACGACGGTGAGTTCGCGCTCGATGACCGGTGCCAGATCGCACGTCGCGTGGTCGTCGCTGGCCGGGGTCTCACCGAGCAGCAGGATGGTGCCGCGGGGACGGGCCATCCCGCACGCGACCCGGAACGTGTCCCCGTCCCGGACGGTGTCGATGACAACGTCCTGGTCTCCCCAATGCCCGGCTTCGTCGCGATGCCGGTGACGGACGTCCCAGCGGGCGCATCGCTCGAGCCGGTCGGGCATGGTCCCGAGCAGGCGGACCGAAGCGTTGAGGCGGGCGAGGACCTGGGCCGCGAGCAGCGCGCGGAGGTTGTCGCCCAGCACGGTCACATAGGTCTTGCCGGGGATGCGGACGATCTGGGCCGCGTGCAAGGCACGCGCCAGCGGGAGCGCGAACACCGCGCGGTCCGCGTCGATGGGCTCGGGGACCGGCACCAGCACGCCGGTCGGGACCGCGACGAGGCCCGCCAGCCCGCCGTCCGTGCCCCTGATACCCAGGACGGAGCGCCCGGGATCGTGGGCGCCCAGCCCACGCCGGGCCAACTCGCTGGCGGGGTCCGGCAGATCGGGCGACGCGACCACCAGGCGCCCCGCGAGACCGCGCGGATCGGCGCCGATGACCCGCTCGACGACACCCGCGAACGCCTGCCCGAGCACCCCCGTGTGCGGGATCTCGCCCCGCGCGACCGCGACGTCGGTCTCGGTGATCAACGCCCGTTGCACACGCACCAGGGCGGTCCCCGGCTCGGGGACAGGGTCAGGGTACGACGGATCGATCACGAGCGATCCTGATTGGATTCGTGCGGCGAGCATGCCTTCTCCCCATCGGCGACTTCGCCGATCGAGAACATCGGTTCCCCGTGTGAGCAGAGCCAAGATTCGGGGATCGACCCGCGGTTCTCGGACCGTCTTTGGGATGGTCGCGGGGGTTATTCCCCGGGCGTTGGATCCAGCCCGACCGGTGTCGACGCCGTCTCGCGGGGTGGCGCGGGCACGAACGGCAGGTACTCGTAGGGCTTCTTGCTGCGCTCGAAGCCTGGATACTCGTAGGGCTTCTGGCCCGCGAAGAGATCATCGGTCTGCTCGACCCAACCGACCCACGCGGCCCGGTCGACGCCGAAGTCCTGCCCGGTCAGCGTGATCAACGATCGACGCACGGCGTGGTTGACCGAGAGACGCCTGTCGGCCAGGGAGGCGATCAGCCCGTCCACGACGCGCGCCTCGGGGTACTGCCCGAGGGCTTCGGCAGCCGCGACCCGGACATCGCCTTCGGGCTCGTTGCCCTCGCGGATGGTGTCGAGCAGCACCGGAACAACGCCCGGGCTGTGGATGCGCTGCAGCGCTCGCGCGGCTTCGAAACGGACGTAGCGGTCGTTGTCGCCGAGCAGTTCGACGATCTGCGGCACGTGCTCGGGCTCACCGTGCCTGCCCAACGCCCGCACACCGGCGGCCCTGACGCCGGGGTCGGTGTCTTCGACCGCGTCCAGGTACAACTCGATGTACACGGGCTCACCCCCGAACTGGGCGTTGGAGAGCAGCGTGGTCCCCTTGTACCGGCGTTCCGGGGAGTAGGGGTCGACGGCCATCTCGGCCGCCTCCGCGGGGGTGGTCTGCGGGATGAACGCGTCGAGCAGGCTGGTCGTGCCGCGCGGGACTCCGTCGAACGTCCCGCAGCCCGCCAGCGCCGCGATCAGCGGCACAAGCCCGAGAGAGACAGGGCGGATCGTCGCGCGTGCGTGCATGGGGGCAGTGTATCCGGTGGGGCGTCAGGCGTCGTCGCGCAACGCGACGGGCTGGCCGAGGATTTCCGCCGCGATGATGCCCCGTCTCAGGTCTTCCCGGGTCGCGAACAACGCGTCGCGCCGACTCGGGCGACCCCTCGGGTCCCGGGCTGACGCCGCGGCGGTCAGGTCGCGGCGGTCCAACTCGAACGCGTCCAGGTTCCGGCGATCGTCGCGGGTCCGGGCGTACGCCCCGTCGCTGCGGTGCGTGCGGGGCTTCGGGGCCGGGACGACCGGCGCGGGCGTCGGGCGCGGCGAGGGGGCCGGTTCGGGTTGGGCGGCGCGGGTCGGGCGTTGGGT
>DIYM01000053.1 GCA_002429045.1 Phycisphaerales bacterium UBA6054
GAGCCGAACTCATCCGGCTCGCGATCGAATACGGCGCCTGGTCCTGGCGGACCCGACGATTGCGGTAGCCCTTGTCATCACCTCCCGAGACCGATCCCGGCCGCGTTTGCGCTAAATCGGGCCCGAATTGACGCCAATCGCCGATCCAGCACAAGAGAACCGGGATCCGGTCCGATACCCTCCCGACTCACGGAGTTCCGATATGTCAGACGCATCGAACAACAACGGTTCCTTCTCCCACGCCTTCCTCCCGGGCCTGATTCTCGGTCTGGTGCTCGGCGCGGTCGCCGGCGCGTTCCTCCCCGATTTCATGGGCGGCAGCAACATCCCGACACCCACGGGCCAGGTCGATCCATCCCAGCAGCCCGGGGCCCGCGACGGCGAGGCCCCGATGACCGGCGATGAGATCCAGGACATCATCGACGACGCCGAGAACGCCGCGGGGGATGTGACCGAAGACGCGTCACAAACCGCCGAAGACCCCGCCGAGGACACCCCCGAGACACCGTCTTCTGACGGCTGATCGGTCCCGCCGAGACACCCCATGCCGCACGCGGTTGACTCGCACGCCCGCGGCGTGTTCACTGTGGCGTGAGCCACACCGACCCCCGAACCCTGATCGCGCAGCACGCGGAGACCACCCGGTTGCTCGGCGTGGACTTCCTCCCCCTCGGAAGCCCGAGCGTCGCCGGCGTATCCCGGGGGATCGCACCGTCCCAGCCCGGGAAAGGCGGCCCGACAGACAAGATCCCTGATCCAGCGGCCTCGCCCCCAAGGCCCCGCCAGGAGATCGAGCCAAAGCCCCCCGAGCCGGCGCACGCAACGGATGTCCGGGCCTGCCACGAGTCGCTTTCTGATCCGCAGGCCAAGCTCGATGCGGTCCGCGAGCGGTACATCGCCGACGCGCCGCACAGACACTTCGTGACCCAGTTCAACAACATCGTGTTCGGCGAGGGTGATCCCGACGCCCGGCTCATGTTTATCGGTGAAGCACCGGGCGAGACCGAAGACCAGACCGGTCGGCCGTTTGTCGGTCGGGCCGGACAGCTGCTCGATAAGATGATCGTCGCGATGGGGCTCGGACGCGAGTCGGTCTACATCTGCAACGTCCTCAAGACCCGCCCGCCGAACAACGCGACCCCGACCTCCGAAGAAGCCGCCTTGTGCGCTCCCTACCTGATCGAGCAGATCCGCATCGTTCGCCCGGAAGCGATCGTGACCCTCGGTCTTCCGGCGACGCGGTTGCTGCTCGAGACCAGCGAGCCCATGCGGGCGATGCGCGGGCGATGGTGGGCCTTCCCGCCCGGCAGAGACTCATCCACACCCAGCCTCTCGGCCATGTCCGACCCGGACCTGCCGGAGGTCCCCGTCATGCCGACCTATCACCCCGCGTACCTGCTCCGCTCGTACACCGAAGAAAACAGGAGAAAAGTCTGGTCCGACCTCTGCCTGGTCCGCGACCGACTCGGGCTGGCGGCGAAAGTGTGATCGCGGCCCGGAGACCGGGCCAGCCGCAGCAGTCCCCAAAAAAACACGCAACCACGGGCCAATCTCGGAACCCTCAGACCGTTTGCCCGTATCAGGATGCGTCTTGCCCCGCCGGCGTGTTCTTCGCCGGCTTCAAAGGACACACATCGATGGCGACCCCCACGAGACTCGGCGCTCGACCACTGTGTTGGGCGCCGGGTTTTTGCACGCCGGGATCGAGCCCGCGCGCGGTGCTCGTGATCACGACAGACGCTACAACGAGCACCCGGTGGTTCGTACGCGGAGCATCAGGAGCCGCGAAGGGCGGGCGAGCGGCGCTCGAACCCTGATGCGTTCAGATGGTGCCTCTGTGTTACGGGCCGTCGTGATCGTGATCGGAGTGGTCGTGATCGTGATCGTGCCCCGCGTGCGGGTCTTCGGTCTTGTTGGTATCGACCGTCGGGGTCACACCCTCGACCTTGTTCGCGAAGTCGATCTCGGTGCCGGGATCGATCTCCTCGACTTTGGTCACGACCCACGGCGGTGTGCCGCCCCAGTTCACATCGAACGAGAAGCGCACCTTATCGCCGACTTCGAGACCCTCGAGCGTGATCTCTTCGCCGAGCGGGAACGACATGACCATCGATTTCATGCCCGGGACACCGTCGGCTGTCACGAACACGCCGCCTTCTTTGGTCTTGAACTCGGGGATGTGCTCGTGGTGGATCTTGAACTCGCTGCCGGGCTTGCCGGCTTCGGGCAGCGTCGCGACGATCCCGAGGATGTCCTCGTAGGTATCGACGCGCACGACCCCGTCCGCCGTGTTCGTGCCGGAGGGCTCGGAGCGGTCCGAGCATGCGGTCAGCCCGGCGGTGATCGCGAGCAAAGAAAAGAGCGATACGCCCGTGAGGGCGATCGCTCGGCCGTTGGTCTTGATGTGTGGATGCACGGTTAGCCCTTCGAGAGCTTGAGATACTGCTCGACCGACCTGAGGTCGGGCGCGATATCGTGGGTGAACGGCATGGTGAACTCGGCGCCCTGCACGCAGCGGGCGACCTTGGCCGAGCGTTCGCGCTGGTACCAGCGCCGGTTGCCGCGGATGTAGCTGACCATGCGGCGGCGGCGCAGGTTCTGGGCGCGATTCAGGGCACGCTTGATGTCCGGATCGCGACGCATCAGGCGGACGATGGTGTCCTGAGCGCCCTTGTTGTTGGGGACGCGGTCGATGGTGCAACTCAGGTTGTCGCCGGCGGCGAGCGTGTCGATCATGGCCCAACTCCTGGCCCGGGGTGCGCCCGGCCCGCATTCGTTCGATGTGCTTCCCGAGATCTGGTCCCGACGCCGGCCTGCGGCCTCCCAGCGGGGTGGATCGGGTCGCAAGTCTACGCGCGCCACGCGTCGCGTCCACCCTGCCCGGGCCGCGCTCAAGCAATTGCCCGGCAAGCAGTTCGCACGCGATTGCACGGAGAGCGCCCCCTAGACTCACCGCCACGGAGGACCACGCGATGACCGACCAGCCCGCACCCAACCCCGATCAGAATCCAAACCAGGCGACCCCGCCGCGGTTCGACGGTTCGGCCGAGCACCAGAACAAACCCAAGCTGCTCAAGATCCGCGGGTTCCCGTTCCCGATGCAAACGCCGGACGGGCAGCAGCAGACCCTGCTGGGGTTGGCCGACGCGAGCCAGGTCTCGAGCAAGATCGTGGTCACCCAGCCCGCGTTCCAGGCCGTGCTGCCGCTCCTGGACGGCTCGCGTGACATCGATCAGATCGTGGCCGAGGTGGGACGCGGGCTGCAGCGGCCGATGCTCGAGCAGTTGGTCGCCCAGCTCAGCGACGCCGGGCTGATCGAGGGTCCGGTCCATGAACGCCTGCTCGCTGAGATGAAAGAGGCGTTCGACAAGAGCGACAATCTCCCGCCGGCGAGCACCGCCCAGTTCGCGGATCTCCTTGTGATGCAAGAAGTTGGACAGGACGCGACGCCCGAGCAGAAGTCGGAGAAGGGGCCCGCCAAGCTGCGGGAGGCGATGGACGCCTGGATCGAGGCCGCTCTCAAGGATGCCGAGAACCCCGCGTTCGATTCCCTGCCCAAGGCGATCGTCGCTCCCCACCTCGATTACCAGCGGGGCTGGTTCAACTACGCCCAGGCGTACGGGCGGATGCGTGTCGTGGACCGCCCGGATCGGGTGGTGGTGCTGGGGACCAATCACTTCGGCCGGTCCACGGGCGTCTGCGGCTGCAACAAAGGGTTCGAGAGCCCGCTGGGGCTCTGCGCTGCCGACACCGAACTGATGGACGCGCTCCGGGTCGCGATGGGCGATCAGGCCGATCTCCTGTTTGCCAACCGGTACGACCACGAGAACGAGCACTCGGTCGAACTGCACATCCCGTGGATCCAGCACGTGTTCGGACAAGACGGTTCGGGCGCGTATCCCAGGGTATTCGCAGCACTTATCCATGATCCGGTCGTCAACAACGGCGATTCATACGACGGGAACGGTGTTGATCTGGAGTCGTTCATCACGGGGCTGAACCGGGCGATCGCGGAGGTGGGAGGCAAGACGCTCGTCGTCTCCTCGGCCGATCTGTCGCACGTGGGCCCGGCGTTCGGGGATCAGCAGACGCTGGAGGGCGAGGAGGGCCCCGGGGCCGAGTTCCGCGCCAAGACCGCGACCCACGACAAGGAGATGCTCCAGACGTTCTCCGAGAAGCGGCTGGAGGACCTGGTCGGGTCGATGGCGTGGCAGCAGAACCCGACCCGGTGGTGCTCGATCGGCAACATGGTCGCGGCGGCGCGGGTGGCGGACCCGGAGCGGATCGAGTTGCTGAACTACGCCGCCACGATGGACCCGCAGGGGACGACCTTCGTGTCGTCCGCCGCGTTGGCGATGTTCTGATCGGGACCGTCCCGGGCTTCTGTCACGCGACTGTCACATGCCCCTGCCGATCCGGAACTGGCGATGGGCGATCCCGTACCGTGGCTGGGCGGACCGGGTACGATCGCTCCCCTTCCGTTGCCCCCATCCCGGGGCGCGGGCGGCTGACCTTCATTGAGGAGAACCCATGGCCGGTTCGAACGTGTGCTGGGGCATCGAGATGGGTTTCGGGGCGATCAAGGCCCTGAAACTGGAGCTCGAGGACGGGGAGACCAAGGTCGTCGATTACGCCGTGGTCAATCACGCCAAGGTGCTGTCGACGCCCGAGCTCGACCAGGACGACGCGATGCGGGTCGCGCTGGGGACGCTGGCGAGCCAGAAGGACTTCAGCGGTGCCCGCGTGTCGATCTCGCTGCCGGGGCACCAGAGCTTCGCGCGGTTCGCCAAGCTGCCCCCGGTGGAGCCCAAGAAGGTTCCCAGCATCGTGCAGTTCGAGGCGGCCCAGCAGATCCCCTTCCCGCTGGAAGAGGTCGAGTGGGACTTCCAGACGTTCGTCTCGCCCGATTCGCCCGACATCGAGGTGGGCATCTTCGCGGTGACGCGTGAGCGGATCAACAGCCGGTTGGACATGCTGGGCGACGTCGGCATCGTGCCCGATTGGGCGACGATCTCGCCCGTCGCGGCGTACAACGCGCTGGCGGTCGATCTTGGGTTCACGGAGGACACGCCCGGGACCATCATCCTCGACATCGGCACGGTCTCGACCGACCTGATCATCGCCGAGGCGGGGCGCGTGTGGGTGCGGACATTCCCGATCGGCGGGCACCAGTTCACCGAGGCGTTGGTCAGCGCGTTCAAGATCAGCTACAGCAAGGCCGAGAAGCTCAAGCGTGAGGCCGAGCAGACCAAGCACGCCAAGCACGTCTTCCAGGCGATGCGTCCGGTGTTCGGCGACCTCGCTCAGGAGGTCCAGCGATCGATCGGCTTCTACCAATCCGTGCACCCGGACGCGGACCTGAAGCGTCTGATCGGGCTCGGCAGCACGTTCAAGCTCCCGGGGCTGCGCAAGTACCTCAAGCAGCAGCTCCAGCTCGATGTCTACCGCATCGAGCAGTTCAAGAAGCTGGAGCTGGACGGCCCGCAGGGCGGGGAGTTTCAGGCGGCGTCGCTGAACCTGACCACGGCGTACGGCTGCGCGTTGCAGGCGCTGGGCACGGCGCCGCTGAGGGCGAACCTGATGCCGGTGCCCGTGCTGCGTGAGGCGATGTGGAAGCGGAAGGTCCCGTACTTCGCCGCGGGCGCCGGGCTGGCCGCGGCCGCCGCGGGGGCGATGTTCATCCGCCCGCTGCTCGACTCGTCTGCCTATCAGGGTGCCGAGAAGCCTCCGGTCATCCAGCGTGTCGTGTCCGAGGCGGGCCGATTGACCCGCGACGCGGAGGAGGCGGGCGTGACCAGCGACGTGCAGAACGACCTCCGCGCGGCGCAGATCGTCGGGCTGCTCGAGGGCCGTGCGCTCTATGCCAGTGTGCTCGAGGATGTCGCGCACCTGGTGGAGAGCACCAACCGTGCGGCCGGGGAGGCGGCGGGCGGGGACGAGCGCCTCGCCGAACTGCTCGAGTCCGGGCCGGCGATCGGGCTCACCGCGCTGCAGACCGAGTACGCCGCGGGCGGGGGCGGTGCGGCCGACACCGATGACGGCTTCGGCGGGCGGAACCCTCGCGCCGCCGCGGCCGACACCGGGCCGGCGGTCCCGCCGGAGGTCGCCGGCAAGCGGCACATCAAGGTGGTCGGGCAGTTCGATGTCGCGGCTCCCAACCTGGGGCGGTTTATGCTCGATGTGGTCGAGCCGCGGCTGCGGGAACTCAACCGCGACGGGCTGCCCTACGAGATCGTGATCGGCGTGCAGCCTTGGGTTGGCGGCGCGGCCGAAACCACAACGGGACGTCCCGTCGGGCAGGCGTACACCCGGAACACGAACCGGGGCAACGTCGGCCGACCGGCCCAGCCCCGCCCGAGCAATCGTCCGGGGGTGACGGGTTCGATGAACCCCGGGCAGATCGCGCCGCTGCCCCCGATCCCGCCTGCGAGAGAAGGGGTCACGCCGGTGACGATCACGTGGTACCTCGTGCTGGATCGCACGGAAGAGGGAGGTGACGCGTGAAGGGCGTCCTCGGATGGATCAAGAAGAACCTGCTGATCGTGATCTCCGTGCTGGTGATCGTGGTGCTCCTGCCGGTCGGCTTCGTGTTCAGCTCCGGGTGGAACAAGAGCATCAAGGAGACCGCGGCCGAGGAGTTCAACAAGCAGCGTGGGCAGCTCCAGCGGGCCGGTTCGGTGACCTACGCGTTGCCCGCGGTGTTCGAGGGCGAGCAGGCGGTCAACGAGTCGCGTGTGCCGAACCGCGCGGTGACGCTGTTCTACCAGGAGCAGAAAGAAGAGCGCGTCGAGCAGGTCTTGCGTGTTGTCGAGCGGGGCACCGAGTTCAACAGGCGTGAGCACGGCGTGCTGGTCGAGGGGTTGCTGCCCGAGGCGCGCAACGAGCGTGCCCGCCGTCAGCTCGGTCTCGACATGGCCGAGCGGGTCTCTGGGACCACCGAGCCGGACGGGACGGTGGTGCGCCCTTCGGTGTACCGGTCGCTGCTGCGTCGCGTGAACGCGGGGCAGCCGATCGCGCCGGAGGAACTCGGGGCGACGCTGAACGAGTTCAGGGATCGCGAGACCCAGCGGTACACCTCGCAGAACACGGACGCGAGCCTGACCGAAGAGCAGCAGCGGTCGCTCGAAAAGGACCTGGCCGCGCGCCGGCTGGGCGAGTACGCGGGGCGTGCGAACGCGTTGGCGTTCTACGCGTCGCTCGACGCCCTGCGGGACCCGGGCGAGACGGGCTGGACGGGCGTTCCCGAGCCGCGCCAGACCGACGTGACCAGCTACGCGCCGGTGACCGAGTCGATCGCGTACGGGTGGCAGTGGGACTACTGGATCCTCTCGGATCTGCTCGAGGCCTTCGCGTTGGCGAACACGGACCCGATGACGGGCGCCGCCACGGTGACCAACGGCGTGATCAAGCGCGTCGAGCGGGTCAAGATCGAGTCGTTCGAGGTCGATGAGACGGCCGGCGATCGCGACGACCAGTCGGGCCGGAGCGGCGCACGCGATCCGTTCCGCGGCAACAACCCCCAGGCCTCGGGCGGGCCGAGGTTCCAGACCTTCACGGGTCGCACCGGTGGCGCCGCCGACTCGCCCTTCGATGTGCGGATGGTCGAGGTCAGCGCGGTCGTGAGCACACAGAAGCTCCCGCGGCTGCTGGATGCCATCGGGCGCGTGAACAACATGACCGTGGTGGGGATCACGCTCGAGCCCGCGGACGTCTGGGGTGATCTCGAACTGGGCTACTTCTACGGCTCTGACCACGTGATGCGTGCCACGCTGCTGATCGAGACGGTCTGGCTGCGTGCGTGGACCGAGCCGCTGATGCCGGATCCGGTGCGGACGAAGCTCGGGCTGCCGCCGCGTTCGACGGACGAAGACGAGGACGGGTTTACGGAGCCCTGATCGGGCTCGGATCGTCGCGTGAAGCGTGCGGAATGGTATGAGAACCGACGGCATCCCGCGGGGGGCGTCGGGCAACGAGGGCCCGGTGAGGCCGAGGTCAGTTCGCCGGCGGGCTCGCCGGGTTTGAGAGGCAGATCATGAAGCTCAAGGGCATCAATCCGATCGAGCAGCACATCGAGAAGGTCGTGCTTGCGGTGATGGCGTTGGTCCTGCTCGGCGTGCTGGCGATGCAGTTTCTCGTCCAGCCCAACCAGGTGGACGCGAACGGGCGTCCGATCCCGCCTCAGGACATCTACAAGACGCTGGAGAACCAGGCGACGAGCCTTGATGCGCAGCTCAAGGATCTGAACCCGGCGCTCCCGGAGGTCCCGGAGATGGATCTGGTCGAGCGGTACGACAGCGCGTTCGCGCAGAAGGGGCTCGGGGAGGACGTGCTCAGCGTCCCGCTCGCGTCGGGTGTGAGTGTCGGGCGATTGGTCGGGCGTGATCTCGAGGGCGCCGCGCCCTCGTCGGAAGAAGTGTCGGTGTTGCGGGTGCCTCCGACGACCGGTGTGCTCGCGGCGTCCCAGTGGGGGACGCTCGATCCCTACGCGATCGAATCGGTGCCGGCGTACGCGGATTTCGTCCCCAGCGCGCAACCATACGACTTTGCCTCCGTGACGATCGAATCGGTGTTCTCTGGTGAGGCGCTCGCGGATGCGCTGTCCGCCGAGGAGGGCGCGGGCATCCCGTTGCGTTTCTGGCAGGGCACCGGCATCGCGGTGATGGCGTTCGAGGTCGAGCGTCAGCGTCTTCTGCCGGATGGCAGCTGGTCGGAATCGGAGCCGATCACCACCCCGCCGACCACGCCGATCCCGGCCCTCTCGCTCCTGCCGGAGGCGGGTCTGCCGGAGTTGACCGGGCTGGTCAGCAACGCGCTCCAGGCCGCGGCGGATATCGAACGACCCGCGCCGCCCCCAACTATCGCGGGCCCGGCGTGGATCCCGCCCAGCGAACGGACCGCGCTTGACGAATCCGAACTCTCGGAAGGCGACCTGGTCCGGCGCAAGCTCCAGCGTGCCGAGGCTGAACTCGAGCGTCTCGAGAACGCCGGTCGCCAGCCAGGCCGCAACAACCCGGGCTCCCGCCCCACGCGCAACCCTCGGAACCCGGGAGGGCCGCGGAATGATCCCGGGTCGAACGACCGCACCCGTGATCGGATCGAGCAACTGCGGGACGAGATCCGCGATCTCCGCCGCGAACTCCGTGACCTGGGCGAGGAAGAGCCGGCCCGGAGCGGTCGGCCTGGCCCGCGGCGCACGTCGCAGGCCGCCCAGCAGCTAGTCATGCGTGGCGACGTGCGATTGTGGGCGCACGACATGGGCGCCGAGCCGGGCAACGAGTACCGCTATCGCACCCGGGTGGCGATCAACAACCCGTTGTTCCGCAAGGGCCCCGTGCTCGATCCGGACGACGACGCGTTGCAGGCCGCGGCCGAGCAACCGTTCGTACGCGGGGATTGGTCCCAGTGGTCCGAGCCGGTGGTGGTGGGGGCCTCGGAGTACTTTTTCGTGAGTGCCGCGTCGCCCGAGGGTGGTGCCGGCACGCGCACGCCGACGGCGTCGATCGAGGTCTACCGCATGTACTACGGCTCGT
>DIYM01000084.1 GCA_002429045.1 Phycisphaerales bacterium UBA6054
GCTGGGGCGGAGGCGGCGGTGGCCGCGGACGCGGCGGCGGCGACCGTTACTGAGCAACCCCGCATCATCAGCAAGGAACCCGGTCCGACTACACCCGCGTACGCGGGTGTTTTTTGTGCGTGCACCGGTGCGGGATCGGCCGTCCGGGCGGGCGAAACGGGCGCGCACGCCGGGCTTGTTGTGGCTCTGTGTGACGGGATGCAATCTCTGACGCATCCCTCCCAATAAGCGGACATCCCCGGCGTTCGGCGGGGGGTCACGGGAAACACAGGGCGGCGCGCCGGTCCGAGAACGCACGGCCGCGCAACATAGGAACGAAGCGGGCATCGATGCTGAAGCGCAGGGGTCAAGCCGGACGAAGAACAAAGGGGATGAGCCTCGCACGCGCCCAACTCGACGCCGCTCTGGCGGGGACCTCGGGCCCGGAGCCCGCCATTCAGAGCGGCGCCATGCAGGGGACCCGGCCCGAGCGTGCCACCGCCGAACCACGGATGCTGTTCCCCTCGTCCGAGATCGGATCGCTCGCCGAGTTGTTGGGCGACAGCCGTGCGGGTGACACCCGCCGACCGGGCGGTGTGGTCTGCCCCTGCTGCTCGTCGCCGACACGCCGGGTGGTGCGTGTCCGCCCGGGCGGGGCCCGGAGATGGGTCGCCGCGTGCGCGATGTGCGCGGGCAGGCTGCTTGCGGGCAACCCCGCGACGATCGTGGGCGGTCATGTCCGCCCCCGCGCCGCCCGCATCCGCCGCGCGGGCTGATCCCGTCGATCTGCCGCGCCGATATCTTCTGGCCGATGTGTGCTGTATGCTCTGCTCCGGCGATCCAAGCCGAGACAGGAGCAACGCATGACCCACGCGATCACAACGCGCCCCATCGCCGCTCGCGTATCCGCCCTTGTCGCCCTTTCGTTCGCGTGTGTTCTGCTGGCGGGCTGCCGGGCCCCGCGTCCTGACCCCGATCTCGGTCTGATCTACAACCAGGCGGCGGCGGGCATCGGGGATCGGCGCACGCCGGTGGTGGTGATCCCCGGCATCCTGGGCACGAAGATCGAAGACGACACCACCGGGCAGAGGATCTGGGGCTCGTTCACGTTCGGTGCCGCCGACGCGGACAAGCCGGAAGGCGCCCGCGCGTTCGCGTTGCCGATGCGGCGGGGTGTCCCGCTGTCGGAGCTGATCGACGACGGCATCCCTGTCGATGTGCTCGACTACGTGGTGGCCGATGTCGGCATCTTCCGTGGGCTCGAGTTCGGCGCGTACGTCGATATTCTCTCGACGCTTGCCGCCGGCAACTACCGCGATGAGTCGCTGGGGCGCAGCGGGACGATCGATTACGGCGGCGCGCACTTCACCTGCTTCCAGTACCCGTACGACTGGCGTCGCGACGTCTCAGAGAGTGCGCTGGCCCTCCACGATCACATCGTGGACGCCCAGTGGGCTGTCCGCCAAGGGCGCGGTCTGAGCGCGGAGGATCACGTCGAGGTCGATGTCGTCGCCCACAGCATGGGCGGGCTGGTCCTGCGGTACTATCTCCGTTACGGCACCCAGCCGCTCCCCGAAGACGGCTCGCTGCCCGAGCTGACCTGGGAGGGTGCCGAGAACGTCAGCCGGGCGATCCTGATCGGGACCCCGAACGCTGGGTCGGTGCAATCGTTCCAACGCCTCGTCGACGGGCTCGACCTCAACCCGCTGTTCCCCAACTACCGTCCGGGCGTGGTCGGCACGTTCCCGGCGATGTATCAGCTCCTGCCACGCCCGCGTCACGCCCGCGTGATCGACACCGAAGGGAACCCGCTGGACATCCTCGACGTGTCCGTCTGGGAGCGCCACGGCTGGGGGCTGGCGGACCCGCGTGCCGACGAGCAACTCGCGTGGCTGCTGCCCGATGTGGCATCGCGTGACGAACGCCTGGCCATCGCGATCGACCACCTGCGCAAGTGCCTGGAGCGCGCCGATCAGTTCTTCCGCGCGATCGACGTGCCGGCGTCCCCGCCCGATGGCACGCACATCCACCTGTTCGCGGGCGATGCCGACGAGACGCACTCGGTCCTGCGTGTCGATGGGCGTGGGCGGGTCTCGGTCGACTCGGTCGCGCCCGGAGACGGGACCGTCACGCGTGCGAGCGCGCTGATGGACGAGCGCACCGGGCGTGCGTGGTCGGCTTGGCTCGACTCGCCGATCGATTTCGAGCGTGTGCAGTTCCTCAACGCCGACCACCTCGGGCTCACCCGGGCGCCTGGCTTTACGGACAACTTGCTCTATTACCTGCTCGAGGACCCGCGAGAGTGACCCCGCAACCGGACGCGATCGGCACTCGAATATGCCCGCGATGCAGCCTTTCGCACGCAAGGGGCTGCATGCAGGATCACCGCGGGACGCAGGAGGCTTCACACATGGCAGATCGATCGAACCGGCCCGACCGCCCGGCACGCCGGGGGTTCACGCTCGTCGAACTGGGGGCGGTGCTGGCGGTATCGGCGACGCTGGGCGCCGCGCTGATGCCGATGGCCCGCAAGTCACGCGTCTCGGCGCAGGCCCAGCGGAGCGCCAGCAACCTGAGCGTCATCGGCCAGGGAGCCGGCATGTACGGGCTGGACAACGCGGACCGGATTCCGGGGTACTCCTTCACAAGGGAGTCGGTCGCGAAGCTTGTCGGTGTGCCCCCGCAAGGTCGGGTTGAGTACACGCTCCCGAACGGTGACCGGGTGACGCTTCGGAGCGATGTTGACGCCGTCGCTGCGCAGAACACCGAGATCCTTCAGCGTCGCACGGGGCGGTTGGATGGTCCGTTCGGGATTCGGTACGAGAGATCGCGGTTATGGCACCGCCGCTGGTCGCACCTTGTTCTGGTCGACTATCTCGGGAGCCCGTTCGAGGCTGGGCTGTTCATCGACCCGGCCGACACCAACCAGCTGACCTGGACCGCGAACCCCCTCGATTACGACGCCGGCAGCACGGTTCCCTACGCGAACGGATTGCCGCCGGGAGAGTTCGATACCAACTGGACCCGGGAGGGCGTCCGCCAGCGGTGGGCGTTCGGTGCGAGCTACCAGAGCACGGTTTCGGCATGGAACCCGGACGGGATCGACGAGCCTTCTTACGTGCCCATCTCCGATACGCCGCACCTTTTTAGGCCTTACTTCCTGGGTGCCGGGCAAGGTTCCGGGGTGACGTTGGACCTCTCCGGCCGCGAGTTTTCCGAGGTCGCCTTCCCTTCGGGCAAGGTGTACTTCTTCGAGGAGTTCGATCGCGAGCAGCCGGGCGATCCGTACTTCGCATACGACCACGCGCGCCCCGAGAAACTCATGTTCGACGGCTCGGTGAACTCGTTCGCGTCGGGCGAAGCGGGCGTGTCGGCGAACGCCGGCGAGGGCGTGCGCAACTGGCGGCAGCGGTACGTCCCGCTGGACACGTTCCCGACCGAACTGCCCGGCCGCGAGGGTGAGCTGCTCAGCCAACGCTACCGCTGGACCCTCGGAGGCCTGAGGGGCGTGGACTACGCCCAACCGGCTTCGTCACGCCGGGGGTTGAGGTCGCGCTGAGTCGGATCAATCCACCGGCTCGGCGGCGGCGCTGAGGGCGCGGACCACGCGTCCGATGCGGTTCGCCCGGGCTTCGTCGCCCTTGGTGCCGAAGGTGAGGTCGATGCGTGCGGCGCCGAGCAGATCCTCGAAGCCGTCGGTCGCGCGGGTCAGGCGTGTCTGGGCGTTGCTCACGCTCCCGGAGGCCGCGCCTTTTTTGAGCGAACGCCCGGGGAGCATGAAGCCCGCGCCGTCGTACACGCCGATCTGGCCCCGCGCGAGGACGACGGTGCGGATCGTTGCGCTCGCCGCGGTCGATTCGATGGGTGTTTTTCCGGGCTTCGGGTTCAGGAAGATGTGGACGTGGACCAGGGTGCCGGACACCTCGCGTCCCGCCTGGCCGCGGGCGATCAGGTCGAGGGTCTCGTCCGACAGGTCGGTCAGGTAGACGTCCGCGGTGTTCTCATCGGCGACGATCGAGGCCCGGTTCGGCAGGTCGAGTTCGAGGGCAACGCCTCGCTCGTCGGAGGTTAGGGCCCCCGAGCCGCCGGATCCGCCGAACGAGCCCCAGTTGGTCGGGTTCAGCGATTGGCACGACGCGAGCGCCAGCACGCAGACCGCGCCGGCGGTGATCAGTCCGTGAAGCAGTCGTGCCGGTCGCGGTGCGTATCGTCCCATCGGGGCACAGCCTAGCCCGGAACCGCCCCGAGCGCCCGTCTCGGGGCCCGAGGGAACACCCCCCCGCTCCGGTGCGGATCGGATCGCCCAGGGAGGTCACCATGCCGCACACCGGATCTCGCTCTCGTCGCTTCGCGCACGGAATCGCGCTCATCTCGGGGCTGTGTTTCGGTTGGACTGTCTCGTTCGCGATCGCCCAACCGGCCGGTGCGACGAAACGGGCGCGCCAGCCCGCGGAGAACACCGGCAACACCACCCGCGCGCCGTCGGGAGGCACCCGGGCGCCTGGGGGGGGCGTTCGCGCCCCCGGCGGGGGCGTGCGAGCGCCGGG
>DIYM01000130.1 GCA_002429045.1 Phycisphaerales bacterium UBA6054
TGGCGGGCACGAGCCGGTCATACCCCGGGCTGTGGCGTGACGCCGAGGGCGCCGAACCGCTCGATGACCGGACGCTGGACGGGGTTGCCGGCTCCCTGCCCGAAGCGGACACCCCGGAGGGCACCGCCCGGGTCATGGCGTCGCTCGATCGCGCGCACGAGCGCCTGTGGCTGGTGGCCGACAACGGCTGGACGGTCCCCGAGGAACACCCCGACCTGGCGCCGGTCTCGGACGCCGGGCTGGTCCGGGATCTGCTGCGGTCTCTCAAGGACGCCGAGGACAGCCTGTCGTACGGGCGGGACTACATCGATCGGCTAGAGGAGTCGGCCGGGCACGCCGCCGAGCTGGAAGCCGCGCTCGCGGCGGGCGACTCGCGTGCCGACTCTGACGCAACGCAGATCGCGCTCGAAGCGTTGCTGGACTCGTGCATCTCGTGCCACAGCGCGTACCGGAACTGAGCCGCCGGGTCCCGAGCGTGGGCGTTTCGGTCTCGACGGGTGCGAACCGGAGGGTGGCATCGCGCCGGGCGAACCCCCACCGGGTTCCTATCTGCTCAGATCGAGCAGCACCTTGATGCCCTCGCCCGAGATCATCGTCTCGAAGGCACGCTCGTAGTCTTCCATCGGGAACTCGTGGGTGATGATCTCATCGAGTTCGAGATGACCGGAGAGCAGCAGGCGTTCCATCTGGTACCAGGTGTCCCAGATCCGGCGTCCGTTGATGCCGAGCACCGTGCAGCCCTTGAAGATGATGTGGCTGTTGAAATCGAAGTTCACATGCTTGGCGGGGAGCCCGAGCAGGGCCGCGGTCCCCCCGTTCCGGAGCGCGCGGAAACCCTGGTCCATCGCGGCGGGAGCGCCGGACATCTCGAGGAGGACATCGACCCCCTCGTACGTCTGGGCGCGGGCATCATCGATCCATCCGTCATCGCGGGCATCGAACACGGCGTGCGCGCCGAGCTTCTTGGCCAGCTCGAGCCTGGGCGGGTTGATGTCGGTGCAGAACACCTTGGCGGCGCCGGCCGCCTTGGCGACGGTCACCGCCATCAGCCCGATGATGCCTACGCCCGAGATCAGCACGTTCTTGCTGCTCACCCCGGCGGCCATGACGGTGTGGACCGCGTTGCCCAGCGGGTCGAAGACCGCCGCGACCCTGTCTGGGATCTCGGGATGCACGGGCCACACGTTGGACTCGGGCACGACGATGTAGTCCGCGAAGCATCCGTCGCGATCGATGCCGAAGATCACCGTGTCCGACGCGATGTGGGCGTTGCCGGTCTGGGAGAGGTAATCCTTGCCCGCGGTGAGATGCCCCTCTGCCGAGACGCGCTGCCCGGGCTGGTACCTCGTGACGGCCGAGCCGATCTTGTCGATGACGCCCACGAACTCGTGCCCGGTGATGATCCCCACCGGGACGCGACCGGACGCCCATTCGTCCCATTCCCAGATGTGCCGGTCGGTGCCGCAGATCCCGGCTTTGTTGACCCGGATCCGAACGTCACGCGGGCCCGGCTCGGGGACCGGGTGGTCGTCGACGAACTTCAGCCCGGTGCCGGCGTGGTGCTTGATCAGCCCTCGCATGGTGCCTCCGGGCGTGATGGTCCCAGAATCAACGCTGTGCGCGGCGACCGGGCTGCTGGTCATGGACGCTCCTCGTAGCTGAAGCCGCCCAGGTCGCGGCCGGGATGCCGGCATGCGGGCGGCTGATGGGGTCGGATGCAAGCGACCCCGGGCGGTCGACGTTCGTATTGTGGATTGGACGGGCAGGCCGATCAACAAAGGCGGGTTCGGGACAGTGCTTTCGTTCGCTTCGGTCTCCGGATGGGCGCATCATGTACCGGCGGGCCAAACCGAACAGCGGTGTTTGTACTTTGGTAGGATGAGGGCCGATCAACGCATGAGCCGAACGGCGAGCAACGCGGGTTCATTCCTCTACCTGGCTTCCAAGCCGGGGGGCGGCAGCGCGGTCGGGGTCCGTCGGGCGCGATCAGAGCGTGCGCTCGCGGACGAGCTGCGCCGGGAGCGTCAGGTCCTCAAGCGGACCTGGCGGCTGCCGGGCGGGTCGGGCGACGCCGGCGAGTTCGGGCTCGCGGATCAGGAAGCGCTCAACGCGCAGCTCTCGAACCTGCTCAGCCGGGGCGTGCCCCTGGTCGACGCGCTGGACGTGGCGGCGACGGTGGTGTCGGCCAAAGCCCGCCCGCGGGTCGAGCGGATGCGTGACCTGGTGTCCTCGGGCAGGTCGTACGCCGAAGCCTGCACCGATACGGGCGCGTTCGACGAGGTGGCGATCGCGGTGTACCGCGCGGGCGAGAAGACCGGCGACCTCGCCGGCTCGGCGTCGCAGTTGGGCGACAACGCCGCCCGGATCCGCGCCGTCGCGGGCAAAGCGGTCACCATGATGATCTATCCGGCGATCGTGCTCGGCATCGCGCTCTTCGCGGTGCTTGCCCTGCTCACGGTCATCGTCCCGATGATCGGCGGCGCGATGGTCGACGCGGGCGTGGAGCTGCCCGCCGTGACCAGGGTCGTGCTCGGCGTGGGGCTGTTTCTCCGCGGCAACGTGCTCGTGATCCTCGCGGGCCTCGGGGTGCTCGCGGTCCTGGCGGTCGCGGGGCGCTCGGCGATCGTGAAAGGCGTGTTCTCGGTCGTGCGCCGGCTCCCCGGGATGAAGACGGTCATCCGGCACCAGGAGTTGGCGCGGTTCTTCTCGGTGATGGCCGCGATGACCCGGTCGGGCATCCCGCTGACCGATGCGCTCGGGGTCTCTGCCAAGGCGATCGGGGATCCCGCGATGGCGGCCGACCTCGGACGCATGCGTGCGCGCCTGATCGAGGGCGGGGTGTTCCGCAATCTGGTCGAGCAGGTGGGCACCCTTCCCCACGCGACCCGGCGTCTGCTGATCGCCGCGGATCAGGGCGGGGAGCTGGACAGCGCGTTCGCGTCGCTCGCGTCGGATCACGCGGGCGAGGTCGAGACGCGGACTTCACGCCTGATGGCGGTGCTCGAACCGCTGCTTATCGTCGGGCTGTTCCTGGTGATCGGCGTCCTGATCCTGTCGGTCATGCTTCCCATGTTCTCGATGACGAGCCAGGTGCTGTGATCGGACCCCCGCGACATGAACGCCGAACCGTGTTTCCAGAACCGAACGCAACAACCACGCATGACACGCGTTGAACATATGAGGTAGCTCCATGAATCGCACGCGCAACACCATGTACGCCCGCCCGGGCTTCTCGCTGATCGAGATCGTCGCCGTGATCCTGCTCATCGGCGTGCTGCTCGCCGGGGCGGCGGTCGCGATCCTCCCGCAGGTCGAACGCGCGAAGATCAACTCGACCAAGAACTCGATGCGCACGATCCAGACCGCGATCAATACCTACGTCGTCGAGAAGAACCGCCCTCCCGCGACGCTCGGAGAGCTGATCCCGGGGTACCTCGAAGAGCAGTCCGCGACCGACTCCTGGGACAACCCCTATTACTACACGGTGACTCCAGGCGGCGCGAACGCGTACCAGCTGATCAGCGGCGGCGCGGACGGCGACTTCTCCACCCTCGACGACAACATCGACCTGTGGACCATGGACCTGACCGATTGAGATGCATGAACGCCCGGCACATCTCGGGGCGCCGCGTGCGCGGCGTCGCGTTGCGCGGACCGCCCGGCGGGGCGCGACGTTTCTGGAGGCCGTGCTCGGGGTTGTGCTGCTCGGGCTGGTCACCGCGTCGCTCGCCGGCGCCGTGTCGTTCATGAACAAGGCGGACGCGAGGCTGAGCCGCAAGCTCGCGGCCGCAGAGCTCGGGAACCGGCTCATCCTGCAGTTCATCGACGATCGCGAATCACTGCCCAGCCCGTCGCTGCCCATCGAGTACAACGCCACGCTGTACCGCTGGTCGCTCGACGAGGAGCCGGTCAAGTTCAACGTCCGCAACGAGGGCACCGGGCAGAGCACGAGCGGCGTCGGCGGCGGCGCCTCGCTGGACCGCGTGCGCTACGTCGTGGTCCGAGTGTGGCTGGACACCGAGTCGGGTGGCAGCCGCGAGTTCACCAGCGACGTGCCGCACGCCGTGCTCACGCGCCTGGTCGATCCGCTGGCGTTCTCGAATCCCGATTCGCTCCAGACCCTGCTCGAGCAGGAAGACGGCATCAACCGGCTGCTGGAGCTGATGATGCAGCTCGAGGACGGGACGGCCGGGGGGGTCTCGCCATGACCCGCGCCCGCGTGCCATCCCGAGGCGCGTTCACGCTGGTCGAGACGGTCCTGGCGATCGTCATCGGCGGGCTGGTGCTGCTCGGGTGCGTGTCGGTGTTCCTCACCGCGGCACGCACCGAGAAGGCGTACGCCCAGCGGTACGAGCGCACCAACGAGCTGTGGACGACGCAGCTGGCGGTCCGGCGGACCTTCCTGGGCCTGCTGATGGACGGCGACACGTCCGCCACGCCCGCCGGGAGCGGGACCGAGTCCGAAGGGGACGCGGTTCGCCCGAGGGTGATCCTCGAGCCCGACCCCGGTGCCCCCGATGGCCCGGGCGGGACGCGCCCGCAGCGACTGGAAGTGACCGTGGCGCGATCGCCCGTGCCGTCGATCATCGGGTCGCAGGTGGGCACGTGGCTGGTCGAGGCTGACCGCGAGTCGTCCCTGGATTTCGCGTCGACCGACCTCTCGTCCGGCGCCATCCGCGGCGTGTACGAGCTGCGCCCGTCGGGCACCCGCGAAGCGATCATGATGAGTCTGGGGCTGGCCACCGCGGATCCCGAGTTCCTCGAACGGATGCGGACCGATCCGCCCCCCGGCTGGACGCTGTGGTGGCGCCCGATCCTGAGCCCGGAGCTGGCGGAGCTGGAAGCGGGGTTCCCCCCCAGAGCGGATCTCTCGGGCGACAGCGAGACGGTGCGGACTCGCCTGGCCGGCGCGATCCCGGTGCTGCGCGGCATCGACACGCTCCGCTGGACCGTCTTCAAGGGCGACCAACGCATCCAGGCCTACGCCGGTGCGTCGATCGTCGACCTGCCGGCGTTCACGGAGCTCGAAGTGCTGCTGATCAACGGGCAGTACGCCAACTGGATGTTCGAGGTTGCTTGGGAGACCGGGCAGGACCCGACGGGCGGAGAGGGCGACGGGTCGGGCGCGGACGAATCACAGATCGTGGACGGGAACAACGGGGGGGGCAATCCTCCGAACGGGAACGGCGGCGGCGCGCTCGTGGACCTCGCCGATCGCACCCGCGACCGGAGCGGCAACCGACAATCCGGCGGGCAGCGCGACGGCGGTGCCCCGTGACCCGGGTGCGCGGCAGGCGACGGGCGCGGGGCGGGTTCGTCATGCCGATGGTCCTGCTGGCGACGGTTGTTGTCGGCATGGGCGTGGGCATCGCCATGACGCGGTTCGCCGCCCAGACGAAGGTCGTTTCGCGGCAGGCCCGTGCGTACAACGAGCACCACGCCGGGCGCGGGTTGCAAGAAGCCATCGGGGCCTGGCTCCGCCAGCAGAACGGGCGCGACATCGGCGATGCGATCGATCCGGACTCCGGGCACGCGATGGATATCGAGTTGCTCGACGGCTCGGTCGTGTCGGTGTACCTGCGCGACGGCCAGGGCACGGCGCTGGCCGACCTGAGCTCGGTGCCTCCCAACCAGGTCGAAGAGGCGGGATTGATCATCAAGAACCTCTCGGACGCGGTTTCGACCGCCGAGTTCCTCCGCCTGACGCGGGCGGTCGGGCCCGCGTCGATCTCGATCAACAGCGCCTCGGAAGAGGTGATCCGCGCGGTCGCCGAGACGGTGGGCGGGAGCGACGGCGAGTCGTTCGCCGACGAACTGCTCCGGATCCGTGCCCGCGGGCGTGAGATCACCCGCCAGGACATCACCAGCTCTATCGGGGCCGCCGGGTTGAGCAACGAGCAACGGACGGCCGCGCTGCGGATGCTCTCCACTGACATCGGGCTCTGGGCGGTGATCGTGGAACTCCGCGCCGGCGTCGGGACGCAGCGGGGACGGTTGGTCTCCCGTTACGGCGGGCTGGCCCGCCTCCGGGTGGGCACCACCCGGAACAGCACCGCAAACCCCAGCGAGCTGGGCTCGTTCCTGACCTGGCGCGAGTTGGGGACCGACTCCGATGACATCTCCCTCGAGGACCTCGATGCCATCAACTGACGTATCATCACGATTGTCGTCCCGATCCGATCGGAGCGGGCGGCGGTGCGACGGAGGCTCGCGATGATCAAGGAACTGTCCCGCGCTTCGGCGTCCAAGCTCACGCTCGGCACACAGGGGGCTTCGGTCTTGCTCTTGGTCGCTGCGGGCGCGGTCTTTGCGTTCGGGCTGCCCGAGCGTGAACGCCCAGCGACCACGCTGCCCGTCTCGATCACGGGCAGGACGGCTGGAACGACCGGGCCCGAGACCGCCGGTCCCTCGGGTGACGGCGTGCGCCAAGAGCCCCTGAAGATCGACATGGGGGGACTCGCGGCCCGGCTTTCCATGATCGACAACGCGCCGGAGCCCCCGGAGCCCGAGACGCCGGACGAGCCCGTCCTCGCGGGCGAAGAGCCCGGGCCCGATGACGGCGTGCCCCCCCAGCCGTTCGCGAGCCGTGTTCGCTACCTCGGGATGATCGAGGTGGGGCGGTCGTCGATGGCGTTCGTCAACATCGACGGGACGCAGCGGGTCGTCCGCGAGGGCAGCGTGGTTCAGCCTATGAAAGAACGCCCCGAGTACGGCCCGTTGACGATCGAGGCGATCACCGCGTCGCGGATCACCGTGTCGCACGAAGACGGCAGCGCGGACATCGGGCTCTCGCAGCGGGAGGGCCCCGCGATCACGATGGTCGCCGGCGGCGAGATCGAGCGTGTCGGGACCGAACGCACGGAGTTGGAACAGCCTCGGATGCTGGGCCAGTTCGAGACCAACACGAACGGCGACCCGCTCCCGGCGGCCGAGATCGATCGGCGCCGCCGGGCCATCGAGCGGCAACGCAACCGCCAGCCGCGGAACCCGGACGCCCAAACCGCCGGGACACGCCGGGCCGGCGCGCTCGGTGCCAACGCGTTGAACCGCGCCCGCGACAACCAGCGCCGCCCTCAGCGTGAACAGAACACCGGGGGCGATGAGTAGACCCGGTTCCAGTGCCTTCGGCCGCCACCGCGGCGTGTACCACCCTGCCGACAGCGACCACGAAGACCGACCTTGAGCGAACGAGCATGCTACATCCAGAGAGGCGATCGCGGAGTCCAGATCCGCTCCGCGAAGCTGATCGGTGAGCGATCGGTCGAACGCTGGGACGCCGACCCCAGCGCGGACGCGATGAGCGCCGAGAGAGGCGTGATCGATACCGCCGAGTGGATCCGCGCCAGTCTGAGCGAAACCCGCAGCGCCAAGCGCCTGGACACGCTGTGCCTTGATGTAGACGGGGCGGCGTGCTCGTGGGTGCGCGGGCAGGATGCCGAGGCGGAACTGATCCGGTCGGCGATCGATGGCGTCGACGCGGAAGCCGACGAGGACGGGTTGCACGCCGGCCCGAGCGGGCACGGCATCGCCGAGCGGCTCCCCGCGTTGGGGCACGAGCTCGACCTGGACATCCTCGGGGGGCCGGGCACGGATGAGCGGGCGGCGGTGCTGGCCGCTCCGGACGCCCCGGCGCGTCTTCTGCTCGATCGGCTCGACGCGCTCGGCGTGCGGGTCGGGCGTGTGATCACCCTCTGGCACGCGATCGCCGAGGCGTGGGACCCCGGCGCACGCGCCGGTTCGCACGCGGACCACGCGGGCATCGTCTCGACCGATCA
>DIYM01000069.1:0-16218 GCA_002429045.1 Phycisphaerales bacterium UBA6054
GGCGGATCGAGCCGCCGGCCGCCGGCGCCCCGGATTTCCGCGCCCTGCTCGAGAAGGCGGCGGGAGACGGACTCCGCACCGACCTGCCGGTCCGCGTGCCCGTGGGCCTGGCGCCCCCGCTCGGGCCTGACCAGCACACCCGCCTGTCGGCCGCCACCGATCGCGCGCAGCGGGAGGGAATCGACCGCGCTCTGATCGATCTCGGGGGGCGCTCGCTGCGTGTGGACGTGCGCGAACGATCGGTCATCGATGCGCCCGATGCGCAACTCAGAGCGGTGGGGGAGATCGACGGGTATGTCCACGCACATCCGGGCGCCCAGGGCGGGGCCGAGGAAGGCGCCGGCCCGCCTGTTCCCGGTCCGGCACGCGTTGTGCGAAACCCGTCCCTGATCGACGCGCTGGCCAACGTGCCGCCGGCCGCCGACTGACGGAGGAACTCCCACATGGCCTCGACCACCGCGCTCTTCACCGGCCTGTCCGGGCTCAACGTCCACGCCCGCAAACTGGACGTGATCTCCAACAACATCGCCAACGTCAACACCACGGCGTTCAAGAGCTCGCGGATGATGTTCGAGTCGCTGTTCATGCAGAACTTCTCCCTGGGCTCCCAGCCGAGCGACCTCCTCGGCGGCACCAACCCCACACAGATCGGCAACGGCGTCGGCATCGCGGGCGTGCAGCGCAACTTCAACAACGGGCCCATCAACGCGACCGGGGATCTCCGGGACCTCGCGATCGACGGGCCCGGCTTCTTCGTCGTCGAGCGGGAGGGCACGCAGTTCTACACCCGCGCCGGCAGCTTCCGGACGGACCCCGAGGACAACCTGATCACCGTGGGAGGCGAGCGGTTGCTCGGATACATGGTCGACGACGACTTCAACCTCCAAGAGGGCGAACTCTCCCCGATCAACATCCCGCTCGGGAAGCGCACCATCGCCGAGGCAACCCAGAACGCCGTCTTCGCGGGCAACCTGAACTCCGAGGGCGACATCGCCACCCAGGGATCGATCATCAACATCCTCGCGGACGCGACCAACGGGCTCTCGCAGACGGGCGGCGGGTTCATCACCGCGGCGACCCTGCTGACCGGTGTCGAAGACCCGAGCGCCCCGGGCTCGGGCACCCCCGCGTTCGCGATCGGCGACACGCTCGAGTTCACCGGCGCCACCAAGGGCGGTGCGCAGGTCCCAGACGCGGAGCTCGAGATCACCGCGACGACCACCGTGCAGGACCTCATTGACTTCCTCGACGCCGCCCTCGGCATCCAGGGCACCGGCGCCCCCAACCCCGACGGGAACACCCCAGGCATCACACTCGATCCGACGACCGGGATCATCTCCATCGTCGGGAACACCGGCACCAACAACGACATCCGGTTCGAGCCGGGCGACCTCGTGCTCGTCGATCCCACCGGGCTCAACCGCGGCGCCGCGTTCAACACCGACAAGACGCAGGAAGCCGACGGCGAGTCCGTCCGCACCACGATGGTCGTGTACGACTCGCTGGGCTCCTCGGTGTCCTACGACATCGTGATGACGCTCGAGGCGACACCCAACACGGGGCCCCAGTGGCGCTACTACCTCGAGTCGGGCGACGACACCGACGTGGACATCTCGCTGGGCACCGGGCTGCTCCAGTTCGACACAGAGGGGCAGATCGACCCGGACAGCGAAGAGATCCAGGTCACCATCGACCGCGACAACACCGGGGCCAACCAGCCGCTGAGTTTCACGATCAGCCTCAACGACACCGCCGGGCAGGTGACCTCGACCGCGACGGGCAGCGCGCTCCAGGGTGTGTACTGGGACGGGCTCCCCCCGGGCGTGCTCGAGTCGTTCGGCACCGGGCAGGACGGGGAGATCCTCGGGCGGTTCTCCAACGGAGCGATCCGGACCCTCGGGCAGGTCGTCGTCGCCAACTTCGCCAATCCGCCCGGGATGGTCGATGCCGGAGGCAACCTGTTCGAGACCGGCCCCAACTCGGGCCCGCCCGTGCTGACCACGCCGGGCACGCTGGGCTCGGGCCTGATCGTCTCGGGCGCGCTCGAGCAGTCCAACGTCGACCTCGGGCAGGAGTTCACGCAGATGATCCTGACCTCGACGGGGTACTCGGCGTCCTCGCGCGTGATCCGGACCGCCGACGAACTGATGCAGCAGCTGCTCGTCCTCGGCCGATAACCCACGCAGCACGCCCACCGGCGTACCGAGCTCACAGCCATGATCAGCGTGACCCGCCTCAACAACCAGCCGTTCGTGCTCAACGCGGACCTGATCCGCACCGTCGAGCAGAACCCGGACACCATCATCACGCTGGTGACCGGCGAGCACATCATCGTCCGAGAATCGTCCAAGGAGATCATCGCGCGGGTCATCGAATACGGGCGCCACCTCCGCGGCCTGATCCCGCCGAGCTGACGGCCCTCCCGACCGCCCCGCGCCGGACGGATTCGCCGCCCTGCCCGTCAAGACAGCCCCCGCAAGGGTCGATGACATCCTCCGTGCATGTGCCCGCGACGGATCGCGGGCGAGGATCACGGAGGTCGGGCTGTGGATATCGCCACCGTAGGCGGGTTGGCCATCGCGTTCGTCGCGGTCGGTATCTCGATCGTGCTGGGCGGTGGCAACCCGCTGGCGCTGATCAACATCCCGTCCCTCGTCGTCGTGTTCGGGGGCACCACGGGCGCGATCGTCGCCGCGTTCCCCCTCGCCCGCACGCTCTCGCTGCCCACGCTCGTGAAGAAAGCGATGTTCGGCACGCCCCCGGATCTCGCGGGCACGATCCAGGACCTGGTCAAGTACGCCGAGATCGCACGGCGTGAGGGCATCCTCAGCCTCGAGAACCACGTCGCCGACATGAAGGACGAGTTCATCGTCCGCGGCGTGAAGATGGCGATCGACGGCACCGACCCCGAACTCATCAAGGTCATCCTCGACAGCGAACTCGAGGGCATGATGGAACGCCACATGCAGGGCAAAATGGTGCTCGATCAGTTCGGCAAGTACGCGCCGGCGTTCGGCATGATCGGCACCCTGATGGGCCTGATCTTCATGCTCTCGACCATGGACGATCCGTCGACGATCGGCCCGTCGATGGCGGTCGCCCTGATCACGACGCTCTACGGGGCGATCATCGCCAACGCGTTCGCCGGGCCCATCGGCGACAAGCTCTACGCCAAGGACCAGGAAGAGGTCCTGCTCAAAAGCATCATCATCGCCGGCGTGATGTCGATCCAGTCGGGCGACAACCCGAGAGTCGTCGAGAGCAAGCTGCTGACCTACCTGCCCCCGGGAGTCCGCGACTCGGTGGCCGCGGAAGCCGCCTGAGCCGGGCCCAACCAGGAGACGCAGGTGGGCAAGAAGAAAGAGCCTCCCAAGCAGGAAGTCCCCGAGTGGGTCGTCACGTTCGGCGACCTGATGTCGCTGCTGCTGTGCTTCTTCATCCTGCTCGCCGCGTTCTCCGAGCTCAAGAAACCGCGCGAGTACCAGAAGGTCCTCGACTCGATCACCGAAGCGCTGGGCGTCGAGGGAGGGCTCGGGCTCGCCCACATCCTCGATTCGCCCAACAACGCGATGATCAGCATCCAGCCACAGCGTGCCAAACGCGACGGGGACAAGCGCAACACGAACCAGAACATCGACCCCAGCGTCGTCGGACGCCAAGAGCAGAGCGCCATCATCCAAGAGGGCGCCCGTCACGCGGTCGGGGGCTCGGTCCTGTTCGAGCCCGGATCGGCCGAGCTGACCGCCAAGCACAAAGAGATGCTCCGCACCGATGTCGCGCCCCGCATCAGCGGGCTCAACTACATCTGCCCGGTGGTGGGGCACGCCTGGGGCGTCGAGGACAAACGCTCGGGCATGAGCCACGCGGAGCTCTCGTTCAAGCGCGCCAACGCGGTCGCAGACTATCTCGTCCGAGAATGCGGCGTGAACGCGGCGATTCTGCGGGTCGAATCGGCATCCGACTTCGAGCCCTTCGTCCTCTCGCCCGGGCCCGGGCAAGACGCGGGCGCGAATCGCCGAGTCCAGGTCTATCAATCCGGCCGCACACTCGATCAGGTCCACCCGGACCCGAACTACACCGGCGCGGGCGGCTGAAGAACGGGGAGCGAGCATGGCCGACGAAGACACCCAAACCGAACCGACCGAAGAGTCGCCCAAGAAGGGCGGCAAGATGCTGCCCATCATCGTCGCGGCGATCATGGTCGTCGAAGCGGTTGTCGTCTTCGGTGCCGTCAAGCTGCTCGGCGGGGGGGCCTCGAGCGCCGACGCCGCACAGATCGAGGGCGGCGAACAGGCCGCCGAAGAAGCGCCGTCCGAGATCGAACTGGTCAAGGGCTCCTTCCAGAACATGCAGACCGGGCGCGTCTGGGAATGGCGCGTCGAGATCTACATCCGGGTCCGCCAGAAGAACCTCGAAGAGGTCACCCGCATCCAGGAACGAGACGCGGCGACCATCAAGGAAGGCATCGCGATGATCTTCCGCCGCGCCCACGACCGCCACCTCCGCGAGCCTGGGCTCGAGACCATCACACGCCAGATCTCCGCGTACCTGACCGAGATCTTCGGCGTCGACCCCGACGGGATCCCGCGGTTCGAGCGGGTGATCATCCCCGAGTGCAAGGGGTTCCCCGCCGACGGGTGACCGGCACTTCCTGCGCAGCGGCGCGGGATCGGCAGGAATATGCGCAAAGTTGGAGCCCGCCCGGGCTATCGGACCGATACCCATCCATCGGCCGAGGATCGGCCGCTGATGTGATGTGCGCCGAGCAGGAAGCCGGGGAGCGCCATGGCCGACGAAGAGCAGGATCAAGACCAGACCCAGCCCGAAGAGCAGCCCGCCAGGGAAGACCCGCAGCCTCGGCCCGATGCCGAGGACGCGGTCGGAAAGGCCGAGGGCGCCGCTCAGGAAGCAGCCGGCGAGATCGAAGAGTCCGGAGAAGCGGCGGATGACGAGGCCGCCGCCGCCCTCGCCGCCGCCATGGCCGCTGTCAGCATGTCGCAGCAAGACGCCAACGACGCGGTCGAGCAGGCGATGCGCGACGCCATGCAGGAAGACCCGGGGGCGCCCTCGGTCGCCGAGCGCGAAGCCGCCGCCAACCGCCCGGACCTGAGCGGCGCTTCACCCCTGAGCCTCTCGGATCTGGCCAAGTCGCTCGGCAGCGGACGCAGCAAGGAAACCCTCGATCTCCTGTCCGATGTGCAGCTCAATGTCAGGGTCGAACTCGGGCGGACCCGCATGTACGTCGAGGACATCCTCCAACTCGGCAGCGGCGCGGTGGTCGAACTCGACAAGCTCGCGGGTGATCCCGTCGATGTATTCGTCAACGACCGCCATGTGGCCCGCGGCGAGGTCCTGGTGCTCAACGACAACTTCTGCATCCGCGTCAACGAGATCCTCGACCCGGGAGAAGAGGATTAGCCGGCGGGCACACGCAGCCACGCCCCCCCCGGCGGAGCCGGGAGGATCAGCCAAGGACGGCGTCATGACTTTGAACCGCAGCACAACACGGGCAATCGCCGCGGCATGGGCCGCGGCCGCATGCTGCGCCACCCCGGCACACGCACAGCCCGTCGGCCCCGGCGGGCACCACGATCCGGCGCCTGTGGCCGAACCGGTGGACGGGCCCGCGGGCAACCGGGGCGACGCCGGGGTATGGATCCCGCCCGCGACCGAGGCGATGCCGCTGGGGCTCCCCGAGAGCCAGCCGGACGCCGCGCTTCCGGACGATCACGCCGATTCGAAGAGCCTGCCCGCGGGCACGCTCCGGACGGCGGTCTCGCTCGGCGGGGTCCTGATGCTGATCTTCGCTCTGGCCTGGGGGTTCAAGCGCGTCGCCCGGCTCTCGGGCGGTCTGGCCGGGCAGGTCGGCGCGGGCGGGCGAGCGCCGGCGGGGCTGGTGGAGGTTCTGGCTCGCTACCCGATGGGCGCACGCCAGACGCTCGTCGTGATCCGCTTCGATCGGCGCGTGCTGCTGTGCTCGATGGCAGGGGGCGGGCGGTCCGGCGCGGCGTCGATGACCACGCTCTGCGAACTCGATCAGCCCGAGGACGTCGCCTCGGTCCTGGTCAAGGCGCGTGACGAGTCCGGCGATTCGATCGCACGCTCCTTCGAGCGGGCCATCGAAGCAGAGTCGGAGCGGTTCGATGGGCCGCAGGATGGACGCCGCCCCGTCAAGGTCCGTGTGCCCGCGGGCTACGCCGAGGCTCAATCGAGCACCGGGGCGGGCCGGCTCGAGCGCGGCGTGGCCACCCTGCTCGGCGGAGGGCGACGGGCGTGACCAGGATCGTGTGGCTCATCGTGCTGGTGGTTCATGCCCTCGCCGGCACCGCCGCGGGGCAGCTGGGCCCAACCCCGGCCGACGCCGATCGTTCCGGGCAAGCCCGGGTCGCGACCCTCCAGCGATCGCAGGGGCTCAACCCGCTCCAGGCGCTGGGCGACGCGGGGGGGGTCGTCACCGGGGCGTCCGCGCTGGGGTCGACGCTGAATCCGTCCGCCCGGTCGGGCCCCGACGCGGCCGCACGGGCCGACGACGGGCCCGGGCTCTCCGTGGCGATCAACATCATGCTCCTCCTCACGGTGGTGGGGTTGGTGCCCTCGATCATGCTCATGTGCACGAGCTTCGTGCGCATCCTGGTCGTCCTCGCGTTGCTCCGCCAGGCGATGGGGACCCAGTCGCTCCCGCCGTCCCAGGTGATCACCGGGCTGGCGCTCTTCATGACCGCGATGGTCATGAAGCCCACGATCGATCGGATCTGGACCGACGCCGTCGTGCCCTACCAGAACGGGGAGATCCGCGATGTCGACGTGCTCTGGCAGCGATCCGTGCAGCCGGTGCGTGATTTTATGTTCGACCAGATCGAAGCGACCGGCAACTGGAAGAGCGTCTACACGATCCTGAACTACCAGGGCGTCGACACCAGCGAGCCGGAGGCTCTCACCCGCGCGGACGTGAGCACGACCACGCTCATCCCTGCGTACATGCTCAGCGAACTGAAGACCGCGTTCCTGATGGGCTTCCGGGTGTACCTTCCCTTCCTCGTGATCGACATGGTGATCGCCAGCCTGCTGATCTCGATGAGCATGATGATGCTGCCCCCGGTGCTGATCTCGCTCCCATTCAAGCTCATGCTGTTCGTGCTCGTCGACGGCTGGACGCTCGTCGTCGGCTCGCTGCTCGAGAGCTTCGTCATCGAGGGGCAGAGCTCGAGGGCCAGCGCTCTGGGCGCCGCCCTGCTGATCCTGGCATGGCGTGTGGTGGACAGGCCCGAGGCCCGCCCGCCGCCCCTGGAGGCTGTCGCCACAACCCAAGCAGGCCCCGACGGGCCTGGTCCCCACGAACGGGCAGGCCCCGAACGGGCGGAGTCGCGGCCATGATGACCGAAGAGATGGCGATCGAGCTGATCCGCTACACGCTGCTCATCGTGCTGACGATCGCGGTGCCGCTGCTGCTGGCGGGGATGGCGGTCGGGCTGGTGGTCAGCCTGTTCCAGTCCGTCACGTCCATCCAGGATCAGACGCTGACCTTCGTTCCCAAGATCATCATCATCGTGGTCGTGGCGGTGCTGCTCACGCCCTGGATGATCACGCTGCTCTCGGAGTTCTGCCGCGAGATGCTGGCGTTGTTCTGACGCCCGCGTCCGTCTTTTGTCCGCCCCCCGAAGCACCACAGGACCCGCCGGTTGCCATCCCTCGACTTCATCCTGCCGCACGTGTTGCCGGTGATGCTCGTGATCGCCCGGTTGATCGGTCTGTTCCTGTTCGCCCCGGTGCTGAACAGCTCGACGATCCCTCGCTTGTACCGGGTGATGCTGGCGGTGATGTTCGGGCTCGCGATCTACCCGTTCACCCCCGAGCTGGGGGCGGGGATCGGTGTGAGCACGGTCCAGCTCGTCCCGTTGCTCTTCGCCGAGTTGGTCATCGGTCTGGCGATCGGGCTGATCGCGTCGCTCCCGCTGCTGGCGGTCCAGATGGGCGGATACATCATGGGGTACCAACTCGGGCTGTCGCTGGCCGAGAGTTTCAACCCCGTGCTCGAGTCCAACGGCTCGGTGGTGGGGGACCTGCTGTTCTACCTGGCGATCCTCGCGTTCATCGGGATCGGCGGGCTCGAGGTCCTCTTCGTCACGATGGCCGAGTCGTTCCGCACCGTTCCGGTCGGCGCGTTCACGTCGGGCGATGTTCCGCTGGAGATGTTCGTCACGGTGCTGTCGTCCGGGTTCGAGCTTGCGATCCGGATCGCGACGCCCGTGATGGCCGTGGTTTCGATGCTGATGCTGTCCATGGGCTTCATCATGAAGACCATGCCCGAGGTCAACATCATGAGCATCGGGTTCGCCGCCCAGATCGTGTGCGGGCTCGCGATGCTCTTCGCCGGCATCACCGTCGTGGCCAACGTCGCGACCGAAGAGGTCTACGACGTCCTCGATACCATCGTGGTCTGGGTCCGCTCGTTCGCCGACCCCGCGATGGGCGGCGACCCTTCGCCGGTGCCGTTCTCCGAGATGAGAGGCGGCGTCGATGGCTGACGACATGGGCGAACGCACCGAAGCGCCGACCACCAAACGCCTCCAAGACGCCCGCATGAAGGGCCAGGTCCCCAAGAGCACCGACCTCGCGGGCGTCGTCACGCTCTTCGGCGGCGTGCTCATGATCGCGCTGTTCGGCGGCGTGCTCATGGAGCTCTTCGAAGCAACCATGCGCCACATGCTCAGCCCGCCGCCCGACGGCGAATGGTTCAGCACGGACACCATCGCCCCAAACGCACACCGCGCGTTCGGGACCGCGGCGTTGACCATGCTGCCCGTGCTTGCCGTGGCGGCGGCCACTGGGTTCGTCGGGCAGGTTATCCAGGTCGGGTTCCTCTTCTCCTCCGAGCCCATCCGTCCCAAACTCAGCAAGCTCAGCCCGATCGCGGGCGTCAAGCGGGTCTTCGGCAAGAAGGGCCTGATCAAAACCGTGATGGCGACGATGAAACTGATCGTGGTTCTCGTCGTCGCATACCTGGTCATCACGAGCCAGGTCGAGCGCCTGGCCACGCTGCCCATGATGACCGCCGTCGGGGCGCTGTCGTCGGTCGTGCACGCGTTGATCATCCTGGTGTTCTGGCTGCTCGCGCTCCTGCTGTTCGTCGCGGTCGCGGATTTCCTCTACCAACGCTGGCAGCACAGCGACGACCTCAAAATGACCAAGCAGGAGGTCAAGGACGAGCGCCGCTCGATGGACGGCGACCCGCAGGTCAAGGGCAAGCGGCTCGAGATGGCACGCCAGTTCATCAGCCAACGCATGGGACAGGCCGTCCCCGAGGCGGACGTCATCATCACCAACCCCACGCACTTCTCGGTCGCCATCAAATACGATACCGACAGCATGAACGCCCCCAAGGTCACCGCCAAGGGCGTCGACGAGCTCGCCCTCCGCATCCGCCAGATCGCCCGCACCAACGACGTCCCGATCGTCGAACGCCCTCCCCTGGCCCGGGCGCTCTACTGGGGTGTCGACATCGGGCAGGAGATCTCGCCCGAGCATTACGAGGCGGTCGCGGAGATCCTGGCATACGTGTACCGCGTGGACGGGCGCACGCCGCGCCGTCCCGCCCCGTCATCACAACGCCCGGCCCAGCCGGCAACGGCAACAAAGGAACCCCAGCTCGCGGGCGTGTGACGCCCGCTGAAACGCCATGAGCGACTCGCCGCAACAGGTCATGCCCGGCTGGATGGAACGCGTCTCGCGATACCGCGGGCTGATCGTGCCCATCGGCTTCGTCATGCTGATGGCGGTCGTGCTCATCCCGCTGCCACCGGCGATGCTGGACGTGCTCATCAGCGTCAACATCTCCATATCGGTCATCATCCTGCTGACCACGCTCTACATGAACAAGGCCCTCGAGTTCAGCGTGTTCCCGTCGCTGCTGCTCGCGACCACGCTGCTCCGCCTGGTGCTCAACATCGCGTCGACCCGGCTCATCCTCACCGCCGACGCGGCGACCCCCGACCAGGCCGCAGACGTCGCCGGCAAGGTCATCATGGCGTTCGGATCGTTCGTCGCGGGCGACTCGCTCTTCGTCGGTGTGGTCATCTTCCTGATCCTGATGCTCGTGCAGTTCATGGTGGTCACCAAGGGCGCCGGGCGCATCGCCGAGGTCGCCGCCAGGTTCACGCTCGACGCCATGCCCGGCAAGCAGATGGCCATCGACGCCGAACTCGCCAACGGCATGCTCAGCGAAGCCGAAGCGAAGCAACGCAGAGAAGACATCTCACGCGAAGCCGATTTCTACGGCGCGATGGACGGTGCGTCCAAGTTCGTCAAGGGCGACGCGATCGCCGGCATCATCATCACCGGCGTCAACATCGCGGGAGGCTTCGCGGTCGGCATCCTCGAGCGCGGCTGGCCCGCCGGGCAGGTCGCCGAGATCTTCACCAAGCTGACGATCGGTGACGGCCTGACCAGCCAGGTGCCCAGCTTCATCATCTCCATCGCCGCCGCCCTGATCGTCACCCGCTCGGGATCGAAGGCCAACCTCGGCAACGAGCTGACCGGGCAGCTCACCAGCCAGCCCACGGGGCTGGGCATCACCGCCGGCTTCGTCGCCGTGCTCGCCCTCACGCCACTCCCGACGATCCCCCTGCTGACCACCGCGATCGGCATCGGCGTGCTCTCGTGGGCGATGCGTCGCGCCGGCAAGGTCCGCGAGCAGGAAGCCGTCGAGCTGGCGATCGAAGAGCAGCAGGCCCAGACGCCCGAGCCGCCCCCCGTCGAGGACCTGCTCAAGGTCGATGTCCTCGAGCTCGAGGTCGGTTACGGGGTCGTGTCGCTGATCGACACCGCGCAGGGCGGTGACCTGCTCGAGCGCATCGGCGCGGTCCGCCGCCAGCTCGCCGTCGAGCTCGGCCTGGTCATGCCGCCCGTACGCATCCGCGACAACATGCAGCTGCCCCCCAACGAGTACCGCCTCAAAATCCGCGGCAACGCGGTCGCGACCAACTCGGTCGAGCCCGGGATGCTGATGGCGATGGATTCGGGCATGACCTCCGGGCCGATCGAGGGAACGCCCGCCAAAGAGCCGGCGTTCGGGCTCGACGCATGGTGGATCGATCCGTCGATGCGATCGAAAGCCGAAGCCCGCAACTACACCGTGGTCGACCCCTCCAGCGTGCTGGCCACGCACATCACCGAGGTCGTCAAGACCCACGCCGACGAGTTGCTCACACGCCAGGAGGTCAACAACCTCGTCGAAGGGCTCAAGGAAAAAGCGGGCAAGCTCGTCGAGGACACCATCCCCGGTGTCGTCAAGCCCGGAGACCTCCAGAAGGTCCTCCAGGCGCTCCTGCGCGAGCGGGTCCCGGTCCGCGACATGGAGACCATCATCGAAACCCTGGCCGACTGGGGCACCAAGACCCAAGACACCGATGTGCTCGTCGAGTACGTCCGCAACGCCCTCCGCCGCACCATCTGCTCCCAATACGCCGCGCCCGATGAGAACGGCACGCTCACCCTCACCTGCGCCACGCTCGATCCGGGCCTCGAGGATCAGATCGACGCCTACATCGAACGCGGCGGGCACGGCACCAGCCTGCACATGCCCGCCAACGTTGCCAAGCAAATCGCCGACGCCGTTGCCGAGCAACTCAGGGGGGTCTCGGCACGCGGGCGCCTCCCGGTTGTGATCGCGTCGCCCACCGTCCGCGCCGTGGTCTGGCAGATCGTCTCCCCCAACGTCCCGGGCGTCGCGGTCCTGGGGTACAACGAGGTGGTCTCGGGCATCGAGGTCGAGTCGGTCGGGCTGGTCAGCGCCATCGGGCACGGGCAGGCGGCGGCCAACCCCGCGCCGGGACCCGTGGCCGTGGCGTAAAGCCCGATCCGATCAGGGGCTGCCACGCGCCCGAGCGGGAACCGCGATCTGCCGCGGTGGTGGGCTTGCGTTGCTTCGGATACAGTGGAGCGGTGCCCGTCCGGTGGCACCGCGTCGGGCATCACGCACACGGAGCCAGGACGGCCGCATGAAACTCAAGACCTTTCAAGCACAGACCATGGCCGACGCGCTCGCGGCGGTCCGCAAGGACCTCGGCCCGGATGCCATGATCCTCCACACACGATCGTACAAGGAAGGCGCGTGGCTCGGCTTCGGCGGCCGAAACATGGTCGAGATCACCGCGTCCGCGGCCGAAGGAGCCCGCAAGCTCAAGCGCGGCGCCCGCCCCGACAAACACGCCCCCCGCGAGGATCGGCCCGACGACCGGTCGCTCGTGCTGGGCGGCGAGACCGAGGCGGCCAAGCACGCGTCCAAGAACGCCAAGCGCGACTCGGCCGAGATCGTCGTCCAGCGAGCACGCGATGTCGTCGAACCGAAGCCGATGATCTCCGAGCCCTCCGCCGCCGATCCCGCACCGCCCCCCGCCCGCCGCCCGCTCAGCGCGACGGGACGCCCATCCATCGCGACCCGCTTGCCCAGGCGTGACAACGCGTCCCCGGTCCGCCTCTCGGACGCAACACCTCCCGCCGACACGACCGAAGCGACACCCCCCGGCACCAACCCGGATGACCACCGCTCCGATCCGACCCGTGTGCTCGATGGTTTCCGTCGAACCCAGACCGCCCGAACCGACCCCGAGCCGGCAGACAAAGCCGCCAGCACGACCGCGCCGCGTCCATCCGAGGTCGCCGATCGGCCAGAAACACCGGGCGCATCCCCGAGCCAGCAGGACATCCGCGAGCAGATCGCCGGTCTGGAGCAGATGATGGGGCGCGTGCTCGAATCCACACGCCGCACGTCGATCGCGATGGGCAAGGTCAGCGGGCAGGCAGGCGAGCCGATCGCGGGCGGCCCGCTCACCGAACTGACCAACCAACTCGTCGAGAACGACGCACCGATCGAGTCGGTCGACACGATCATCGGGGCGGTGCGCGACCGGCTGGACAAGCACGAGCTCGAAGACAGCACCGTGGTCCGCCAGGCGGTGCTCCGTGAGATCGAAGACTCCATCGCGACCAAGGGCGATTCGCTGCTCGCCATGTCGGGCTCGGCAACGACCGGGGCACCGCGCATCATCTCACTGATCGGGCCGACCGGCGTAGGCAAGACGACGACCGTCGCGAAACTCGCGGCCGCCTGCAAGCTCAGACACGGCAAACGGGTCGGGTTGATCACCAGCGACACCTACCGGATCGCAGCCGTCGAACAACTGCGCACCTACGCGGGGATCATCGGGCTGCCCATCAAGGTGGTGATGTCCCCCGAGGAGATGGCCGACGCGATCGAATCGCTGCAGAGCATGGACGTGATCATCGTCGATACCGCCGGGCGTTCCCAGCACGACGGGAAACGGCTCGAAGAACTCAAGGCGTTCATCAGCGCGGCCCGCCCGGACGAGACCCATCTCGTCCTGTCGTCCACCGTCGGGAACCGGGTGCTCGAACGGACCACCGAGAAGTTCAAGCCTCTCTCCCCGGATCGGGTGATCCTGACCAAGCTCGACGAGGCGGTCTGCACCGGACACCTGGCCGGGCTGACCGGGCGCCTCGGACTGCCCCTATCGTTCATCACCGTTGGGCAGGAGGTGCCCGACGATATCGAGCCGGCCCGGGCTGACCGTTTGGCCAGAGTCGCGCTCGATGGGCCGGACGTGCTGTTCCGAGGGTCCAACGGGAGAGGTTGATGGCTCGAGCACTGGTGTTGCATTCAGATTCTCCGGACGAACAGAACGCCGGGGACCAGGCGTCACGCCTGCGCGAGTTGGTGGGGTCGCTCGATCAAGGGGGGGCAAATCCCTCGGATCAGGCGGGCTCGGCGCGCCACATCGCTCCCGAGCGACGGATCCCGATCATCGCGATCGCCTCGGGCAAGGGCGGCGTCGGGAAGACCACCACCTCGGTCAACCTCTCGATCGCGCTCGCGGGGCAGAACCGGCGCACGGTGCTCATGGACGCGGATATCGGGCTCGCGAACGCGGACGTGCTGTGCGGGCTGATGCCCAAGAACAGGCTCGAAGCCGCCGCAAGCCAGAGCGGTTTCACGCTCGAAGACCTCGCCATCGACGCCCCGGGCGGGTTCCGCCTCATCCCGGGTTCGGTCGGCATCGGGCGGGTGGACGAACTCAACGACGAGGAACGCCGGACCCTGCTCACGAGCCTCCGGACCATGCACCGGCACAACGACGTGGTCCTGATCGACACCAGCGCGGGGCTTGGCCCGTCCGTCACCGAGTTCGTCGCGGCCGCGGATCTCGGGCTCGTCGTCGTGACCCCCGAGCCCACGAGCATCGCCGATGCCTATGCGCTCATCAAGGTGCTCGTTTCCGGCGAGGCCGGTCAACGCCCCCCGGTCCTGTCGCTGATCATCAATCAGGTCGCCAACGAGCGAGAGGCCGATCAGGTCCACGACCGCATCGCCGGAGTCTGCGACCGCTTCCTCGGCTATCAGATCCCCATGCTCGGCTACATCCGTCGCGACAAGAAGGTCCTCGCAGCCGTCCGCTCTCGGGTGCCCTATATGATCGATGCTCCCAAGTCGCACGCTGGCAAGGACATGGCAAAGCTCGCCAAGACACTGATCGATTGGGCGGGCATCGAAGGACGCGCCGCGGCGTCGTCTTCGAAGCGCGGATGGTTCGCGCGGCGTTGATCCCCATCCACCCCCGCTCCGCCCCCTCATCCCGAGACCGCCCGCCCGATGCTCGGGTTCCTGGTTGATTTGAGCATCGCGTCCCCGGGCTAAGGGCTGTTTGGCGTGCGGTTTGCGTGCGATCTTGCCGCTGATTTCTTCTCGGCATACGTCCGATGTACCTGTCGCATGGAGTTGTCTGGCGACCCCGCCTCCCGAGCACACCCCTCCTCACGATGAGCAAAGACGCATTCACCATCTCGAGCGACAGCGTGCCGTCCGTGACCGGCTCGGTCCTGGGTCTGGCCGGGTTCGTGACCGTCTTGGCGACGGGCCTGATCGAGGGCAACCCCGCCCCGACGACGATCGGGCGAGGGCTGCTGTGCATGCTGATCTGCGCGGCGGTCGGGCGGGTGATCGGATGGGCGGGGCTGGTCTCAGCAGGCGAGGTCGTCGATCGGTTCCGGGGCGACCATCCCGAGCCGGAGATGCCCGAGTCTCTGATCGAACTCCAGCAGCGGAAACAGCAGCACGAAGATGTCGTGAAAAAAATGCAGAACGCGGCGTAAAAAGGCGGCCGCGCCCCCACACGCGGGGTGATTCGTTTATACTTTTGTATGACGCAAGGAACGCGTCGGACATCGCCAAGCCGGGCCCCGATCTCGGGGCAGCGAAACACGCTTCAAGCGGTTTCCGGCTCGGCAGGCAGGTCAAGGAGTCGACCGATGACAGCGACAAAGTCAGCCGTCAAAGATCCCGCGCGCAAGGTGTCTCGCAAGCGGAGCGCGAAGAAGCGGCCGTACGAAGAGATGGAACCGGTCGAGTGGTGGACCGAGTACGCCGAGACCCCGTCGGAAGCGCTGCGCAACTTCTTGACCAAGCAGTATCTCCACCTGGTGCGGTACAACGCCGAGCGGATCCATCAGCGTCTGCCCGATGAGGTCGACGTCGATGACCTCATCCAGGCGGGCTTCTTCGGCCTGGTCGATGCGATCGGCGGGTTCGACCTGGGCAAGGGCGTGAAGTTCGAGACCTACTGCGCCCCGCGCATCCGCGGCGCGATCCTCGACGAACTGCGTTCGATGGACTGGGTGCCGCGGCTGGTGCGTCACCGGACCGCCCGCGTCGAGGGCGCCCGCCAGCGGATCGAGATGGAACTGGGACGCAAGGCGACCGATCAGGAGATCGCCGCCAAGCTCGAACTCGACAAGGACGAGTTCGACAAGTTCAAGCGTGACTCACGCGCCACGACGATCACCAGCATCACCCGCAAGGCGTACCCGTCCGACGGGGGGCGTGATGTCCGCGAGATCGATGTGATCTCCGATGAGACCCAGGTCAACCCGGTCCGCCTCATCCAGCGCAAAGACCTCAAGGACCTCATGACCAAGGGGCTCTCGCGGGCCGAGCGCCTGATCGTGATCCTGTACTACTACGAGGCGATGACCATGAAGGAGATCGGGCTGACGCTGGATCTCTCCGAGTCCCGCGTCTCGCAGATGCACTCGTCGATCCTGGCCCGCCTCAAGGCACAGATGCAGCACCGCATGCGCGAGCTCGAGCCGCTCAAGTAGGCCGCCCGGAGACCCGCCGGCTCTTCTCCGGCCGTCGCCCGCCGAGGG
>DIYM01000069.1:16296-26650 GCA_002429045.1 Phycisphaerales bacterium UBA6054
CCCGCCGAGGGCGTCGGTTTTTTCGCTCACGGTTGGATCGCCGCACCCCCCGGCGCTTGCATGCGGGATGGACGAGCGTGTGTTCATCGGGATCGGCAGCAACCTGGGCCCGAGGCACGCGACCATCCACGCCGGCGTGCGCGATCTGGACACCCACGCGGCGATCCGCGTCGTGCGCCTCTCGCTGCTGATCGAGACCGATCCGATCGGGCCGCCGGGCCAGGGCCCGTACCTCAACGCCGCATGCGAGGTGCGGACTTCGCTCGGGCCCGAGGGGCTGCTCGAGGAGATGCTCCGGGTCGAGCGCCGGCACGGGCGTGAACGCCCGCACGAGCAGCGTTGGGGGGCTCGCACGCTCGACCTGGATCTGCTCGAGTTCGGCGATAGACGTATCGAGAAACCCGGGCTCATCGTCCCCCATCCCCGGATGAGGCGGCGTGAGTTCGTGCTCGCCCCGCTCCGGTCGATCGGCTGGAGACCGGCATGAAACTGTTCCAATCCGGGTTGCCCCCCCTTTGGGGGCGGATAACACGCCGTCTTCGGGGCATCCCGTGCGACTCGGCGCCGAGTCCCTCCGATTCCGTTGACACCCTGCCCAGGCGGTGTAGGTTGTATCCCGTGCGTTCGGCGAGGGATCGGGCGCCAACCACGAAGGGGATCCTCGATGCTCCGATCGATGGCCGCCACCGCCCGGCGCAGATGGCCCGACCTCGCGTACCGCGTGGAAGCGTTCCTGCCGCGCCACCGCAGGGCACGCCAACGCGCCGATCGGCTGAACGCCGAGGACCTGTTCACGAAGTTCTACGAGGAGAACATCTGGGGAGACCCGGAGTCCCGCTCGGGGGGAGGCTCCACGCTGCAGGCAACCGCGGTCCTGCGCGCCCAACTGCCCGGGTTGCTGTCTGATCTGGGAGTGCGACGCCTGCTCGACGCGCCCTGCGGCGACTTCAACTGGATGTCGCACACCGAGCTCGATCTTGACGAGTACATCGGGGGCGACATCGTCATGGACATCGTGCGTGACAACACAAAGAAGCACGGGCGCGAAGGCCGTCGCTTCGTGCATCTGAATCTCATGTCGGACCCGCTGCCCGCGGCGGACGCCCTGTTCTGCCGCGACTGCCTGATCCATCTCACCGTCGACCAGGCCCAGGACGTGCTCAGGAACATGGCCCGTTCGGACATCCGGTACCTGATCACCACGGACTTCCCCAAGACCGTCAAGAACCGCGCCGCCCACGCGGGGGGCGTGCATCCCCTTAACCTGCGGCTGCCGCCGTTCTCGCTCCCCGAGCCGATCCGCGTTCTGCAAGAAGCCACCGGCGACGAGGCCTACCCCCGTATCATGGGCGTCTGGACGCGCGAGCAGGTCGCGGCGGCCGGCGGTGCCTGAAGCAGACCGGCCCGACACAATCATTCACACAAAGGGAGCCGCACGGCGAAGCCGCCCCGGTCGCGTTGCCGGATGCTTCAGCCCGCGTTCTTGGCCCGCGGGTGCGCGTCGTCGTATGCCTCCTCGACCCGCTTGGTCGAGAGGTGCGTGTACACCTGCGTGGTCGACAGCGACTGGTGCCCGAGCAACTCCTGCACGCTGCGGAGATCCGCGCCGTTCTCGAGCAGGTGGGTCGCGAACGAGTGACGCAGGGTATGCGGCGAGATGCTCGGGTCGAGCCCGACCTCACGCAGGTACTTGTCCAGCTTGCGGCGGACCGAGCGGGCGCTCAGACGCTTGGCGTGCTTGTTGAGGAACAGCGGCATGTCTTCTGCGTCGTGGCGGGTTGCCCAGATCGGCCCGAACCGCGCGTCGCGTTCGAGGTGGTCGGTGTAGTTTCTGATCGCCCGGAGCGCGTGCGAGCCGAGCGGCACGATGCGCTCCTTCCGTCCCTTGCCCCGGATGTGCAACGCCTCGTGCTCGATCACCAGGTCATCGTGGTTCAGCCCGACCAGCTCCGAGACACGGATGCCGGTGGAGTACAGTGTTTCGAGCATGGCGCGGTCGCGACGCCCGAGCACGTCCTTCTCGCCCGGTGCAGCCAGGAGCTGCTCGATCTGCTCGACGGTGATCGCCTTGGGCAGGCGCTTGGACTGGCGCGGCGTGCGGATCAGGGTCATCGGGTTGGACTTGGAGTACCCCATGCGGTGGGCCCACTTGTAGAAAGACCGCAGCGTCGCGATCTTGCGGGCCATGGTCGCCGGTGAGTAGTTCTGCTCGCTCAGGCTCGAGAGGTACGCCCGGACCAGATCGGCTTCGGCGCCGCAGATCGTGGCGGTGTGCGTGTTGGTGGCGGTCGAGCCCGACACGCCGCCGTCCTCGGCGATCTTCTTGAACGCCAGCTCTTCCTGGGAGCGATCGATCTCGTTGCCCGATTCATCGACTAGATACTCGATGAACTGACGCAGGTCGGCGCCATAGCAGCGGGCCGTATACGGGGAGAAGTGCCGCTCGTCCGTGAGGTAGGCGCCGAAGGATTCGGTGATGGGAAGGCTGCTCATGCGCGTGGCTCCAAGGGCCCCGGGAGTCCGTCCCCGGGGATGGTCTGTCTGTCGATGCCGGTGCTATCGGTCGTGGCTCGGCCCGGGTTGACCCCGATCGGGTGATTGGTTCGAAAGGACCTGGGCGGCGATCACTTCGGCGTCATCCCAGGCGAGCGACGCCCCGTCGGAGTCGGCCAGTTCCGCGAGACGCTCGAACAGTTCTCGGACCCCGGACCGGTCGCACGCGAACCGCCAGAACTGCTCGCCGCGGCGGACCGAGACGCACACCAGGCCCGCGTCAGGATCCCGCGACTTCGTGCTCGAGGCCTTTGCTGGTGTCATGGCTCGCTCCTCGCTCGGCGGATGCCGAACGCGGACGCGCCGGGCATCAGGGATTGCGTCTGATCCGTGCGTCTCGAGCGAGACGCAACCACTCTTGATCGATCAGGCGCCCCACGCTGTGGTACGCCGCGAACCGTGTGTACAGTTCCATGCTCGCCGTGTAGACCCGCCAACGCATGGCGCTGGTCGGATCGGATCGACCCTCCGCAAAGCTCTTCACGGTCATGAGCACCGCGTGGTCGCGGGCGTCGAGGTGCTCGGAGACGGTGGTCACGGGGTCGCCCCCGAACCGCACGCCGTCGAAGCGCCCGAAATCGGTGAACGCCATCGAGAGGCTGAACGCGTCGAGATCGGTGTTCGATGCGGTCTCGGCCATCGCCCCGGGCTTGGCGTACAGCGCCAGGGCCAGCCCGATGATCGGCGGGTCGTACGGGTCGTACGCGGTGATCGATGCGGCGATCACCCCGTCAACGCCGAGAGCCTCGGCCAATCGGGTCGCGTCGCCGGAATCGCGAGGGCCGTCCTCGAGCCCCAACTCCCGGGCGACCTCCAGGGATCGGTTGAGCGGGAGGCATCGGACGCCTCGGATCTGCTGGACCGCCGCGACGAGTTCGTCGCCGACGATATCGGTCCGGACGACCGAGGTGCCCGACTCGTTGCGAGGCGGCAGCACCGCCCAGACCACATCGCGTTCCGATGTGTCGTATGGCGCGACGATCGCGGTGGGGGCGGCAAACCGGTCACGCTTGTCGCCGGTCTCGCACCCCGTGAGCGTGCCGATCCCGGTCGCTCCGAAGAGCGCGGCGAGCAGCACGCGGGCGAGCATGGTCTGTACACTTGTCATGGCGTCCGTGCCGGTTGCGGGGCGGGCCTCCGTGCCCGCCCGACGGGTGTCGGTTGTTCGTGATCCGAAAACCGGAGACCGGCGGTCGGGCCGATCCCGGGGGAACTGGGCTGGTTACTCGCCCGAAGCGGGGGCGCCGGTCGGGGCGTTGGCGAACCCGTCGAAGCCGGGGATCTGGACCGACGCGGCCCGGAGCGCCGGTGAGAGTTCCATCGACCAGAGGTGCTCCTGCCCGCCCATATTCGAGACAAAGAAGATCTCGTTCTGGCGGGACCAGCTGGGCATCAGGTCGATCGACTCGCCGTCCGTCAGGCGGACCTTGCCCGCCCCGTCGACCCCCATCATCCACAGGATCGAAGACTCGGGCTTGGCCGACTGGCCCGAGGCCCACGCCTCGGAGTAGGGCACCTGGGCGAAGGTCACGAAGTTGCCGTCGGGCGACCAGGTCGGGTTGATCAACGCCGAGTCCGGTGCGGTCGCGATCTCGGTCTCACGCCCGGCCGTCCCCGGGTTGGGGTTGTAATCGATCGTCCAGACGCTGAACGCCCGGTCGCCACGCTCGCGGGAACGCTGGAACAGGATCTGGTCGGCGCCGTTGAAACCGCTGCCGGAGATCGGGGACCACTCCGGGAACAGGCCGAACCCGATGAACTGAGCGCTGGTGGGGTTGGCGACCTCGGCGACCCACATCTCCCAGCGTCCCGTCTGCTGACCGAGGCGGCAGAACGCGATGCGGCTGCCGTCGGGGGACCAGGAAGGATGCAGGTCGTGCGACCCGTCGTTGGTGATCTGAACCGACTTGCCGCCCTCGGCGGACATCACGAACACGTCCCACGACCCGTTGCGGTCCGAGCAGAACGCGATGTACTGCCCGTCGGGGGAGACGCTGGGCATCACGTCCTGCGCCGGATCGTCGGTCAGCCTGGTGACGACCGAGCTGCTGACCGGCTTCACGTAGATATCGGCGGTGGGTCGGTGCTGGGTGCTCGCGAAGACCAGGTGCCTGCCGTCGGGCGTGGGGGTTGGATCGAAGTCCGAGCCCGCGAACGACGCGGTGATCTGCCGCACGTTGAGCGTCGCGCGGGTCATCTCCTCGCGGCTGGCGAACTCGGTGGGCAGTTCGGCGCCCATCGCGCTGGCGTAGATGATGGCGCTGAGGTCCTCGGACCGGTTCGGGGTCGGCGCCACGATCGTCTCGGGATCATCCGCGGCGAAGCCCGGGCTGTTCGTCGCTGTGTCCGCGTTGATGCCGGTGGGGTTGGTGCCCGCGGATCCGTTCGAGAAACCGGTGTTCCCCGCCGACGCGACCTCAGGGACCGAGATCTGGCGGAACTCCGAGACCGGCGTGTGGCCCGGGGGCACCGACGCGTCGAGCGAACTCCCGTTCGAGCGTGCGCCATCAAAGGATCTGTTCTGAACGGAGCCGCCGCCCGGGTTGGTGAAGTCGGTCGCGTACGGCTGGTTGGAGTTCCCGTTGTACGTGAACGACGACTCGGCGGCAACGGTCTGGTTGATCGATGCGGCGGTGTTGCTGGCCAGCCCGGTGCGTCCGCTGGGGGTCGCGGTGCTGTAGAACGCGGTCGATCGGGTGCCCGGGTTCGCCTGATCGGTCGGGGCGGCCGTGACGGAGGGCTCGGGGGTCTTGTTCTTGTTCCAGAATCCGGCGCGGCGCGGGCCGCACGCGGAAGCGGCAACGACCGTCCCGGCCAGAAGCGTGAGCGCGAACGCGTTGAGAGCGGTGCGGGTAGCGTGCATGGGGTGGAGCTCCGTCTGTGTCATGCGAGACGCGCCGGGCCCGGTCCGTGTGCGGGCGGGCGTCTGTCGTGGTGGCGTCCGCGACGACGGGCTCCGCCCGAGTGCCGCACTGGATGGGGGTGTGCCGGGCTCCGCCGGCGTCCCCTCGATGCAGGGCTTATCGGACACCTCCCGGGGAGTGCTTGAGTCCGCATAAGAAGAACGCACCGATTTCGAGCGCCTCGCGGCGGATACTCCCGGACCAGCCCGGGCGTCACGCACATGTGGGATCAGGCGATCGCGACGACCCCGGCACGCGTCGCGGCGGGCTCGAGAAGCGATTCCACGCTCTCCACGCCGATCTCGGGCCAAGCCCCATCCGCCGGGATCGCCCGAGCGACGATCGCGACCATCGTCTCGCACAGCGAGAGCGCCTGCGCGAACCGCGCGAGGTGGTCCTCGGCGTCCCGGCGCATCGACGGGGTGAGCCAGGCGACCGGGTCGATCGCGAGCCCGACCGATGGGTGCTTGCGGGCGAACGACAGCGCGGACACGCCGTCGGACAGCACGGAACCCACGCCGGGCCACAGCACCGCTTCCGCGTCCGCATGCCACGACCGCACCGAGTCGGCCGCCTCGCTCACCCGGGTCTCGAACAACGCCCAGCCCGCGCTGGACCAGGTGGCGAACGATGACGCCGCGTCATCGACCGAGCGCGACGAGCGCAGCAGCACCCGGGGTGTCGGCGGAAGAACACCCAGCGACCCGGCGTCGACACCACGCTCGATGGTGGTCGCCGGGGCGATGCCCCACACCATGTCGGTCTCGGCATCGACGAACCGCGTCGAGCCGTCCGATTCTTCGATCAGTCGCAGACGTCGCATGCACCGACGGTAGGCGCAGGCGGTGCGCGTCTGCGCAGGATTGCTACGTCCGGTGCGCATTACACGCTAGCCGTGCCGGCGTTGTGCTCCCGATGTCTTGGCTCGTCGGCAGGGACGCCGACAACGCCAGCCGCGAAGGGAATGCACGGATGACCGATCTGTTCTCGATCCCACACACACCCCGCCCGTCGAAGCCAGAGCCCGGGGTCGCGTTGCCCAAGGCTCCGCGCCTGTACCTCTCGCGCGAGCAAGTGGTCGATCGCATCCTGAAGATCAACCGGTCGGCGACGGCGGACTACCTGAGCCAGTTCGCCGAGCCGCAGCTCAACAACTACCTGGATCATCTCGTCAACGCGCAAACCCCCCGGGGGCGGGGCGCCCGCTGGGACCGCCCGGGGGATGCCCCGGCGATCATGACCCGCCGACGCGCCTCCTGAAAACGCTCCCGAGACCGAACTCAACCCCCGGCTTTGCCGGGCGGGTCTGTGGTGGGGCCCGCCCGGCATCGTCGTGCGCGGGTGCGATCGGGGCGTCGGCGGTCCCGGCGCATCCGACTCCCTATCATCTTGGTGTACCCGGGAGCACACGACGCACTGCTGGAGACGCGATGTCCGCCGCACCAACCCTCGACCACCGCATGTTTAAGGCCCTCAAAGCCGCGTTCCCAGGCGAGAGGTTCCGGGGCACCGAGTTCCGCGGGCAGGGCACGCTGATCGTCGAGCCCGCAGCCCTGCACAAGGTCCTCAAGCACTGCTATGAGCACGAGGGCTACGACTTTCTCTCGGACATCACCGCGGTCGACTACCTGGGATACCCGGCCAAGATGCCCGGGCGTTTCGGGGTCGTCTGGAACATCTGCAACACCACCACCGAGGACCCCGATGGCGACCGGTTCCTCGTCAAGGTCTTCCTGGATCCATCGATCCCCACCGACGGCATCGAGCCCGATCCGGCCCTGCACGTCGACTCGGTGTGCGACATCTGGGGCGGCGCCGAGTGGATGGAGCGTGAGGTGTTCGACATGTTCGGCATCCGGTTCGACAACCACCCCGACCTGCGCCGCATCCTGACCTGGGAGGACTACCCGGCGCACCCGCTGCGCAAGGACTACCCGGTCCGGGGGCGGGGCGAGCGGGAGGATTACCGCATCGTGGACCGCACGAGTTCTTGATCGCCCGATCCGGACCCAGGCGTGCCCAGGCGTGCCCACGCGGGCCCGAGAATCCCGCGAATCCGCCCCGCGAATCCGCCGATCCGCTTGCCGACGGCGCGATCCGGCGCACCCTAGACGTGTTCCGACCCGTCGCCCCCAGCGTCGGGCGGCTGCATACGGGGGAACGGATGGGACACAACTGCTGGATCGGGCGGCCGCGTGGGGTTCGAGGAGGCTTGGTATCGGTCTGCGTGGCGCTGCTGTTCGGAGCCGCAGCCGCGGCTGATGCGGAGCCGATCCGACTGATCCACCGCGGCATCGCCGCCGGTTCGATCATCGGCAACGCCCCCTTCTCGCCGCGCGTGACCTTCGGGCCCTCGGCGTTCACCATCGACGCGGTCGCGGACACAGACGACCGCGCCGATCTTCGCCAGTTCCCGTCCTCGGATCCGTACGGCATCGAGTTGGTCCACGCGTCGGTGATCCTGACGATCGACGCCGTCGGTTCGTTCGACGTCCTTGTTCCCACTCGCACCTATCTCGTGCACGGTGAGGGCGACGCGCGCGTCGGCTTCGGCATGGCCGGCCCGATCGCGCCCCCGGACCTGTTCAACGGCCCGATGATCGAGGCGCTCGCCGGCTGGGACATGACGACCTCGATCGCCATCTCGGCGGGGGGCGGCGCGCAGGTGTTCCAGTGGGACGCCGCCGAGTTCATGACCGACGGCGGGCGCCTGCAGTTCGACTTCGTGCCCTCCGCGGCATGGGACTTCGAGGCGATCGTGGTCCCCGCGCCGGGATCATCGCTGATCGCGCTCGCGGGCGTGTCCTTGGCCTGGTCACGCCGACGGCGCTAGAAGCGGTCACTCGCTCGGAAGGACCACCGGGCTGGGTCTGTTGATCTCGATCTGGTCGCTGCGCAGATCCCAGTTGATGGACCTCGCGCTGACCGGCACCGCCCGCCCGGGTTCGGTGAGGGTGACGAGGCGGCCCGGGAGCGCGGACGCGTCGAGCATCTCTCGGGCGGCATCGAACCGGGCGCCGTCGGCTTCGAGGCGTTTGCCCCCCGAAACGAACACCACGTTGCCCCGCGCATCGGCGCTGTCGAGGGAGACGGCGCGGGACAGTTCCTGGCCGTCCGGCTCGGTGAACCGGGCGGTGAGGGTGTCGCAGAGGAGGTCCGAGAGCATCGCGCCGCCGCCCTCCGCGTCTGCCCGCCCGACCGACTTGTGGCGCACGGAGACCGTGTCCGCCATGGTACCAATGCCCGCGGCGCGGTCGAGCCTGAGCGAGCCCTCCCACGTGAAGCGGGTCAGGCCCGGGCCGATCGCCGCGTCGGCATCGGCGGGGCTGTCTGCGGGTGCCTCCGCGCGACGATCGAGCACGAGCAAGGTGCCCGCGCCCGGCACGCGCAGCTCGGAAGCGGCCGCGTCGGCGACGATCTGATCCCCCTCGATGTAGAGCAGGCCCTCGGCGAACTCGGGGTTGCCCGGGTCGTAGCGTTGGGTCTCGGCGCTGGCGGGGCGGTACTCGTTCGAACGGGTGCCTCCGAACGCGCGGGCGATCTTGACCTCACGGCGCGATGGGCGGTCCCGCCCGAGCCGGCTCTGCGAGAGCCGCGGGGTCATCTCGATCTCGACCCGTTCGGCGTCCAGCCTGTCGCGAGAGAACGCGTCTCGTGTGGCGGTCAGAGACACCGACCCTTTGCACCCCAGACGACCGAGCGCGTCGTCGAACCGCATCGAGCGCTGCCAAGTCGCCAGCACCAGCCCGGTGTCCGCGCCGCCCGCGTCGCGGAGCGTGTGGGTGAACCGCCCGGGCCCCTCGACATCCATCCGCCGGTTTGCGCCGTCGAGACGGATGTCCATGCCTTCGATCGTCGAATCACCCTGCGCGATCCGCGATCCGGCGCCGGTGATCCGGATCCGCTCGCTGGGGCCTTCCAGCCGCATCGCCCCTCCCGACGCACGCGTGTCGTTCTCGCCCGAATAGACGATCGAGCCGCTCGCGTCCGCACCGCGAACGAACAAGGCACCCGTTTCGTCCTGGTCGAGCGTCGCGAGCGTCCGGTCGGCGGACAGCGTGGACCCGTCGGCTCGGGCGACCGCTCGGCGCTCGCGATCGCCGATCGCCTCGACACGGACGGGGCGGAGTCGGTCCGCGTCGCCCGTGAAATCGATCCTGACCGTCGCCCCGGCGAGCGACCGGGGGCGCCCGAGTTCGTCGGGGTTGGCCGTCAGCGAGCCGCGTGTGATGGTGGCCCGGCGCAGCGCGGTCTTCCCGTCGCTCCCCACGGCGAACCGCGTCTCGAGCCGGTCGCTCTCGATGACGCCCTGCTCCTGCTCGGCGATCACCCCGCCCTCGAACGAAGCGTTGGTGAGCCGGTCGGTCAGATCCCCGCCGGAGTCGACCGCGAGACGGAGCTCTCCGGACTCCTGCCATGCAAGCGAGGCCCCGGTCTCGGTCTCGGCGATGCCCGTTCCGGCGAACGCGATCAGCCCCGCCCGCAGGTCGGCATCGACACGATCGAACGACGCGGTGCCGGCGCCGGCGACGGCGGTGCTCACCGGTTGCTCGCCCCGCACCGCGGACAGCACGCCCCGCGTCGCGGCGTACCGGACGGTCCCCGCTTCGCCCGACACGCCCCGGGCGTCGTCGCCGAAACGCACGACCGAACCCTCGTCCGAGTGCAACGCGATCGCCGCGTCGTCGTTCGCCAACTCTGCGGGTGTCGCGTCGTCATCGAGCGGTCTGATCGACATGGGCCCTTGCCAGGTGAGCAGCAGGGCCCCGCCCGGTCCCTGCGGGGCCTCAGATACGGGCCGATCGGTCGGCATCGGTGCCTTCGGCGTCCCGCCCGGTGACCCCGCGCCCGGCTCGCTGGGCGGGGCATCGGCGGGCTCACCCGCAGCCGGGCGGGCC
>DIYM01000064.1:0-35610 GCA_002429045.1 Phycisphaerales bacterium UBA6054
AACGCAGAGCCGACGCGATCGGCCCGGTCGCTCCCGCCGATCCCCGGCCCGATGCCCGACCCGGTCGCGCCGGAGCCGGCGCGGGAGAAGGACCTGTTCGGTCGCGAGCCGGTGGGCCGTCCCGATTGGTCGCACCGCAAGGGCGAGCCGCGGGTGTTCGCGCTGATCTGGATGCTCTACCTGATGGGCGTGACGATCCTGATGTTTTCGTCGTTCGTCAACGCGGTCTCGATCTCGCCGAGCATCACCCGCCCGGCCGGCGTGCGCATGTTGCTGGCGACCGCGCTGGGGCTGGCGCTGCTCTGGCCGGCGATCCGGCTCGCCCAGCGCCCCAGCCAACGCCCGGTGCGTCACGTGCTTCGAGATCTCTTCGTGCTGCTGGTCCCGGCGCAGGCGGTCATCTGGCCGCACGCGATGGGGGTGCTGGCCGGCTGGAGCTTCGAGGTGCTGGGCGCGATCAGCGCGGCGTTCCTGGCGTGGGGGCTGGTCGTCGGGGGTGTGATCGCGATGGCCGATTCGCAGATTTGGCGCATCCCGAGGCCGGTCTGGATGGGCGCCATCCTGGGCGTCGTGTTCGCGGCCCCGCTGCTGGGGCTGGTGGTTCCCGAGCCCGCGGCAGGCCGCGCGGACACGCCGCGGCCCGGGTGGATGCTCTCTCCCGCGACCACCGTGCTCGAACTGACCCGAGACCGGTCGGCGTCCGGTTCCCTCGATGCCGTTCAGACCGGGCACTGGCGCCTGCTCGGCGCGATCGCGTGCGCGGGCGGCTCGCTGCTCCTGCTGTCGCACGCGTGCGAGGTGGCGGTGCGCCGGCGTCACCCCTAGGATCTGCATCCGCGCGCCGGCCCGATCGTGTCGGCCGTCCCGCGCCACGCCCCCACGCGGAGGACGACCCATGAACGTCATCACACCCGACGAAAAGGCCAAGCTCCAGGCCCGGCTCGACGAACTGGTCGCCAACCGCCCGATCATCACCAACCGGATCGCCGAGGCGCGCGAGTTGGGCGACCTCAAGGAGAACGCCGAGTACCACGCCGCCCGTGAGCAGCAGGGGCTCGAGGAGGCCGAGATCCGCCGGCTCGAAGAGCGTCTGTCGTCCGCCCAGGTCGTCGACGACGCCCGCATGGCCGACGGGGTCGTCTTCATCGGGTCCACCGTCCGCATCAAGGAGGTCGGTGACGACGAGATCGAGACCTATCGCCTCGTCGGGGAGATCTCCGAGGACGACACGGGCGACGTGGTCGAAGTCACCGCGACCAGCCCCTTCGGCGAGGCCCTGATGAAGGCCCGCGTAGGCGAGACCGTCCGTGTCAACGCGCCCCGCGGCGTCAAGCGGTTCGAGATCGTCGAGATCCTCTGACCGCCCCCTCGGCGCCGCGCCCGCCCCAACCCCGAGAAAACCGGACCGGGCGACTCCCAAGAAAACCGTCATCCCCGGCACGGGATGACCGGTACGCTCGTACACAACCACGCAGGGAGTCACTGATGCACACGCTGACCCGACGAATCGCCGTCCCCGTCCTTTCCGCCGCCACGCTGCTGGGGCTGACCGCCTGCGGGCAGCACGGGGGGTCTTGGTACAGCACCCCGACATACACCGAAGACCGCGCGATGACCGTCGCCCACGTCGCGGGGACCGGGCTGAGCGTGATCAACGCCAACGGCTCGGTCTCGGCGGTCCGGGACGACGCCCGGGTCGACGACGTGCTCGTCGAGGCCCGGCTGTACTCGTACGACACCGAGCGGCTCGCGTTCGCCAGGCTGCTGGCGACCCGCACCGGCGACGGGACCCTCGATGTCCGTGTCGAGTGGCCCGGCGAGGGACGCCAGAAGAACGAGGGAGCAACCATCCGCGTGTACCTGCCCGACGCGGACGGGGTCGAGGTCCGCACCAGCAACGGATCGATCACCACGGAGAACCTCTCCGGGCACGCGAATCTCTCGAGCAGCAACGGCAAGATCACCGCGATCGGTCACAACGGCGAGTTGGTCGCCGGGTCGTCCAACGGCTCGATCCGCGCCGAGGCGGTGTCCGGGCCGATCGATGTGAGGACCTCGAACGGATCGGTGGTGATCGAGCACGCATTGGCGCCGGTCCGCGTTGAGACCTCGAACGGCTCGATCGCGATCCAGACCGCCGACAGCAACCCGGGGCCGGTCCGCGCACGCACATCGAACGGCCGTGTGAACCTCGACCTGGGCACCGGCTTCGAGGGGCTGCTGCGGATCAGCACGTCGAACGCGAAGATCAACGTACGCGACGTGCAGCACGCCCGGCTCGTGGAGTCGTCCAAGAACTATGTCGAGTTGCGGGTGGGCGACAGCGACCGCGAGAGCACGGTCCGGACGTCAAACGGCTCGGTCCGCGTGAAGGGGACCGAGCCGTCTGGATCAATCGCGGATTGACACCGGTCGGATTCGACCGGCTTGGTCTTGGCGTCTCAGCCGTCCTTCTCGGCTTCGACCAGGGCCTTGATCTCGGAAGGCAGTTCGAACGCGTCGTCCTCGACGGTGTTGATCTCGGCCGAGGTGATCGTCATGATCATCTTCTGAGGCCCGAGCGACGTGACCATTTTGGTGGGCATCTGCATCCCGCCGAACTCTTTGTACTCGGACATCACCGTGGTCACCTCGATGGCGCCCATCGGGGTTTCCTGGTTGCTGACCTGCCCGACCATCAGACCGCTGGTGATATCGAAGAACTCGATCTGCTGGTCGCCGTCTTCATCGATCAGCGTGATCTTGTGGGCTTTGCGTCCCTCGAAGTTCACTTCGCCCGAGTACTCGATCGTCTCGTAGAGATCGCGGTACTTCATCGCGATGGTCGGGTCGGCCTGGGCCTTGAGCGTGTCGACCTCCTCCTCGGTCATCAGGCGGGGGCCGGTCATCGGATCGCTGCTCCATCCGACCGTCCCGTCGAAGCCCGAGCGGGTCATGCCGAACCCGGGCAGGTCCATGGTCATCGAGACCATGCCGGGGACCTTGCTCATCATGGTCATCTGCCCGGTCATGCCGGCCATGGGGATCTCCATGGTCCCGACGATCTTGGTCGACTCGATCGACTTGATCATCTCCTCGCCGCCGAGTGTCTCGATGTAGGCATCGATGATCCCAAGGGCCTTCTCGTCGTGCTTGGTGTCGTCGGTGACGGCCGCGCCGACGCCGGTCTCGATGGCGAGCGCGGGGCTCGCTACGCCGGCGAGCCCGACGAGGCACGCGGCTGCGCCGAGCACGAGACGCCGTTTGGTGTTGCTGAGAGTCATGGGTGTTCCTCCGTGGTTAGTTGGACGCCTGCGTCGTCGCGGCGGGTTGGTTCACGATCCATCGCGCCGCCTCACGCAGCGGCGCGTCGATGCCGTCGAGCAGATCGTCTCTGCGGATCGGCACGCTGAAATCGACCGGCACGCCGTCGCCTTCGAGGCGCGTCCCGTCGCTGTTGGTGTAGTCGGCGATCGCGTGCAGGAGCACGTCGCCCGACGGCAGTTTGGTCATCGCGGCGGGCAGCGCCATCCCGGCGCTGGGCGAGCCGAATGTCTTCGCCCGCTCGATCGCACGCATGCCCCCGGCCCAGACCTCGCTCGTGCTGGCGCTCGTGCCGTCCTGGAGCATCGCCACGGGCCCGGTGAACGGGGCCAGCCGTTCGCCGCTCCGGGTCACCACGATCGGCTCGGCGTTGAACTCGAGCTTGGCCCCGCGCATCTGCATCGTTCCCAGATTGGACTTTTCTGTCACAAAGAAACGGGTCAGGGCCCCGGACATCGCGCCCACGCCGCCCGGGTTGCCCCGCAGATCGACGATGATGCCGTCGGCGTCCTGGTACTCGACCATCGCGGCCTCGAACTGGGCCATGATCGGGATCATGAAGATGTTGAACGCGATGTACCCGATCCGCGTCTCGTCCGACCCGACCTCCTCGGGCGTCAGCCAGCGGTGGGTCAGATGGGTGCTCATCGGGGGCAGGTTGCCGAACTTGACCATCTGTCCGGGCGGGGTCTCACGCTCGAGTTCCAGCACGACCTCGCGGTCGTTCGCATCCAGGAACGAGACGGGCACCGTCGAGCCGGTCCGCCCCGACATCACCATATCGAGCGTCTGCTTGACATACAGCCCGCCCATGTCGTCGCCCAGCGCAGAACTCAGGCTCGCGATCGTCTGCCCGATGTCCCGGTCGCGGACCTTGGTCATCACCCATCCCATGCCGACGCCCGCGTCGTCGCCCGGGCCGCCCGGGCGGACTTGGGTGACCAACGCCCGGCCTTCAACCACGCGGAGGGTCAGCCCGAGGTCGCCCCGCCCGGCGCCGTCTCCCGTGGAGACTTCCGCGGGACCGTCGGCGGCGTCCTGCTCGCTGGCCTCGGCGGCGATGGCGTTGGGATCCACCGCTTCGGGGATCACCCCGAAGTGGCTCTGGTTCAGACGCCCGACCATCTCGTTGATCAGGGCCCGGCTCTGGGACAGCGTGCGGTTCTGCTCGGCGCGGGGGCGGAGTTCCTCCCGCAGCGCGTCCCAGTCCACGCCGTTGTAGCCCGTGTCGTAATGCGTGTCACGCACGAGTTCCCACGCCTTGTCGAAGTCGGCGAGGTACGCGCCCGGCTCACCGACCGGCTCGGTCGGCCCCTGGGCGGACGCCCGAGACCCGGCCGACGCCCCTCCGGCTCCCGAGCACGCCCACAGCCCCCCGAGCCCCGCTCCCGCGATGCCGACCATCGCCAGCACCCTTCCCGCACGATTCAGACGCATGCACAATCCCTTCGATCAGCCCGGTTCCCGCTGCGGCTTCGGCCCAGCCGGGGAGGCGATTCATAGTAGATCGCTCCGGAGTCATAACGGCGATCGACTGTTAGGCTGCGACATCACCCAGATCAGGGTGTGTCTGGGCGGCGGGTGCCCCTCGGGCGGCGCCGGGGTCAGAGGTCTCCGCAGGCCCGGGGTGCGGGCTCACCGGTGGGGTCCGCCCGCCCCACGCCGCGGCGTGGACCCGCATCACCCAGACGGGGAACCGGGCGTGGGCACGCCGGACCGATCGCCCCGCCCGGGCGTAGTACGCCGCCTGCCCGCCCTGAACGAGCCAGGCGAGCAGGATGATGCCGGCGCCCACCCCGTAATGGGACATCGCGGCGACGCGTTGGACGGTCGAGTCGAGATCGCCGCCCAACTGACGGAGCCCTGGCGTATCCAGCCCGTCGATCGCGGGAACCGGCGCGAGCAGGCGGGAGACTCCGTACGCGGACAGAACGAACGCGAGCGCGATCTGGTTGCGTGCCAGGCGTCCGAACCCGAGCGGGTCGACGGCGCGGACATCCGCGCGGAGCGTCCGCTCCCGCCACCCGATGACGACCAGGGCGATGACGAGCGCGATCCCGAACCCCGACCCGAGCGTGAACGGGAGGAACGCGATCCCGCCGAGCATGATCGCCAGACCCGAGAACCCCGCGACTCGGTCGGCTTTGCGCGCCGTCCGCAGCGCCCGCCCGGCGGCGGCGATCTGCGCGAAATGCCCGGCGTGGAGCGCCGGCGGAGCATCGGTCGGGGTCATGCAACGTCTGTCGTCCGATCGGGGCCCGCCCTGAGGGCTGATCCGGTTCTCCGTCGATCCGATGGGCTTTGGCCGGGTGTTTGGCGTGACCTTGGGGGTCGTGAGGGCGGTACGCCACCACCGAGCGGGCCCGTTCGGGAACCAACCGCTACACTCTGGCAGGGGACGCGCAGGACTCTATGGACGTTTCGATCTTTATCCCGGTCTACAACCGCGTGTCGCTGACGCGCCGCTGCGTGGACTCGCTGTTCGAGACCCTGCCCGACGGCATCGAGGCCGAGGTGTTCGTCTATGACGACCGATCGAGCGACGCGACGCCCGAGTTCCTTGAGACGCAATCGCACCGCGTGATTGGGATGCGTGGGCGCGACCGGGGCTCCTTCGCCAAAAACAACAACACGATGGCGAAGCGCGCGTCCGGCAAGCACTTCGTGCTGCTCAACAACGACACCGTGCTGACCGAGCGGTGGCTGGAGCCGATGCTCGAACTGGCCGACGAACCCGGTGTCGGGGTGGTCGCGAACTGGCACACCGTGCCCGGCGCGACCACGGTCAACCACGCGGGGGTCGTGTTCGACGATCAGCACCGGGACCGCCGACTGTACGAGGGTCTGGACCTGAGCGACCTGACCCGCGCGCGGCGTCCCCGGGAACTGCAGGCGGTCATCTTCGCGTGCTGCGTCATCCCGGCCGACCTGTACCGGTCGATCGGCGGGCTCGACGACTCGTACCGGACCGGGTACGAGGATCTCGAGTTCTGCTTCCGCGCCCGCGGGCTCGGGCGGGCGGTGGTCTGCACCGGCGCGTCTGTGATCGGCCATCACGGCGGATCGTCCCCGCGCCGATTCGAGACCGACACGGCCAACCGCAGGCTGTTCCACGAGCGTTGGGACGGGCGGATCGAGCCCGATATGCTGCGTCACGCCCGCGAGGACTCCGTGGACTGGCCGAACGAGACCATGGCGTACCGCGTGTGCCGGAGCGTGTGGAGGGCCCCGGTCGCCCAGGTCGTCATGGGGCCCATGCTCAAGACCGCCCTGGGGGCACGGGCCCGGCAGGGGATGCAGCGGCGTCTGACAAAGCTCCCTTGATGGCGCCACGCCTGCCCATCCTGATCGCGGGGTTGCCCAAAACCGGCACGACCGGGCTCTTGGCGGCCGTGCATGCGGCGGTGGGCGGGAAGACCGCGTTCGAGCCCGCCAGCTACCGGCAGGTCGAGGATTCGCCCCGGACGCCCTCGGTCGTCAAGATCATCTATCCGCCGCACGAGACCCGGACGCTGGCGGAGGTCATGGGCGACTATCGCGCGTTCCCCAGGCGTGTCTGGATCGTGCGGGATCCGCGCGACCAGTTGGTGTCGATGTACCTCTACACCTGGTTCAAGCCGCACGGGATGCCCGCGCACCGGTATCGCACCGCGCTCGGCCTTGTCCGGCGCAAGCAGGAGGGGGAGCGGATCCCCTTCTCCCGCATGCTGATCGAGACCTTCAGCAGCCCGGACACCTACGTGCACGAGAGGGACTACCACCACCGGCGGATCATGTCCTTCTTCGACGGCGACCCGGGGGGCGGCGTGCATCTGTTCCGCTACGAGGATCTCGTGGGCTCACGCTTCGACGGGCTGTCGGCGTACCTCGGGGTTCCTGTGTCGGCCAAGAGTGTGGATGATCGGCACCGCCGGGTGGTCCGGACGAAATCGTCGGGCGGCTGGCGTGCGTGGTTCGAGCCCGAGGACGAGGCGTTCTTCAGGCCGCTGTTCGAGCCGTACATGCGGGCGACCGGGATCGCCCAGGATTGGGAGACGACCGACGAGACCCCCGACCCGGCCCACGGTTCGAGGTACATGGAGTGGCTGTGGGAGGGCGCCGAGGGCGCCAAGCCCTCGGGGGCGGGCGTCGGTTAGTCGGGCCGGTCCGCCGGCCCGAACACGCGCCCGATCGGGTGCGCGTCGGCGTCGGCGTCCCAGAACGCCGAGCGTGAGCGCACGAAGCGGTCCCAGTACGCCGGCCAATGCATCGGGTGGGGGCATCTCGGGTTCTGGGCGCCGCCCCGGATCATGGCGGCGTACGCGTCGATCGCGCGAGCGCACTCGGACCCGAGCAGCCCCCGGACGGACTCGGTGGTGTTCGACTCGTGGATCCGGTAGCGCATCAGCCTCTCGCGCACCAGCACCGGCTCGGTCAGCGCGGTGGCGCGGATCAAGAAATCCCAGTCGTGGGCGAACCGCTGGTCGCCGAACCCGCCGAGCCGGTCGTAGAGCGCGCGGGTGAACACGAAGTTCCCGCTGGTGACCGAGAAGTTGTGCGTCAGCAGCGCGAAGCCGACGGTCGGTTCCGACTCGGCGGCACCGAGGGCCTGGCGGTACCAGATCGACCACGCGTGGTCTTGCCCGACCGCGTCGCCCGCGGCGTCGATGAGCGTCAGCTCGCTGAACGCGATGGCGTGCTCGGGCCAGTCGACGCCCGCCAGCATCGACGCGAAGCGTTCGGGCTCGTAGAGATCGTCCGAGTTGAGGACGGCGCACACGGGCGTGTCGAGCTCGCGCATGCCCCGTGCGATCGCGGCGTGGGCCCCGGCGTTCTCCTGCCGGATCAGGCGGGCGGCACGCCCGGGGAACTCCGCGAACGCGCCCTGGATGACATCGGGCGACCCATCGGTCGAGCCGTCATCCACGACGACGAGCTCGACGCCATCGATCGTCTGGCCGAGCACGGAACGGACCGCGTCTCCCACGAACCGCTCGTGGTTGTAGCTCGGGATGACGACTCCGATCCGCGTCATCCCGACGCGTGCTCGCGGGCGAGTGCAGAGAACGCGGCGGAGCAGTCCGAGAGCCGATCGTTGAGCTGGTCCATGTAGTTCCCCCAGCCCAGCGACCGGCGCGCGAACGCCCGGATCCGGTCCCGCTCGGCGTCGGCTTCATCGGAAGCATCGAGGAACCGAGCCAGGGCGCTCCCGAACGCCCGGGGATCGGCGTACGGCACGGTCGCTCCGATGCCGTTGGGTGTCAGGATCTCGGGCGCACCGCCCCCCCCTTCGAACGCCACGACCGGCAGCCCGGCGTTGATCGCTTCGAGGTTGACCATCGGGTACGGGTCCTCTCGGCTGGTCAGCGCGAACACGTCCGCGCCCGCGAACCAACGGGCGGGGTCCGTGTCAGGGCCGACAAACCGGATGTGCTCGGCGACGCCCAGGCGCTCCGCGTCGTGGCGGCACCAGTTCCCGAACGTTGCTCCGGACTGGTCTTCCCCGACCCAGACAAAGAGGGCACGGGCCGCCGTGCTCTCGGGCTTCGCACGCCGAACTCGCACCGTTTCGGCGGCGGCCGAGACAAACAGGTCCGTCCCCTTCCTGTGGTGGATCGACCCGCACCCGAGCACGATCGGGGTGTCCGCCGGCACACCGAGTTCCTTGCGGATGCCGGCGCGGGCGTCGCTTGGCTCGGGGACCCGGCGGGGGAGCACGCCCGTGTGAACCGCTTCGAGCCGTCCCGGATCCAGGCCGTACGCGGCCGCCAGGCGGTCCCGCACGAACCCGGACGCGACAACAATCCGACGGCTCCCCGCGATGACCCGATGGATCGTCCGGGATCCCCCGAGCGCATCGTCGATCGATGTCGGCAACTCGTACACCGCGGACGCGACGGGCACACGCCGGCGTCTCAGTTCGTCGATGGCGTCCACCGAGGCGACCGTGTTGCAGAACGCGGCGTCGGGCACCCAGCCCCGCGACCCCAGATCATCGAGCCCCGCGCGGATCGCTCTGGGACGGGCCAAGCCGCGGAGATCATCCAGGCACGCGGTCGGGCACGCCCGGGCGAACTCGGTCTCAAGCGGGCCCGAACCCAGGAGCAGCACGCGGCAATCAACGCCGGCGTCCGCCCAGTGCCGCACGTTCTCCAGCACAATCAGCTGCGCACCCGCCAGCGCGGCATCGTGCGAGACCACGAGCAGCTTGGGCGCATCGGGGCGATCGGGCACGCGTTCCCCGCGCCAGGAGACGCTCCTCGGGGCTGGCGCCGAACCGTTCAGGACCGCGCCCCCCGGCTCGGCGTGGGCTTGGCTCCCGATTTTTCTGACGATGCCCGCGGCCCGGTTCTTGAGGTCCGGGTGCCGGTTCACGAACGCGTTGAGTCTCGGATTCGTGCGCACGGCCCGCTTGATCTTGCTCTCCAGCACCGATCCTACCCGGGGCGTGGCATCCGGCCGGGGCGTGTGGTCGGCGCGGGGCGGCGCCGAGGCGGCGTGAGGTGTCCCGTCGGGCATGGGCCTGCCGAGCGCGCGGGCGGTGGCTCGGAGGTACGCGTCCCCGATATCGCGCCTGGGCTCGAGCACCGCGCCTTCCGCCCACTCGTTCCAAGCGTTGATGAAGACCAGGCTCTCTCCGGCAGGTCCTCCCGGCTGATCATGGTTGATGGCGCTGCGGAGCCACGCTTCGTAGAGCGCGGGTGTGGAGCCGTGGTGGATCGTGGCCGCGTTGAGCCTTCGGGCGGTGTTGTCCCAACTCGGCATGACGCCCCGGTACAGACGGTACGTGGGCTCGTGCGGTCTGGCGAGCAACGCTTCGACGCCCGCGCGGTAGTCCATCACCGCGCCCTCGAAGCCTTCTGGCAGCCCGCGGACCGATTTGGTGATCTCGGGCGCGGGGAAGTGGTGGGGGGGGAACTCGACGGCGGCGTCGAATCCGAGCGGGCCCGGGTCGCTGGTCCGGAACTGGACGGCGCACAGGTGGACGTCCCCGAGCCCGGCGTGCCGGCACTCGTCACGCCAGACCGCCGCCGTGTCGGCGGCGTTGTGCATCAGGTCGGGGCGGTACACCAGCACGACCGGCTTGCCGTCCATCCGGATGTAGCGTTCGTCTTCGAGATACGGCAGCAAGTCCAGCATGAACTCCCGGTCGCTGGCCAGGGAGTGGCGCTGTCGCAGCAGGATCTCCTGCTCCAAGCCGTCCCAGCGGCGCGTCCAGTTCTCGTTCGCCCAGCACACGCAGAAGGGCAGGTCCGGGGCGCCGTGGTGCAGGACGTCATCGAGCGGACGGTCGAGCACCCGACGACCGTTGAACCAGTAGTGGTAGTAGCAGAACCCGTGGATCCCCGCTGCCTTGGCGAGTTCGGCCTGCTGCTCGCGCACCTCGGGGACGCGGAGGTCGTAGAAGCCCAACTCGGACGGGAGCATCGGCTGCGCGTGACCCGGGAACAGCGCCCGCGATCTCGTCACGTTGCTCCACTCGGTAAAGCCCCTGCCCCACCACGCGTCGTTCTCCGGGATCGGGTGGAACTGCGGCAGGTAAAACGCGATCGCCCTGGTCCGCGCGAGACGCTCGGCATCGACCCGGGGCATCTCGACAGATCTCGCGGGCCCGTTTACCTGTATCGCGGGCGCCGCCTCGGCGTCACTCGGGCCCGGCTGGGATCCTCGGCCCGCCGGGCTCTCGTCCGGTCCGGGCGGCAGCGGACGCCGCCCCTCGCTGATCCCGGTGGTGAGGTAGTGCTCGAACGCGTGCTCGCCCGACGCGTCGACATCGGGATTGCTGTCCAGGTAGTACGAGGTGCTGAACCTGGGGCCCGGATCGCGCCGCTCGACAGATCCCCGGGCGGCGAAGTGCCACGCCAGGTCGACCCCCGCGCTGGCGACATCCGGATACCGGGCCCGATACCAGTCCGCGTTGAAGTAGCCCGAACGCTTGATCAGTTCGGCCCTCGCCCGGACACGCAACCGATCGGCACCGGGGAGTCTCAATGCGCCGGAGACGACACTCGCGAGACCGAGCGCCCCCCCCGCGATCGATCGGATCGCGCCGGCCGCCCCCCGCAGCGGGGCGGTCCATCGCCAGGAACGCGATCCTTCGAATCGGCGGGCTTCCTGTTCGGCGATGCCGAGGCTCCGGCGCACGCCCGCCGCCTCTCGTTGTGCAGCCCGGGCGTTCTCCAGGGCGCGGTCGCGGTCCCGCTTGACCAGCCCGAGGCGTTCGGAAGTGCGTGCCGCTTCGATCCGCGCATCGGACTCGGCGGCACGGGCCGCATCTCGCTCTTCGATCGCGACCCGGGCCGCTTCACGCAGCGTCTCGCGCTCGGATTCGGAAGCGGCCGCCGAAGCCTGGGCCGAGGCGGCCTTCTCGCGGGCTTCGATCATCTCGGCCCGAACGCGTTCCAACTCGCCCTGGAGCCGCCCGACCTCGATGTGCGCGCCCGCCGCGTCGCGGATGGCGATGTCCCGCTCGCTCGCCGCGGCATCGCGCTCGGCTTGGAACCTGGCCGCGTCGGCGCGCAGCGACGCGATGTCGGCGTTGGCGCCACGCAGAGAGGCCGCGTGCTGATCGATTGCCGAGATCGTTGTCTCGAGGGCCGCCTGTTTTTCCTTCGCGAGATGGTGCGCCGCGTCGGCGTCTGTTCGGGCTTTGCGGTGACGCTGCTCGGCCTGCCTGATCTGTGCCCGGAGCTCGCGCTGCGTCTGAATCAGTGTCTCGTGCCGACCGATGCTGTAGCGTTGGTCGTTCAGCAGGCTCGAACTGATGCGGGGCAGGCGGTCGTCCGAGCACACCGCGACGAGATACGTCGCTTGCTCCGCCGCCGGGCCCCGCCGGAACGCCCGTCCGTCTTCGGTCGAGACGAGTTCCGACTGGCCGGAGTCGTCGCGGGCGATGATCGAGCCGCTCACCAGGCGTTGTCCGAGCAGGCGGACGTGCTTGAAGCGTTTGGAGAGGAGTTTTTCGTATTCGTGCCGTTTCAGTTCCTTGGCGTGGAACGGGTTCTCGCCTTCCGGGTGCCGGTAGACATCCGTGTCGGGCGTCGAACAGATCAGGACCCCGCCCGGGCGCAGCACACGCCGGATCTCTCGGAGGAAACCGGCGTGGTCTTCGATGTGCTCGACCGTTTCGAACGATACGACCACGTCGAACGAGTTGGCTTTGTACGGGATGTCGGTACATTCGCCTGGCTCGAACTCGACGCCCGAGTCGCCGTACGCGGCGCGGGCGAACGAGACGGCGTCCGCGTCGATATCGACACCGACGACCGTCGCGGCGGTCTGGGCGAGCATCGCCGAGCCGTACCCCTCGCCGCACGCGATGTCGAGGACGTCCTTTCCGGCGCAGAGCGCAGCCGCGAACAGGTACCTGTGGACGTGCTCGGCCTCGATCTCGCCCCCGATTCCGGAGAGGTAGCGTTCGCCGTCGAAAGACGAGAGATCGGGCTCGATCGCGGGCGATCGGCGGTGCAGCCAGATGTCGTCTCGGTCGGTGGGCATGCGGACCCTTGGCTCCCCTCCGCGTCGGCATCAGCACCGGACGCGGGGGGATGATAAGTGCAGAAAGGGCCCGGACGGGGGGTCTGCCGGGCGGAGGGGGTGATCTTCCTGCGGGAGCGGTGTTATCGGCGGGCGGACCAGCAGAGCCCGCTCGGCCAGCCGAACACGCGGCACCCGATCCGCTCGAACCCGGCGCGGGCGATCATCGCCCAGACGTCGGCGCCGAACTCGGTGCGGACAAGGTGGTCGGCGCGATGCTGGGACTCGGCGCCGTGGTAGCTCGGCGCGAGCCCCTCCCTCGAGCGCGTCATGCGGCCCGGGACCGTGGGGACCGTCATCGCCAGCCACCCGCCCGGTCGGAGCACGCGTCGGCACTCCGCCAGCCCCGCGAGCGGGTCGGGCACGTGCTCGAGTGTGTCCGAGTGCACGACGAGATCGAACGACGAATCCGCGAAGGGCAACGCCGTCATGTCGGTCCGCGGGTAATCCACGCGTGTGTGCCCTCCCAGCCCGCCGAGCCGCCCGCTCAGATCCCCCGCGCCGTTGATCTCGAGGGCGTGGCAGGCGGGCCCGGTGGACAGCCAGGCATCGAACGTCCCATGGAAGCGTTGCGTATCGCAGATCGCGCCGGCCAACGCGATCGAGCGGATGTTGCACCCGCACGCCACGCAGCGCAGGCCCTGCTGTCGGTCGATCGCGTCGGCTTCTTCGTGCGAGAGTCCCCACTCCTCGATCAGCGACGCCCAGAGCACGGGGGTGTGCCGGTACCGCGTTCGCCCGCACACGAGGCAGGCGGGCCCGTCCTCCTCGGCACCGGCGGGATTCACGCGTCGCCCCCCGCGGTCGCGTCGGTCCGGACCGCGACGAACACGCCCCGCTTGCCCCGGGTGAGTTGCTCGTTGGCGTCGTCGTGGGGCTCCACCCGATGGAATGCGCCGAACCCGCAGTGCGACAGGACGGTCCGCAGGGCGCCCGGGGAAGGGCACAACGCGAGCGGGCTGACGCCGGTCTCGTTGTTGGTGGGGTGGAGCTTGCTCTCGTCGATCACGGTGAACAGCCCGCGCGCGGGCAGCGAGTACCCCGCGCGCCCCCACTCGACCGACTCGTCGGGCGACTCGGCGCAGAGCTGCGTCTCGATGATGATGGCCCGCTTGGTGACGGACGCGATCCGACGCAGCACGCGGACCGGGTTCTCGCAGTGGTACAAGAGCCCGAACGCGAGGGCGAGATCGAACGGGCGGGATCCATCGGAGATGACCGAGTCCAGGTCCTCGGCGTCGCCGACGCGCCACGAGAGCCGATCGATCCCCAAGGCCTCCGCCGCGAGCCGCGCTTTGCGGATGTTCCGCTCGCGCACGTCCACCCCGAGCACCGACGAGGCGCCCAGGCGCAAGAGGCGGTGCGAGAAGAACCCCTCGTGGCAGCCGACGTCGATCGCACGGCGAGACGAGAGGGGCGAAGCCGGGTCCGATCCAGGGAAGGCGATAGCGCAGGCGGCGTCGAGCATCATGGAACGGTCGCGGTGGATCGATCGCAGATCTTCAGAGAGCCGCTCGTTGGTGCGCACGCCGCCGGGGAACTCGAAGTCGTAGAACCACTCCCCGAGCGATCGGATGTCTGTCTCGGTCACGCTCAATGGTGCGCCTCGCTGGTGCTCAGATCCGCGCCCGTCTCGCCGGCTCGGCGGGCGTGCCGGATCTCGCAGCCGAGCATAGGGACCCCGACGATGCCCTCGACCAGGTGGCTCGTGGGGACCCGGAACAGCAGTGCGTCGTCGATCCGATGGTGCTGGATGAAGTCGCCCGGGCATCCGTCGGCGATCGCGGCGCCGACCGCGTACTCGCCCGCGGGGAGATAGGGGAAGTGGATCCGGAAACGCGCGACGAAGGGGCGGTCGGCGTCGATCGGGCCCGGGCCCCGCTCTCCGAAGACGAGCCACGAGTTATCGGAGAAGAGCACGCGCCCCGCGCGATCGCGGACAACGTACCCGAGCACCGGGTGCTCCAGCGGCTCGTCCGCCACGCACTCGACCTCGATGATGACCTCGCGGCCCGTCTCGATCGAGCCGATCGCCCGCCCGCGTGCGTCGAGCAGTCGGACCGACCGGACGGAGGCGCCGCCTCGTCCCCACCACGCGGCGTCGGCGTCGAACCGCATCCCTTCCATCGCGGGCGTGAGGCCGGAGTTCTCGATCGCCGAGGATCGGGCGTCCGCGGGCGTGACGGGCTCGGTCTGTTGGTTGCCGGGCTCCTTGGCGCGGAGTCGGACGGACTCGTCCCCGGTGCCCGACCGGTGCAGGACCGCCGAATACGCCCGCACAACCTCCTTGGCGGGCCCGTCCTGCACGACGGCCCCTCGGTCCAGCCAGACCGCCCGGTCGCACAGATCCACGACCATCTGGGTCGAGTGCGACACGAACAGCAGCGTGCCGTGGACACGGAACGAGCGGATCCAACGCATGCACTTCTGGACGAACATGCCGTCGCCCACGGCGAGTGTCTCATCGACGATCAGGACGTCCGCGTCGACGTGGGCCGCGACCGCGAACGCGAGCCTGGCCTGCATCCCGGTCGAATAGGTCCGGATCGGGTCGTCGATCCTCTCCTCGAGATCGGCGAACGCGATAATGTCATCGGTCCGCTCGCGGATCTGTTGCCCGCTCAGCCCGAGCACGGCGGCACGGAGCCCGATGTTCTCCCGCCCGGTCAGTTCGGGGTTGAAGCCGCTGGACAACTCCAGCAACGCCGCGACGCGCCCCCGCACCCGCGCGTTGCCCTCCGAAGCTTGGACCGTGCCGGCGATGATCTGCAGCAGCGTGCTCTTCCCGGCGCCGTTGGCGCCGACGATGCCCACGCACTCGCCGCGCTGGACCTGCAGCCCGATCCCGCGGATCGCCCATCGCCGGTCGTTGCGCTCGGGCGAACGGAGCCCGAGCAACTCGAGCAAGCGGTGGTGGGGGCGTGCGTAGACGCTGTACGCCTTGCCGAGCGATTCGCAGCGGATCACGGGCTCACGATCACAGGACATCGGCGAACCCCCAGCGGACACGCCTGAACACGGCCAGCCCGAGGGCGGCGATGACCCACGCGGAGACCAGCAGCACCCCGAAGCGGATCGCGTCGAACCCCATCGGCCCGAACGCCAGCGCCCGCGCTGTGTCGATCGCGATCGCGATCGGGTTGAACCCGATGACCCAGGCCCAGCGCTCCGGAACGATCTCGATGGGATAGAACACCGCGCTCACGAACAGGATGAGCGTGCTCAGCGTGCCCGCGAGGGGCGTGAGATCATTGAGGTACGCGCCGAGCCCCGCCAGCAACCAGCCCACGCCCAGGCCCAGCAGGGCGATCGGGACCGCCGCGACCGGCGCGAGCACCACGCCCCAGCCGAGCCCGCCACCGATGATCCAGCCCAGCGCGAGGAACACCCCGAACCCCGCGGCGAAGTCGAACAGCGCGATCCGGAGGCGGATCATCACCAACGCCTCCAGCGGGAAGACCGACTTCTTGACCAGCGCGCGGTGCTGCTTGAGCAGGCCAGGAGACTGGGTCATCAGGGCGGCGAACAGCTGGAACAGGATCAAACCCAGGAACACCCGGACCGCGAAGTCGCCCGTCCCGCCGGCGTCGGATCCGACGATGGTCCAGCGACGCTTGAGCACGACCGCAAAGACGAAGGTGTAGACGCCGAGCATCGCCAGCGGGGTCAGCACCGCCCAGAGCACCCCGAGCAGGGAGTCGCGGTACCGGGCCGCGATGGCGCGGTTGGCCATGCGGTTGATGAGCGATCGGTGGGCCCAGGCCACGCCCGCGGGGGCTGCCAAGGCGCAGAGCAGCCCTCCCCGGCGTGCCGGGCTATCGGTCGGAGCCCCGTCCGGGATCCGTTCGTGCTGGCCGGTGATCGCTGACATGTGCCCCGTTCTACGCCCCCGAGACCAGTCTAGGGGTTCGGCCGCCCGATGGGCAGCTTCTATACTCCGCCCCGATCGTCCTCGACGGGGGGACGATGGGGGTTGAGCGCACGCAGGAGCGATCCGATGAAGGGCATCATTCTCGCCGGGGGGCTGGGCACCCGTCTCAGGCCCATGACGCTGGTGACCAACAAGCATCTGCTCCCGGTCTACGACCGCCCGATGGTCTATTACCCGATCGGCACGCTCGTGTCAGCGGGGATCACCGAGGTGCTGATCGTGACCGGCGGCGAGCACGCGGGCGACTTCTTCAAGCTGCTGCGCAACGGCAAGGACGTCGGGCTCAAGCACCTCGAGTACGCCTACCAGGAGGGCGAGGGCGGGATCGCCGACGCGCTCAAGCTGGCCGAGGACTTCGCCGACGGGGGGAAGATCTGCGTCATCCTGGGCGACAACATCATCGAGAACAACATCAACCGCGCGGTCGAGGATTTCCGCAACCAGGACCGGGGGGCCAAGGTCTTGCTCAAGAAGGTCGACGATCCCGAGCGGTTCGGCGTGGCCAGGTTCGATGAAGCGGGCAAGATCACGGAGATCATCGAGAAGCCGAAGGACCCGCCGTCGGACATGGCGGTCACCGGGTTTTACATGTATGACGGGCGGGTGTTCGACATCTGCCGCACGCTCAAGCCGTCCGGCCGAGGGGAACTCGAGATCACCGACGTGAACAACGACTACCTCGACAAGGGCGAGTTGACCTACTCGGAGCTGACCGGCTGGTGGACCGACGCCGGCACGATCCCGAGCCTGCACCGCGCGACCAACCTGGTTGCCGAGACCGGCGCCAACAACGCCTGAGGACCCCACCATGCCCGACACCATCCTCGTGACCGGCGGCGCCGGCTTTATCGGCTCGAACCTCGTGCGGTACATCCTCGCCGAGCGTGACGAGCATGTGATCAACCTGGACGGGCTGACCTACGCGGGCAACCTCGAGTCGCTCGCGGACGTGCAGGGGCACCCGCGGTACGAGTTCTTGCACGCCGATATCTGCAAGCCCGAGCAGTACACCGAGGCGATCGGGCGCGCCGACAGCGTGCTCCACCTGGCCGCCGAGTCGCACGTGGACCGCTCGATCCACGATCCATCGGCGTTCCTGAACACCAACGTCATCGGCACCCAGATGCTGCTCGATTCGTGGCGGCGCAAGGAGAACCCCGGACGCTTCGTCTACGTCTCGACCGACGAGGTGTACGGCGATCTGCCGCTCGAGCCAAAGAGCCTGAAGTTCACCGAGTCGACCCCCCTGACACCCAACTCGCCCTACGCGGTCTCCAAGACCGGTGGCGACATGCTCGCCCGCGCCTACCACCACACATACGGCATCAACACCTGCATCACGCGCTGCTCGAACAACTTCGGCCCGTATCAGTTCCCGGAGAAGGTGATCCCGCTCTTTGTCAACAACCTGATCGAGGGCAAGCAGGTCCCGCTGTACGGCGACGGCAGCAACGTCCGCGATTGGCTGCACGTCCTCGACCACGCCGAGGCGATCTGCCGCGTTCTCGACGCCGGGAAACCGGGAGAAGCGTACAACATCGGCGGGAACAATGAACGCAGCAACCTCGAGCTGACCAGGATGCTCATCGATCTGTGCGGGCGGGAGGAGTCGTCCATCAAACCCGTCGAGGACCGTCTCGGGCACGACCGAAGGTACGCGATCGATGCGAGCAAGATCAAGAACGAACTCGGTTGGGAGCCCACACGATCGGCCTGGCCCGGGGCCCTCGAAGCAACCGTCCAGTGGTACAAGGACAATCGTGCCTGGTGCGACCACGTCCGCAGCGGCGAGTACCGTCGGTTCCATGCGCAGAACTACGGCACCGCGACCTGACCCCGCGAGCACTCGTCGTCGGGCGCGGCAAAGGAGCACGCACGGGATCCGCCGGGCGTTCGTCCGCGTGGCGCTCGCCGGCTCGTGCGCGTCAGTGGTCCCCGTTGGAACCGTTGGAGCCGTCGCGGACGCTCACGCTGATGTGGTCTTTGCTGAGGATGGTCAAGGGCGAGTCTTCGTGGGTGCGCTGGAACTCTGCGATGTCTGCGATCGTCATGCCGCGGAGGTACTCGATCAATCGCTCCCGACGCTTGCTGTTGAACTCGTGCGCCGGACAGTTGCGGCGGTCGGAGCAGTTCGCCACGCCGAGCATGCAGCGTGCCTGGATCGCCGGGTCGTTGAGCACCTCGCAGAGGTCGTAGAGCGTGATGGCTTGCGCCTCGCGTGACAGGCGGGCGCCGCCCCCCACGCCGCGCTGCGTCTTGACGATCCCGGCCCGGCTGAGTTGGTTGACGATCTTCGAGAGGTACGGCGCTGGGATCTGGCACGCCTCGGCGATCTCGCGCACCAACGCCGTCCCGTCAGGACGGGCGGCGAGGTAGCCCAAGCTCAACGCGGCGTATCCGACTGCTTGTGAGAGCATGCAGACCTCCAGGTCTCATTTTATACCCGAATACGGACTGAAGGATCAAGTTATCCAAATTTGTCCCAAATTCATCCTTGCGGGCCCCAAAAAGGGAATTTGCTGAATTTGAAGGGGCGCCGGTTCACGATACTAGACAAGGAGGTGTTTTTCTCGCTAGTATTCCGCACATCGTCATCTGATTTTCCCATATCCCGATTCTCGGGGTCAACCAGGGGTCACGTTCATGGCAAGCAGCACGCACGATTCACCGGCAGCAACAGCCCCGGCCGGGTCCGGACCAGGAGCCACCGGGCTCGAATCTTTCAGGTACGACGACGCGATCGTCCGCCTCTTCGCGTGGGCCACCGTGATCTGGGGCATCGTCGCGTTTCTTGCCGGGGTGTTCATCGCGATCCAGATGGCGTTCCCGGCGGCGAACCTCGGGCTCCCGTTCACGTCGTTCGGGCGGCTCCGCCCGCTGCACACGAACGCGGCGATCTTCGCGTTCGCGGGCAACTCGATCTTCGCGGCGATCTACTACTCGACCCAGCGTCTGTGCAAAGCCCGGATGTGGTCCGACAAGCTCAGCCGTCTGCACTTCTGGGGCTGGCAGGCGATCATCGTGTCCGCGGCGTTGACCCTTCCGCTGGGGATCACCCAGGGCAAGGAATACGCCGAGTTGGAGTGGCCCATCGACCTGGCGATCGCCGTGGTCTGGGTCGGGTTCTTCGGCGTGAACTTCTTTATGACGCTGATCAACCGGCGTGAGCGTCACATGTACGTCGCGCTGTGGTTCTACATCGCGACGATCGTGACGGTCGCGATGCTGCACGTGTTCAACAACATCTGGGTGCCCGCCGGCATCGCGCACCTGATCAAGAACGGCGAGATGCCCAGCCCCGAGCTGATGATGAAGTCGTACCCGGTGTACGCCGGCGTGCAGGACGCGCTCATGCAGTGGTGGTACGGGCACAACGCGGTGGCGTTCTTCCTGACCACGCCGTTCCTCGGGCTGATGTACTACTTCCTGCCCAAGGCCGCCGAACGCCCCGTGTTCTCGTACAAGCTCTCGATCATCCACTTCTGGTCGCTGGTCTTCATCTACATCTGGGCCGGCCCGCACCACCTGCACTACACCGCGCTGCCCGACTGGGCGTCCACGCTGGGCATGGTGTTCTCTGTGATGCTCTGGATGCCGTCGTGGGGCGGGATGATCAACGGGCTGCTGACCCTCCGGGGCGCGTGGCACAAGCTCGCGGCCGACCCGATCCTCAAGTTCTTCGTCGTCGGGGTGACCTTCTACGGCATGTCGACCTTCGAGGGGCCCATGCTCTCGATCAAGCTGGTCAACCAGCTCAGCCACTACACGGACTGGACGATCGCCCACGTCCATTCCGGGGCGCTGGGCTGGAACGGGCTGATGACCTTCGGCATGCTCTACTGGCTGATGCCGAGGCTCTGCCAGACCGAGTTGCACTCCAAGAAGCTCGCCACCCTGCACTTCTGGCTGGCGACGCTGGGCATCGCGGTCTACATCCTCTCGATCTACGGCGCCGGCATCACCCAGGGGCTGATGTGGCGGGCGTTCGATGAGACGGGGCGTCTGGCGTACCCGAGCTTCATCGAGACCGTCGTCGTGCTGCTGCCGATGTACTGGATCCGCGTCATCGGCGGGACCATGTTCATGGTCGGCGCGTTGATCATGCTCTACAACTTCGTCCAGACCTGGCGCAGCCGCCCCGACCAGTACGACGAGCCGATCCACCAGGCCCCGCCGCTGCGGGCGCCGAAGGAAGACGGCAAGAAGCACACGCTGATGTCGGGCGACTGGCACCGCGCGTGGGAACGCCGCCCCGTCAAGTTCTCCGTCTTCGTGCTCATCGGCGTCGCGATCGGGGGCATCGTCGAGGCGATCCCGATGTTCCTGGTCAAGTCCAACATCCCGACCATCGCCACGGTGACGCCCTACACCCCGCTCGAACTGGCCGGGCGCGACATCTACATCGCCGAGGGCTGCTACAACTGCCACTCGCAGATGATCCGCCCGCTCTACGCCGAGACGGTTCGGTACGGCGACTACTCCAAGCCGGGCGAATCGATCTACGACCACCCGTTCCAGTGGGGCAGCCGGCGCATCGGGCCCGATCTGGCACGCGAGGGCGTGACCAACCCCAACGCGTTCTGGCACTGGCAGCACTTCGAGAACCCGACGCTGATCACGCCCGGCTCGATCATGCCCAGCTACGCCTGGATGCTGACCAGCCCGCTGAACTTCAACGACATCAAGGGCCGCGTGGACGCGATGGCGATGCTCGGCGTCCCCTATGGCCCGCTGGTCGAGGGTGACAACGCGATCCTGCACGCACGCGAGCAGGCCTACAAGGTCGCTCTCGAGATCGAGACCCAGGGCGGGCCGGCCATCGCCGAGACGCAGGAGACCAAGGCGGTCGCGCTGATCGCCTACCTGCAGCGTCTGGGCACGGATCTCTACAAGGACCCCGACGAGGTGGACTTCGAGGACCCGTTCGGGGGCTTCATCCCCGCGACGACCAGCACCGATCCGATCGACCCCGACGCCGCGGCGACCGAGCAAACGGAGGTGTCCCGTGCGGATGACTGACCTGATGTCAGGGGCGGCGCTCACGCTCTTCCCACTGATCGGCATCGTGATCTTCGCGTTGATCTTCATCGCGATGGCCGTGCGTGTGATCCGCTCTCCCAAGGCCGATTCGGCACGCCACGGCGGGCTTCCCCTCGAGGAGGGCACCCTTCTGACCAGCACCACCAACGCACCGGAGCGCACCGATGCCTGAGGACACCAACACCAAACTCCCCACCGACCCCGAACTCCTCGATCACAACTACGACGGCATCCAGGAGTTCGACAACCCGACCCCCTCGTGGTGGCACGTGATCTTCGCGGGCACCATGATCTTCTCGCTGATGTACATCGCGGTCATGCACCTCTCGCCGATCACCAAAACCCGGTACGAGAAGCTCACGAAGACCGAGGAGGCCGCGCTCGAGAAGCAGTTCGGCGAGCTGCGGAATCTCCCCTTCGATGAGACCAAGGTCGCCAAGGCACTCGAGAACGAGCAGTGGGTCGGCATGGGCGAGGCGATCTTCCAGGAGCGTTGCGTGCTGTGCCACGATGTCGGCGGCCCGGGGAAGGCCGGGCTCGGCCTGAACCTGACCGACAACGTCTACAAGAACATCACCAGCGTGCAGGAAATCCTCACCGTCCTCGACGAGGGCATCGGCGTCGCGATGCCGAGCCAGCGCGCCAACCTCAATCAGACCGAGATGGCGCTCGTGACCGCCTACGTTGTCACGCTCCGCGATACCAACCATCCCAACGGCATCGCGCCGGAGGGCGTTGAGATCCCGCCGTTCTTCGAGGGTTCCGCTTCCGGAGCGGAGCCCGAGATGACACCCGGCGGCTGATTGGAACCCCAGCCGCCGGTTTTTCGAGCCGGCGATGCCCCAGCGGGTGTCGCCCGGCCTTGCAGGAAACGTCACGCGAACGGGGTGAGCTAGGAGGTTGTCAGAGCCATGCCCGATCCCAGCGAATCGCTCCTCAAGCCCAACGAGCGTGTGCTGAGCACGCTCAACGCCGACGGCACACGCCGCTGGTTGAAGCCCCGCCTCAGCCACGGCAAGTTCCTGACCGCACGCCGGGCCGTCGCGTACGCGCTCATCCTGATCTTCACGCTGATCCCGCACCTGCGGATGAACGGCAAACCGATGGTCCTGCTCGATATCATCAAGCGGGAGTTCACGATCTTCGGCAAGACGTTCCTGCCGACCGACACGCTGCTGCTCTCCCTGCTGCTGCTGATCGTCTTCCTTTCTATCTTCCTGATCACCGCGATGCTCGGGCGCGTCTGGTGCGGATGGGCCTGCCCCCAGATGGTCTACCTCGAGTTCGTCTATCGCCCGCTCGAGCGTCTGTTCGAGGGGGCGCCCGGGAGCCGCAAGAAGAAAAGCCACATGGGGCTCCGCAAGGTGCTCCGGTTCGTGACGTACTTCCTGGTGTCGGCGTTCATCGCGCACACGTTCCTGGCGTACTTCGTGGGCACCGACAACCTCCGCCAGTGGATCTTCTCGTCGCCCCACGAGCATCCGATCGCGTTCCTCGTGATGGCAGCGACGACCGGGCTGATGATGTTCGACTTCGGGTTCTTCCGCGAGCAGGTGTGCGTTGTGGTCTGCCCTTACGCACGGATGCAGTCGGCGCTGCTCGATCGCGATTCGATGATCATCACCTACGACTACAACCGCGGTGAGCCGCGCGGCAAGGCCAAGCGCCCCAAGAAGAAGCTCGAGCCCGGCGAGGCGCTCGCCCTCCCGGTCGTGGAGCTGGGCGACTGCATCGACTGCACCATGTGCGTCCAGACCTGCCCCACCGGGATCGATATCCGCGAGGGGCTCCAGCTCGAGTGCATCGGGTGCGCCCAGTGCATCGACGCATGCGACAGCGTGATGAGCAAGATCGGGCGCCCGCTCGGCCTGATCCGCTACTCCTCCCAGCGGGCGATCGAAGACGGGGAGTCCAAGCTGATCCGCCCGCGTGTGATCGTGTACCCCCTGATCCTCACCGTGCTGATCACAGCGTTCACGATCGTGCTGCTGAACAAGAGCGACGCCGAGTTCCTGCTGCTCCGCGAACGCGGGCTGCCGTTCCAGACGATGTCTTCGGGCGAGATCATGAACCAGATGCGCGTCCGGATCACCAACCGCACAGACACCGACGCGGTGTACAGCGTCGAGATCATCGACCAGCCAGCCCTCATCCTCGAGGTCGGTCAGAACCCGGTCCCCGTCCCCGCGGGAGAGCAGGTGTCCGAGCGTGTGCTGATCAAAGCCGACCCCTCGTACTTCGATGTTTCGCCGAAGACGATCACGATCCGAGTCTCGGACGGCGAAGAGTTCAGCAAAGACAAGCCGTTCATCATCCACGGCCCGCGGAACCGCGCGTCCGCGCCGACAGAGCAACCGAAGGAGACGCCCTCCGATGGCTGAATCGACAACGCCCACCCCCGCGACCAAACGCCGGCGGTCCGTCTGGCCCTACGCGCTGACCGCCATGTTCTGCGTGCATGCCAGCATCGTTTTCATCACCATGACGTTCGCGTCCAAGACGCCGGCCAACGCGGAGCCGGACTACTACGAGAAAGCCATCGCCTGGAACGACGCGTCCGAGTCGCGGCTGACCGTGCGCCGTGAGGGCTGGTCCGTCCAGGCGGCATCGGAAGACCGAACCGTCACGGTCCGTCTCGCCGATCGCTCGGACGCACCGATCGGCGGCGCGTCCGTCGTCGCGGTCTCGTTGCACCGGGCGAGCCCGCTGGATCGCACCGTGCTCGAGTTCGAGGAGGGCACGGGCGGTCGGTACACCGCGCAGCTGCCCAGCGATCGAGCGGGTCTCTGGGACCTCCGGCTGTCGATCACCACCGCGGACGGCAAGCACGCGCTGATCGCCGAGACGGTCGAACTCAAGCCGTGAACACCGAGCTTGCCATCCTTTCCGCGGTGCTGGTGGCTTCGCTCATCGGCTCGCCGCATTGCGCCGGCATGTGCGGTGGGCTCATGCTCTTCGCCCTCGGGGCGGACTCGGAACAGCCCAAGGGCAGGCGGGCCAGGCTGCAACTCGCGTATCACGGCGGGAGGCTGGCCAGCTACCTATTGCTGGGTGCGGCGGCGGGCGCGATCGGGGCCGCGATCGATTTCACGGGCCGATTCGCCGGTGTCCAGCGGGCCGCGGCCGTCATTGCCGGCGCCATGATGATCGCGTTCGGGCTCGCGTTGCTGGCCCGGACGCTGGGCGTCCGCACGGGGCGCCTCAGGATGCCCAGGCGGATCGGCGCCCTCTTGGAACGCCTGCACCGCGTCGCGTTCGCGCTCAAGCCGACGAACCGGGCGGTCACCATCGGATTGCTCACCGCGTTGCTCCCCTGCGGCTGGCTGTACGCGTTCGCGTTCACCGCGGCGGGGACCGCCAGCCCGCTGATGGGTGCGGCGGTCATGGGCACGTTCTGGCTGGGCACCGTGCCGCTCATGGCGGCGCTCGGCGCGGGCATCCAGCTGCTCACCCGTCCGTTGCACGCACACATGCCGCTGATCACGGGGCTGGCGGTCACCGCGGTCGGGATCTACACGGCTATGGGGCGCCTGCAAGCCCCCGAGATGACCCGCTCGAACCTCAACATCACCGAGGTGCGCGGGCAGGGTTCCCCCGTGGTCCCGACCGACGCCGATGCGTCCTGCCCGTTGTGCCACACCGAGGATTGACCGACGCGATGTCCGCGCTAAGCGCCCAACCCGAGCCACGCGCCGCCGAGCGGGTCCTGTGCACCCACTGCGAACTCCCCGTTCCGCCCGGGCTGGTCGAGCCCGGGAGCGAGCGGCAGTTCTGCTGCGCCGGCTGCAAGACCGTCTTCGGGGTGCTCTCGTCCGGCGGGCTCGAGGGCTATTACCGCGTCCGCGATGCCGCCGAGAGCAAACGCGAACGCCCGACCGTCACCGGCGCGAAGTACGACGAGTTCGATGACCCGGCGTTCCAGGCGTCGGCGGTCCGGGACAGCGATGGCGCCGCCGAGACCGAGCTGCTGCTCGAGAACGTCCACTGCGCGGCGTGCGTGTGGCTGATCGAGCGTCTGCCCCGCGTGGTGCCCGGCGTGAGCGAATCGCGCGTGAACGTCCGCACGAGAATCGCAAGCATCCGCTACGACCGGGCGGCCACGAAGCTGTCCAAGATCGCCCGGACGCTCGATTCGCTCGGATACCCCGCCCACCCCGCGCGGGGGCAGGCCGCTCGCGATGCGCGGACCAGAGAAGACCGCGCGTTCCTCATCCGGGTCGCGGTCGCGGGCGCGATCGCGGGGAACGTCATGCTCCTCGCGGTCGCGCTGTACGGCGGGCAACTCGCCTCGATCGATCCCTTCTGGGAGAACTTCTTCCGCTGGATCTCGATGGGGCTGGGCGTGCTCAGCCTGGCGTGGCCGGGACGGACGTTCTTCCGCGGCGGGCTCGCGGCCCTTCGCACACGCACCGCCCACCTCGACCTGCCGATCGCCATCGCGCTCGCGGCCGGCGGGGCGTGGGGTGTGCTCAACACCGTGCGCGGCGCGGGCGAGGTGTACTTCGACTCCCTGACGGTCCTCGTGTTCCTGCTCCTGGTCGGACGCTGGGTGCAGCACCGCCAGCAGCGGAGCGCCGCCGATCAGGTGGGGCTCATGCTCACGCTGACCCCGACGAGCGCGACGCTGGTCAACGGGGACGGCTCGACCAAGCAGGTCCCGATCGAGGCGCTCGGCGCCGGCTGTACCGCGCAGGTCGCGCCGGGGCAGGCGATCCCCGCGGACGGTGTCGTGGAGTCGGGCGAATCGGACATCGACGAATCGCTCCTGACCGGGGAGTCGCGGCCGGTCGCGGTGTCCGCGGGTTCCCCCGTCGCCGCGGGATCCATCAACACGACATCGACGATCCGGATGCGGGTGCAGGCGGCCGGCGAGCACACCCGCGTCGCACGCCTCATGCAACTGGTCGCCAGAGCGAGCGAGACCAAGCCGCCCATCGTGCGCCTGACCGACGCGATCGCCGGCCGGTTCGTCGTCGTCGTCATCTGTCTGGCGATCGCGACGACGGCGCTCTGGACGATGCGCGGGGATATCGCCGCGGGGTTCGAGCACGCCGCCGCGTTGCTGATCATCACCTGCCCGTGCGCCCTCGGGCTGGCCACGCCGATGGCGATGTCCGTCGCGCTCGGGCGCGCCGCGCGACAGAACGCTCTCGTCAAGTCCGCCGCCGCGCTCGAGGCGCTCAGCAAGCCCGGGCGGATGGTCCTCGACAAGACGGGGACGATCACCAACGCGCGGACCACGGTCGCGTCCTTCAGCGGGCCGCCCGAACTCCGCGAGCTCGCCGCCGCGCTCGAGCAGCACTCGCCGCACCCGCTCGCGCGGGCGATCACACAGGCGGTCCCCCGGGCGCTCGCGCCCGATGAGACCCGCCACATCCCCGGGCAAGGGATCCGGGGCGTGGTGGGGGGCACCGGGTGCGCCGTCGGCACGCCCCGACTCATCGAGCGGATACTGGGTGAGCGCGGCGAGGCGATCCCCCCCTCGCTGGGTACGGCCGTCGAACGGGCCCGCTCGGCGTCGCTCACGCCCGTCGCGGTCTGGGGCGAGGGCATCGGCGTCGGGGTCTTCGCGATCGGGGACACCGTCCGCGAAGACTCGGCGGGCGCGATCGGAGAACTCAAACAGCTGGGCTGGTCGGTCACCATCGCGTCGGGCGACGATCAGGCGGTCGTCGATCACACGGCCGAGAGCGTGGGTGTCGCCGATGCGCTGGGACGCCGTTCGCCCGAAGACAAGGCGGCTCTGATCACGCGGCTCACGGAAGAATCCGACGCGCCGGTCGTCATGGTCGGGGACGGCGTGAACGACGCGGGCGCACTCGCGGCCGCGACGGTCGGTGTGGCGGTGCACGGCGGGGCGGAGGCCTCGCTCGAAGCCGCAGACGTCTATCTCAACGAACCCGGCGTCGCGCCGCTCGTGGACCTGGTTCGTCTCTCGCGTCACACCAAACGCACCATCCGTCTGTGTCTCGCGGTCTCGCTGTCGTACAACGCCGCGGCGGCGACGCTGGCGATGTTCGGCTTCATCGACGCGCTGGCCGCCGCCGTGCTGATGCCGATCAGTTCGCTTGTGGTTGTGTCGCTGGCGATGCGCCCGGTACGATCCCGCTGATGTCGGTCGTCCTGATCATGCTGCCCATCGCCTTGCTGCTCGCCGGTCTCGGTGTGTGGGGGTTCATCCGCGCGGCCAAAGGCGGGCAGTTCGATGACCTCGACACCCCGCCCCTGCGGGCGGTGTTCGACGACGACGAAACGCCCCCATCCAGCCCCAAACGCTGATCCGGCCCGCCAGAACCAACGAAAACGCCCCGGGCGGGTGGCCCAGGGCGCGGTGCAGTGGAGCGGACGTGAGTCGAACACGCGACCTCATCATTGCGAACGATGCGCTCTACCAACTGAGCTACCGCCCCAACAGGTCAGAATCGTAGGCCGCTGCCGTCGCCCGGAAGCCCCCGCGGGGCCCTGAAAACCGAGTTTGTGGGTCAGAATCCGCGGTCGCCCGGGAACCCGGCCGATCTATATGAGAATAGAATCTCATCATGAAGATCAACAGCTTCCGTACATCGGTCACGCTGGCCGCGCTGATCGCGGGCGTGCTGGCGTTGCTGCTGCCGGGGTGCTCCGAGCCCGCGTCCGACCAGCCGCCGCTGGTGCTGGTCGAGGTCGCCCCGCTGGCGGGGCTGGTGCGCCCGCTCGTTGATCCGTCGGTGGAGGTCCGTCCGATTGTCCCGGCGGGGGTGTCGCCGCATGGCTATCAGCTCGCGCCTTCGGACGCCGCCGATCTGGCCCGCGCGACGCTGGTGATCACCGTGGGAGCCCCGCTGGAACCGGCGATCAACAGGGCGATCGATCGTGTGGTGGAACCGGGGTCGGTCTTCAGCATCGCGGACGTGCTGGGTATCGATGCGGCGGCGTGCGATCACCCGGGGCACGCGCACGGGCACGACCACTCGGAGGGTCACGAGCACGGCGCGGACCCGCATCTCTGGCTCGATCCGGGCCTGATGATCGAGATGGTCGAGCCGCTCGCCGACGCGATCGAGGCGCGGGGCATCGCGCACCCGCAGCTCTCGGGCTATCGCTCGCAACTGGCCGCGGGTCTCGAGAGCATCGACGGCTCGTTCCGCCGACAGTTGGAGCCGTTCGCGGGCCGCGCGATCATCACGCATCACGACGCGTTCCGGCGTATCGCCGATCGGTACGGGCTGGAGGTCGGCGAGGTGATCCGCCCGGTGTCTTCGGTGGAGCCGACACCGGGCGATCTCGCGTTGGCCGCCGAGGCGATCCGCGATCATCAGGCCGGTGCGATCTTCATCGAACCGCAGTTTTCCGATGCGCTCCCACGCCGGATCGCCGAGCAGGCGGGCGTGAAGGTCTATACACTCGATCCTGTGGGCAGCGAAGACTGGATCAATCTGATGCGGGCGAACCTCCGGGCCTTGGTCGCGGGCCTGTCCGAGCCGGTGCCCGGGTCGGCGGACGCCGAACCGCAGGGGTGAGCGTGAGGGCAGAGCATGCCGTCGAGATCGAGGGCGTGTCGTTCGCGTACCCGGCCCGCGCGGTCGGGGAGCAGCCGGTGCGGGCGCTCGATCGGATCACCATGCCCGTCCGAGCGGGCACCCGCCTGGGCGTGCTGGGCCCGAACGGCGGGGGTAAATCCACGCTGGTCAAACTCATCTTGGGCCTGATCGAGCCGGACGAGGGGCGGGTCACGGTTCTGGGCCTGCGCCCGCCCGAGGCCCGGCGTCGCGGGCTGATCGGGTATCTCCCGCAGCGCACGACCGCCGAGACCGACTTCCCGATCTCTGTCCGTCAAGCGGTCGCGTTGCCGCTGGCGGCACGGAGCCGCGGGTGGATCCTGCGCGATCGACGAGCCGAGCGGGCCGCCGACGAGGCGCTCGGGCTGGTGGGCATGGATGGGTTTGGAGACCGCCCGGTCGGGGCACTCTCGGGAGGGCAACTGCAGCGCGCGTTGATCGCCCGGGCGGTTGTGTGCAAGCCCGAGTTGCTGGTGCTCGACGAGCCGACGGTCGGTGTCGACGCTGCTGGGCAGCAGCGGTTCGCAGATCTAATCAGCACGCTGCACGCCGGGCTTGGCATGACGATCATCACGGTCTCGCACGACCTGCGCGCCATCGCCGCGGGCTCCGATCGCGTGGCCTGCCTGCACCGATCGGTGCACTTCCACGACGCCCCCGAGGGGCTCACGCCGGGGATCCTGGCCCAGGTGTTCGCTCACGACGTCGAGCCGCTCTTCGGGCGGTTGCACGTGGACGCGCACGCCGCGGACGCGTGCGAGGACCCATCGCACCATCATCACTCAGGGCCCCGGGGGCAGAACGGCGCGTCCGGGCGCGAGGGGTCGGGCCGGTGACGTTCCTCGAGCAGTTGCAGATCTTCGTGCCCGGCATCGTGGTCGCGTTGCTTGTCGCGCTGCTGGGGGGCATGTTCTCGGTCATCGTCGTGATGAAGCGCTTGGCGTTCGTCGGGCAGGGCGTCTCGCACGCCGCGTTCGGCGGGGTCGGGCTCGCCGCGATCCTGGGGTTCGGATCCACCCTGGGCATCGACCCGCTCGCGAGGACCCTCGTCGTGGCGGTGTTCTCGATCGCGGCGGGGCTGATGGTGTCGCATCTCGCCAAACGCACCGAGCGGCGCACAGACACCGCGATCGGCATCGTGATGACGGCGAGCATGGCGCTGGGGTTCGTCCTGTACCGTCTGGCTGCGAACAGGGCGCGGGGCGCCGGCGCCGGCCCGCTGCCTTCCATCGAGGGGGTGCTGTTCGGCGAACTGCTCTCCATCTCCCCGGCCGCCGCGTGGACCACCGCGGGCGCGGTCGTTCTGATCGCGGCGGCGTTGTTCTGGAACCGGCGCGCGATCCTGCTCTGGTCGTTCGATGAGGCGTCGTGCGCGCCCAGCGGGCTGAACACCTCACGCTTGGGCATGCTGGTGCTCATCCTGCTCGCTTCGACGGTCGTGCTGGCCGTCCAGGTCGCGGGGGTGGTGCTCGCGACCGCGGTGCTGGTGCTGCCCGGCGCGACGGCGCTGCGCCTGACCCGGTCGCTCGTCCCCGCGTTCGTGTGCAGCGTGACGGTCGCGCTCTTGACGATCGCGGCTGGGATCGGGCTCTCCGTGGAACTCGACTGGCCACCCGGAGCGACAATCGCGTTGACCCAGTGCGGGGTCTGGCTGCTCGCCGCGTTCGCGACCGGCTGGAAACGCTGACTACGGTTCGGCATGGCACGACACAGCCCGCAATCGCCCTGGCTCGACGGCGCGACCCCGGATCAATCGCTCTTGGATACCGTCACGATCGGGCATGTCCGGGACGCCGCGGACCGGATCGCGGGCGTCGCCCACCGCACCCCGGTGGTGACCAGCCGATCGATCGATGCGCTCACCGGGGCGAGCGTGCTGTTCAAGTGCGAGAACCTCCAGCGTGTCGGCGCGTTCAAGTTCCGGGGCGCGTACAACGCGCTCAGCCGCCTCCCGAGCGGATCCGGGGGAGTCATCGCGTTCTCGTCCGGGAATCACGCGCAGGGCGTGGCGCTGGCGGCGGCGTTGCTGAATGTACCCGCGGTGATCGTCATGCCAGCCGACGCGCCCAAGACCAAACGGGCCGCGACCGAGGCCTACCTGGCCCGCGCACCAGAGGGATCCCGGATCGTCGCGTACGACAGCAACGAGGAGCAGCGTGAGGAGATCGGCGGGCGGATCGCGCGGGACGAGGGGCTCACGCTGATCCCCCCCTATGACCATCCCGAGATCATCGCCGGTCAGGGGACGGCCGCGCTCGAGTTGGTCGATCAGGCTGTCGCGTCGGGATTCACGCCGATCGACCGTCTCTACGTATGCACGGGCGGTGGGGGTCTGCTGTCGGGGTGCGCGACGGTGTTCAAATCGCTCGCCCCCGGGTGCCTCGTCACCGGGGTGGAGCCCGCGAAGGGAGACGATGTCACCCGATCGTTCGCCGACGGCGTGCTCCGCCACGTGCGCGACCCGGACGAGACCGCGACCACCATCGCCGACGGGGCGCGCACCCACTTCCCGGGGCGTCACACGCTGCCGATCATCCTCGATCGGGTCGACCGCATGCAGACGGTCGCGGACCCCGACCTTGCCAGGGCGATGTTCCTGTGCCTGGAGCGCATGCGTATGGTGGTCGAGCCTACCGGCGCACTCGCGCTGGCGGGGCTGCTGCAAGACGCGGCCCGCGAGCCGGACGCGGTCCGGGGCAAGAACATCGCCGTGCTGATCACCGGGGGGAACCTCGACCTCGATCAGATCCCCTCGATCCGCGCGATCGCCCGGGGATCGTGATCAGCGGTTCAACAGCCTGATATCGTTCAGCGCCGGGAAGGTTTCGCGCCAGGCGCGGGCGTCCGCGGGCTCCAGGCGCACGGTGAGCACCCCGGGTTGCTGGCCGAGTTCGCCGATGATCTCACCCCGGGGGGAGACCGCGATCGAGCCGCCGGCGTACGACAGATAGGGGTCCGAACCGGTCCTGTTGACGCCGAGCACGAACGCCTGGTTCTCGATCGCCCGGGCGATGAGCAGGGCCCGCCAGTGCGGCTGGCGGGCGTCGGGCCAGTTGGCGCCGATCACGAAGCACTCTGCACCGCGCATGGCACCCAGACGGAAGAGTTCGGGGAAACGCAGGTCGTAGCACACCGCCGGGCAGACCCTGAGCGTGTCGGGCCCGCTGTTCCAGTCGTACAGGGCGACCGTGTCGCCGCCCGTGTAGCTCTCGGGCTCACGCCCGAACGAGAAAGGGTGGACCTTCGCGTACTCGCACAGCAGGCGTCCTTCGTCCGATGAGGACGCGTCGGCGGGCGCGGTGATCGTTGCCCGGTTGAACGCCTTGTCGCAGTCGCAGGGACGCACGGCACGCCCGCCGTGGACCGTGACGCCCAGATCGTCGGCGAGCCGCAGCAGGAACCGGAGCGTCAGTCCCTCGGCGTCGGGTGCGGCAGCCAGATCCAGCGAGAACCCGACATCGAACAGCTCGGGGAGCACGATCAGGTCACCGCCGCGCACGTCTGCGTCGTCGAGCATCCGCTCGACGGTCCGGTGGTTTGCCGCGCGGTCCTCCCACGCGATGTCCATCTGCAAGAGGTGGGCCTTCATCGGCGGATGCTACGTCGGGTGCCGATCGATCCGGTCGCGGCGCGCCAGCACCATGATCCGGTGGATAGTTTTCGGACGGGCACGGATTGCGGCAGAAAAACCACCAAATATGGGGGGTTTGGTGTGAGGCGTGTTTGATTCGTGTGAATCTCGGGGGACAATGCCGGCTCGGGATTCCGAAGAATGGATCGGCGGCGTCGGTTTCCAGATCGCACCGCCGAACGGCAAGGAGGCCCCACGTTGAGCACCATGCAGACGCCCACGCGGACCAATCCGGATGCGCAGCCCACGCCCCCCCGAGCCGGGGTCCGCTCGCATCGGGTCTGGGTCGACACCGTCCAGCGCCGCGACGAGGCCCGCACCCTGCTCAACACCCTGCTGGAGGCCAAGCACGTCTCCGAGCGCAACCTGGCGAGCATCAACCGTCCGGACATGATCAAGAAGGTGACCGGGAAGAGTTCGATGGACACCGCGATCGACTCGACCAGGCGGCTGATCGACTCGTTCGATCGGGTGCTCGTGGATCTCAAGTCGACGCTGAGCGACGAGGACATCGCGCTGCTCGACGAAACGGACCCGGCGGCCTGATCCGCTTAGGTCAGCGCAACCATCGCTGCCAGACCGGCGAGCAAGCACAGACCGATCGCGATACGAGGCACCGAACGCACGTTCCGGCCGAGGACGATGTCTTTGTACGAATCCGGGCGGAGCGTGCGCCCGCACTCGGGGCAGGTGATGGGGTACGGCTTGGGGTCGGGGTGGGGATAGCCGCAGTTGGCGCAGCGACGATCCCAGCCCGTGCGGCGGTGGATACCGGTTGTGACGATATAGATTGCGGCGATCCATGCGACCAGCGCGAGCGGGATGAATGAGCGGGTCATGGCCGCGATCGCAGTGTAGATCGCAACGAATGCTGGAAGAATCAGGTACTCGGCGGGGTGGCTGGACGCGATGTGAGACCGTGCCGGCTTTCGTATCCAGCGCATGCAGTTTACGCGACGGGTGGCGAGCTCAAAGCCCAGGAGTGTGGCGCCGGACCATATGATCGATTCACCCAGTGCGCCGAGAATTGTGCCGATGAGCGTGGCGCTCTTGGGTCCGGGCATAGCCGGATTGACCTGTGGCGCGATGTATGCCCCGAGCATCACGAAGATGCCAAGCGGCATGAAGAGCACCCAGGCGATTACAAACGGGCGTATCTGGGAAAGGCCGCGTTCGGTGTATAGACGTGCATCGAGATCCGCCGCCCTGCAGAGTGGGTGGCTCCAGAGTTGTGGGCGTTTGGACTTGCTGTGCTTCTTGGGGCGGTTCATCGGATTTGGGTGAGGATATGAAAAACGGAGCGCCTGGGGGGCGCTCCGTTTGGTGCTGCGGGTGATGGCGGTGTTTAGAGCTTGATGTCGCCCAGCCCGATGCCCAGGCCGCCGGCGTTGCCGAGCCCGCCGCCGGAGGAGCGCTTGGTTTCCTTCTCGCGCTGCTTGGCCTGTTCGCGCATCCGGCGGAGCTGGGGGGTCTCCTTGAGGATCTCGGTCGGGTCGCGGTCGTCGCGATCGCCACGCCCGCGTCCCTTGCCCTTGCCGCGACCACCGCCGCCTCCGGAGCCCGCGGGTGCTTCCTTGGTCTGCTTGATCGAGAGCGAGATCTTGCGGGTCTCCGGGTCGACCTTGAGGACCTTGACCTGCACGACCTCGTCCTGCTTGACGGCGTCGGCGACGTTGGCCACGCGCTTGTAGTCCAGCTCGGAGATGTGGACCAGCCCCTCGACGCCCGGCGCCACCTCGACGAAGGCGCCGAAGTCGGCGATGTTGGTCACTTTGCCGTTGAGGACGGCGCCCTCGACCACCTCGTCCTTCACGGCGCTGAACGGGTCGGCCTGGAGTTGCTTCATGCCCAGGCTGATGCGGTTGGCGTCCCAGTCGAGCTTGAGGATCTGGACGGAGACCTTCTGGCCCTCGCTGACGAACTTGGCGACGGCTTTGGCGCCGTGACCGACGCGGTCGTGGGTGAGGTCGTTGATGTGCACGAGCCCGTCGACGCCGCCGAGATCGACGAAGGCGCCGAAGTCCATGATTTTGCGGACGGTCCCTTCGACGGTGTCGCCTTCCTTGAGGGCTTGCTTGAGCGACTCGGCGGCTTTGGCCCGTTCGGCCTGGATGATCTCTCGGCGTGAGAGGACGATGTTGCCCCCGCCGCGTCGGTCGATCTTCTGGACCTGGCAGGTCAGCTTCTCGCCGACGAAGATCGAGAGATCGGGGATGCGGTTGACGTCCACCTGGGAGGCGGGCATGAAGGCCCGGTGGTTGGCGACCTCGAGCTCGAGCCCGCCCTTGTTTGTACCGGTGACGCGGGCCTCGACGTTCTGCCCGATCTGGAGCATCTCCCAGTCGGCCTTCTGGACCGAACCGGGGAGGGCGCACACGAAGAGAGACTCGGTGGACGAATAGCGCTGCACGACGACTTCGAGTTGCTCGCCGACGGCGGGCTTGGTGTCGCCCTCTTTCCACTGGGTTGCTTCGACCACGCCGAGTTCTTTGGGTCCGAACTCGACGAAGATGTCGTTGGCGCCGACGGAGACGACGGTGCCGGTGCGGTGCTCGCGTCCGCCGCGGACCTCGCGCGGACCGCGGATGGCTTTGCCCGAGCCGGTCCCCGCGCTCTGGGCGGCACCGGCTTGCTCGAGATCGCCCATCGCT
>DIYM01000064.1:35681-35814 GCA_002429045.1 Phycisphaerales bacterium UBA6054
CTTGCTCGAGATCGCCCATCGCTGACTCGATCTCCGCCAGCGTGTCCGCATCGAGCGTCTCGCCCGCGCTCAGCGGGGCGGGCGTGCCCGTGGGCACGGGGGCCGCGGTGGGCTCCGGCGCTTGGGGGGCGGC
>DIYM01000144.1 GCA_002429045.1 Phycisphaerales bacterium UBA6054
AGCAGATCGGTTGGGGACGATGACGACCCGACCTGCTACCTGATCCGGAGGCTCGCTCCGGGCCGATCCTGCGATCGGCCGCCCGAGCCCGCGTCGCTGGCTACCCACCCGGCGACGGACTCGGCATGCTCATTCAGCCCGTGCCCCTCGGGCCTCGGTCCCCGGCACCCGCTGCCGGTGTGGGGAAGTTGCGGCGACCGCGCCCCGGAAGCTTGCATCCGGGCGACCGCGTGCCGTTGGTTCGGTGTGTCCCCACCGCACAAGAGTTGTCAGTCGCCCGCGGAGCATCCGCTGTGCAGGCTGCTGGACTGGAGAGTTCGGGTCGGCCAGCGGCCGGCCCCGGTTATCTCATCGATTGCTGCCAACCGACGTCACGGTATTCGTACCGCGACCAACAACCGGTTCCGTGTGCGGCGAAGATTCGGATGAGCCGAACACGCGATTGGAGTCATTCAAGCGTTGCGACACATGTATATACGATCATTTTATCGACGTTTCGGGCGACTCAGCGGGTATCTGTCACTGCGACAGTAGGACACAGGCAGTTTCTTGCAGCGCACGAAAAACCTGGTTCCATTCATCGGGGATCTCCTGATGGTCGCGCGCGGGCGTGACCCGGTTCTTCAGGCTGACTCATCCCGATCCCTCCAGTGGGTTGGACCTGCTGGTGGGACCTTGCCGCCGAATCTGGCACGATCTCGCCAACGGCTCCGTGGCTGTGGTCGCGCTCTCTGGCAATCGCCAGCAGAACGATGATGTTTGTGTTTCGATAGGGCTCTTTGCCGATCGCGTGTGCCGCGCCTCCGATCCGGGCACGGTGCAGGGCCCCGCTTTGCTCGTGCCGGGCGTGAGCGGCGCGCGTCCGATCAGGCCGCCGACCCTCACGGAACCCTGATCTCCGAGCCGTTTTCCCCCTCGGGCGGGCGGATCGGATCGCAAATTGTGTGGATCGGGGCAAGACCGTGGGATCGCGGCGTGGGCGGGTGCGTATCAATGCTCCACCGGCCGCACGGGACCGCCGCCGGAACCGGAGAGGAGCAATCCGATGCGTTCGATCACAAGAGCAACCCTCGCGGCCGCGTGCTGCGCGTTCTTCGCCGGCACCGTGGTGTCGCCGGTGGCCGCCGATCCGATCTCCTACCAGGGGCGCGTGGCCGAGTCCGGCGCCCCGGCGGACGGGAGCTACGACTTCAACTTCCAGGTGTTCAACGCGGCGGTGGGGGGGTCGCCGGTCGGCCCCGCCCTCGTGCGAGCCGCGGTGCTCTCCGCGGACGACAACGGGCTGTTCTCGTTCGACGACCTCGACTTTGGCGACGGCGTGTTCACGGGCGAGGACCGGTGGATCGAGGTGAGCGTGCGCCCCAGCGGCGCGGGAGCGTTCACAACGCTGTCGCCCCGCCAGCCGGTCCGCGCCACGCCCTACGCGTTGTTCGCTCAGAGCGCCGATGTCTCGCTCGACGACGCGTACCGAGCCGGGAATGTGATCTCCAACGAAGGGCAGGACCCGGTGGTGTTCCGCGGGCTGACCCAGTTCGGGCAGGCCTCTTCGGCCAACGGGTTTTCCCAGTACTTCATGCTCGCCAGCGCCTCGCCGGTGCTCCAGTTCGGCAGCGTACCCGGGCTGGGCGGGCAGACCCGGTGGTTCGACGAGACCGGTGCGACGATCGCGCTGTTCCAGGCCGACCTCGACGGCTCGGGCCTGGCGATGCGGCTGTTCGGCGACGGCGGCGTGATGGAGTGGGACGCCGACCGGGGCCCGGGCACCCCCGGCGCACGCTTCTTCATCACCGGCCCGACGTCCGGGCTCTCCTTCGACACCGGGCTCTCCGGAGACGACGCGTTCGTCCTGCCCGATGACGCGATCGGGCAGGACGAGATCTTCGGTGAAGCCGGGTTCGCCAGCGACGCGGTCAACGCGGGCGTCACGCTGAGCACGTCGTTCCAGCCCGTGCTCTCGCGGACGATCACCGTCCCGGGCCCGGGTCATGTGGTGGCGCTCGCGAACGGATCCATCTCCGTACAACGCCTGACCAACGTGAACGGGATCTTGGTTCTCGGGGTTTCGGACACGCCGAACGGTCTGCCGGACACGCAGCAGAACGTCTTCCAGATGCCGCCCATCGGCCTGACCGGCTTCTACAACTGGCCGACCTCGGCGCACGGCGTGTTCGAGGCCCCGGTCGCCGGCACCTACACGTTCTACTTCAACGCCAACTCCAGCGGGTTCGGCACGCCCCGCATCTTCGACCCCAACCTGACCCTGCTGTACATCCCCACCGCGTACGGGGATGTGACCCCGACGCTGCTCGCGCCCGACGGCGGGTACGACCCCGACGCCCCCACACGGGCCCCGCTCACCGACGCGGAGATCCTCGCCGAGCAGGTCCGCGAGCAGGCCAGGGCGATCGAGGCGATGCGGGCGTCCCAGCGGGCGATGCGGGCCGAACTCGAGGCCCTGCGGTCGCTGTCGGAACAGAACCAGGCCGCCGAATCGGCGCTGGGGGCCCCGAGCGGCACCGGCGAGGCAGAAGCCGATTGACCCGGTCGGGCCCGCTCGCCCGAGCAAACCGCTTGAACGCCCCGCCCCGGCCCTGTTAGACTCCCTCGTTCTGGAGATCACCCGATGACCACGCTTCGCACCGTTCTGATCGTGTTCTTTGCCCTCGGCCTGTTCGCGGGCTCGGCCCGTGCCCAGTCGGGCGGGAACTTCGAGATCACCTCATTCACCATCGACGGGGGCGGTGTGGTCAACGCGACCGGCGGCGTCTTCACGCTCTCTGGGACCGTCGGGCAGCCCGACGCTGGCCCGGTCCAGACCGGGGGCGTGTTCGATCTCGCCGGGGGCTTCTGGCCGACCGCGGTCGGCGTCGAGACCTGCCCGGCGGATCTCGCGTCCCCGTTCGGGGTCCTCAACTTCTTCGATGTGGTGACCTACATCGGCCTGTACAACGCGAACGACCCGGCGGCGGACCTCGCGGCGCCGTTCGGCTCGCTCAACTTTTTCGATATCTCGGCGTACATCGGGCTGTTCAACGCCGGCTGCCCGTGAACCCGCCGATCGCCGCCCCCGGCCCGGCGCAGAGCATCCCCGACGCCCACGCCGCCCGCGTGGGCGTCTTTGCGTCGTGACCGGGCGGGTATCGGACGTTCGTTTGGGTTGTGCTGCCGGTCTGCGCGGGCGGGCTCGGGCCGATGCTTGCCGGGACGCGGATCGGATCAGATAGACTTCCATCCCCCTCGTGGCGAGCGGGATTCCGGGACGAACACCTGAAAGGCCCTCCGCATGGCGTACCAACTCGTGGCCCCCTGTCTCGCGCTGGCGACATCGGCGTTGCTCTCGATGAGCGGCGCGTGCACCGTGCTCGAAGCCAGCGCCGGATCGTCCGGCGGCAAGCGTTCCCCTTCCGGCGCCGGGGTCTTCGGCACCAGCCGCGCCGAGAAGAAAGGGGGCGGGGGCTCGTCCGATGCCGACGAGAGCGGCCCGGGGCTAGACGGAGATTCGGGGGGTGCCGGGACCGCCGGGACCGCGCACGCGGACGTCGCGCCCCACGGGCCCCGCGTGACGAACTGGACGGACTATGTCCCTCGCGAGCCCATGTGGTTCGTCAACGCCGGGTCGGGCACGCGGCGCAGCTCGCACTACCCCGAGGACAACGCCCGGGGTCTCAATCTGTGGTGGCGCGGCCCCAACGCGGTGCCCAACCTGGTCGACAAGATCACCGAGGGGTATCAGGTCGGGGCCCGCTGGTTCTTCATCAACCGTCCGATGGGCACGGACGGCGGGTCCCACGTGCCCGCGGCGAGCTGGCTGACCATCGACGCCGATAAGCGTGAGCGGATCACCGATGATCTCAACGCGATGCTGCTCGATCGGTTCGACGAGCCGGTGCACCTGGTCTGGTTCATCGGGTCGGACATGTCCGATCCGCGCTCGATCAGAGGCTGGACCGCGTCGCGCGACAGCGAGAACTTCCAGATCGGGCAGACGCAGAACTGGAAGCAGATCACGTCGTCGCGGGCCACGCTCGGCGGGTGGATCTCGACCGGGGCCTCCGGCATCGCGTTCGATCACTCCGCGACGTCGGACGAGCGTGGGCATTTCATCGACCTTTTCCATCAGATGATCCGCCCGCCCTTCGGCATGATCACGATGGGCGAGGCGTACCCCCTCAAGCCCCGGCCCACGGGCGGGCCCCAGCGGAACTCGGACGGGACCAGGGCTCTGGACATGGACGCGATGGAGTCGATGCCCTTCCTCGCCGAGGAGAGGCTGCTGCTCGATTACTGGCCGACCACGTTCGGGCCCGGGCAGCGCTCGCTCGATCCCGACACCACCCGCGCGTACGTCTGGATGTCGTGGGCGACGATCAAGTACGGGTCCCCCGATCAGCGTCGCCAACGCATCCGTGGATGGCTCGATCGCGGGCTGATCCCGATCACGATGGACCCGGTCATGTTCCGGGAGGCCCAGGCCTATCTCCGCGGGGACTGACCGGTCTCAGGCCCGGCGCGTGCGCCCGGCCCACGCGTGATCGGGCGTGTAGCCCAGCGCGATCAGCAGCTCGCCGGCGATATCGTCCACGACACCGCGCTCTGCCTCCGACAGATCGCGTTCCCAACGCCCGATGGCTTTGGGCGTGATCCTCGCCGACGCGCCGGGGTTGTTGAGATTCTGTCCGACGCGAGCGGGTTCGTCCGCCGAGGCGTGCAGCATCGATTCTTCGAACGGCTCGCCGACGAAGCCGCACACCCTGGCGAACTCCGACGCCGGGTCGCGTACGAGGTCCTCGTAGCGCACCTCCATCACCCGCGGGTGCCCGCGGTAGGCGAG
>DIYM01000117.1 GCA_002429045.1 Phycisphaerales bacterium UBA6054
TTGAACACACGCACCAGCCCGCCGTGCGCATCGACGATGCGGTGCACGATGGGCAGGCCGAGACCGGTCCCGGCGGCACGGGTCGTAAAGAACGGATTGAACACCCGTTCGATCGCCTCGGGACGGAAGCCGTCACCCTCGTCCCGCACCGATAGCACGACGCCCGGGGTCGGGTCCTCATCGGACGCCCCGATCATCGCGCGCCGGGCTTCGAGACGGATCTCGGCGCCGCCCGACGCCCGCGAGGCGTCGCACGCGTTGCGGATGACGTTGACCAACGCCTGGTGGAGCAGGCACTGGTCGTGCTCGAACTCGATGTCGTCGCCGCAGACGCGAAGCCGCAAGCCCTCGGACTGGGCCCGGCACGAGTCCGCGGCACGAGAGAGCAGTTCCAGCGTCCCGCCAGGGCAAGCACGCACGCGGATCTCTTTGGAGAACGTGAGCACGTCCCCCACCACCGCGTCGAGCCCACGGACCGCGGACCCGATCTTCTCGGCCACCCCCCGGCAGTCCGGGCGGTCGGCGAGGTCTTCCTCGAGCATCCTGGCATAGAGCCCGATCGAACCGAGCGGGTTTCGCACCTCGTGCGCGATGCCGGCCGCCATCTCTCCGAGGGCGGCCAGGCGCTTCGATCGCTGGAGCGCTTCGTTGGCGTCCCGGAGTTCGCCGCTGAGGCGGCGAACCTCACCCCGGAGTTGGGCGTGGGTCTGCTCGAGCTTCGCGGTGACCTCGTTGAACGACGCCATCAACTCGGCGAGATCGGTCGGCGACAGCGATTCCGGTTGGGACGCGGTTTCCAGGGGCGGGTGGGCTGCCGGCGTTGACATCATCCCACCCCGTCCTGCAGGGTCGGATTGACCGGGCGGGCGGCGCCGGAGTACGCCCTGGCAGCCCCCTGATGGATGTTGACCGAGGCGAGTTGGTCCGCCAGGCCGTCGCGCCGCCGCTGGAGCGCGGCGCGGGTCTCGCGGTCCCGCTCACGGATCCGCCCCATCACGCGTTCGAGTTCGTTCAGGCGTGCGCTGATCTGCTGGTGCTCACGCTCGCCCAGGTCGCTCGCTGACGACGGGTCGTTGAGGATCGCGGCCAGTTCATCGCCCAGCCCGGCCAACTCCGACACCAACGGCTCGCGTTCGGCGAGCACCGAGACGATCGACTCGGGCGACTGATCGGCGGCGTGCGGGCCCATCCCGGCGCTCATCTCGTCCAGTCGCAGGCAACGCTCGCGCATCTGAGCGGCGAGCATCCGGACCCGGGCGACCGCCGAGACCGACGGGGGCGCGGGCGTGTCCCGGCCCGATCGTGCGAACTGATTGTCCCGACCTTCTCGCGTCATCCTTGACCCGCTCCCCGGGGGCTCCGCCCCGCTGGTTGTCTGCCGAAAACCCTGATGTGGTGTTATCGGCTGTTGGCCCCGATCCCTTCAACTTCCGCCGGTGCCCGCCGAAGCGAGCAGTTCGGCCGATGCTTCCAACCAGGCTTCCCAGTCCTGCCTGTCCATCGGGAGCGTGGGGTCGTCCCAGGCGGTCTCGGGCAGCGAGAGGTAGAACCGCCGGGCCCGTTCGTTGGCGGTGCGCGCCCGGAGCAGATCGTCGCGGGCCATGTGGGCGTTGACGATCTGGATCAGTGCAACGAGGGTCGCGGCCTCCCCGGGGTAGCGGTCTCGGGCCAGGTCGTACGCCATCACCGCGTCGTCGTACCGGCCCAGATCCGACAGCACATCACCCGTGTAGAAGTGGGCGTTGCGGAGCGCGAGTTCTTCGACCGAGGTGCGGTCCGCCTCGCGCTTGGCCGTGAGCACGCGGATGGCGTCGCGGTACCTCCCGATCGCGTCCTCCCGATGCCTGACGATCAGTTGGCTCCGCTGCGCCCGGACGGTCGGGGGGATCGAATCGCGGAGCGAGTCGGAGATCTCGTCCGCGAGCCGGCGGTTCGATTCGCCGAGCCGGTAGGTCAGCAGCCCCACCATGCGATCGTCGGGATACCGCTCGACAACCTCTTCGAGGCGCTCGATCGCCCGCCCGGGGCGGGCGGTGCGCTCGTAGAGCATCGCGAGTTCGACCAACGCGTCCCGGAACAGTTCGGTCCGCGTCCCGGCCATCGTGCCGTCAACGGCCTTGAGCAGCAGACGCTCGGCTTCCGAATCGTTGTCCGGGTCTTCGTCGTAGAGATACGCCTGCGCCAACGGCACGTGGCTGGCGTCGGCCCAAGCGCCGATGTCCACGCCGCCCGTCCCCTCACGTTCGGCGATCAGATCCTGGTAGATCTGGGAGGCGGCCGCGAAATCGCCCACCGCCCGCAACGCCTCGCCCATCCTGAACCGGGCTTCTGCGTGGCGCGGATCGCTCGGCAGTGTCTCGGTGTAGATCTTGAACGTCTGGATCGCCTCACGCTGGTCGCCGGCGCGGTCGAAGAGGTCCCCGGCCTTCCAGAGCGAGTCCGCGTACCGGCGGATGTCTGTCAGGAGGTACTCGTCCGCGTAGAGGCGCCGGTACGTCGCGGCCGCGAGCAGGTGGCGCTGCACCTCGGCGCGGGTCGAGGGGTCGAGCCCGACCAGCGGGTTGCGTCTCGTGGTCGCGCCAGCCGCGAGTTCCTCGGCGACGCCCTCGTGGGCGGCTGCCATGACCTCGAGCAGGACCGGGGGCGCATCGCTGGAACCGATGACCCGCTCGCCCTGCGCCCCGAACCGCACCGCGACCGCGGGCTCGCCCTGCCCGAGCGACTCGCTCGCCCGGTCGAGGAGGCTGTCGAGGATCTGCCTTCGGGAAGGCTCCACCTCGATCTCCAGCGCATCGTATTGGTCGATCAGGGTGGCGAACGCCTCGATGCTCAGCCCCGGCTCTCCCAGGACCGCCTCGGTCTCGCCCAAACCGATGAGCGCCCAGGGATACGCGTCCGAGTCGACGTGCCGGTCGGCCACGATCGAATAGAGATCGCGGGCCGAAGCCGCGTCGCCCGCACGCTGACTGAGCCGGGCCCGCTCGAGCACCACGCCGGGATAGTGCGGGTCCCCCGGCGCGCTGAACGAGTCGGCGAAGCGGATCTGGAGTTCGGCCTGCCGGTCGGCCCCGCTCATGCGGTACGCCTTGGCCAGCAAGAGATGGAGGCGCGCGCGGGCGGACCGATCGGCGTCGGCGATGCGGGGCATCTCGCGCAGCAGTTGCGTGATGGTCTCGTCGAGGAAGCCCTGCTCGAGCCGGATGTCCGCCTGCCGTTCCAGCGCCCAGACCCTCTGATCCAGCGAGGAGCCGGGGTCTGAGACGATGTCGGCCAGCAACGACAACGCACGCTCTCGATCCCGCACCGGGGGTCGCAGCAGCATCGCGATCGCGCGCCGCGCGACGGGATCGCGCACCAGCGCGTCGCCGGACGACAGACCGCTGAGCCTCCTGAGCGCGGCGTCGATCTCCCCGCGGGAGAGGTACGTGTCCGCCAGGGACGCGAGATCACGCCCCTCGATGGCAAGCCCCTGGGCCTCGGCGTCGAGGTACTCACGGATAACCGAGACGTGATTCCGATCATCGTCGATACCCAGCCGCTTCTGACCCAGATAGATCGAACGCGCCTTGGCGAGGTGATACCGCTGGATGTCGCGCTGGGACAGGACGCCCTTATCCCCGACCCACGGATAGATCTTGTTGTTCAGCAGCCCGATCGCCTCGGCGTATTGCTCACGCTCGATCATCCGCTCGGCGCGGTCGATGTAGGGCGTGAACTCGGGCTCGGGCGCGTTGCCCACCGCGATGGCGACCCCGAGCAGCAGCACGCCGATGGCCGCGGCAAGCAGCGGGACCTGCCAGAACTCACGCCAGCGTGCCCTGACGTGGGCCACCGGGTCCGCGATGGTCTCCGGACCGATCGGTTCCGGCGTGTCGATCGCGGCCGCGCCCTCTCCGGGCGTCTCGGTCGTCGGGTCCGTCGGGCTGTTCGGGTCTTGAGACATCGGAGTCACACCGGGGAGCACGGCCCGCCCGCGCGGCCACCGCGCGGGCATCCTGGGTCCTAACCGGGTTATCGGCAGGATCGGTCAGAACAATCCACTCGGCTCGCGATGGTCAGGAATCGCTGGGAGACGCGGGCGCCCTCGAGACGACCACCGCTCGGGCCGCCGAGTCTCCGCGGTGCCGCCCCTCGGCGTCGAACAGGGCGATCGCTGCGACGGGCGGGGTCAGCCACTTCATCGCGTTGCGGACCAGGCTCCAGAAGATGGTGACCTTCAGGTCGGCACCGGGCGTCGCGCGACGGACCCGGCAGGCTGTCACGAACTTGCCGGGGGTGAGCCCGAGCAACGACTCCCACACGCTCATCGAGATCCAGCCCGTCAGGAGCAACGCGGGGAGCGACAGCCACGCCCCGCCGGGGTGGATCAGCACTTCGAGCGTGAGGATCTGGCGTGCGGAGACACCGAACGCCGGCGCCAGCACGGCCGCAACGAGGACGAGGTCGATCAGCGAAGCGATGAGGCGCCGGCCCGGGTCCGCGAGCACCCACCCGTCCGGGATCGACCACGACCGCTCGGGGTTCGGGCGGATGATCACGATCAGCACCGCGGCCATCATCAGAACCAGCAGGACGGTGATCGCGCGGAGTTCTGTCACGGGAACCGCGACCGATCCGCCCCCCGCACCGTCGTGGAGTGTGCGTCCGGTGATCAGCGATCGCTCCAGGATCCGCACCGGCTCGGGAGGCTGCCCTTCGGGCACGGCGTTGCCGGGGCGGATCAGCACCAGCCTCCCCGGGGATGGCATGCTGGTGAGCGCCCCCGGGCGTGCCGCTGCGAGGATTCCCAGCGACGCGGGCCCGCCCGACCCGAGCCTCCACAGTTCCAGCGCATCGGAGGGATCGTCGCCCGTTCCGGTGGGCGTGGCGGCGAGGATCTCGCGCCCGAAACCCTGCCTCCAATGCGCCGACCAGAACCGGTCCCAGCCGCGCAGGTCGAACCGAGACCAGGAATCCTGCTCACCGAGTTGCCAAGCCCGCGATCCGCCGGTTTCTCTCGCGGCGATGACGAGGCCCGGCCGCTGCGAGACCATCGCGATCGCGGACGGTTCCGTGCCTGCCAGCGCTGCAGGCAGCGGCACCGCGACCCACTCGGCGCCGGGCGCCGACGTGTCATGGGCCCACATACCCAGATGGCCCGCCGCACGCTCGAGTACGTACAACGCCGAGCCCTGCGCGGCAAGCGCGACGAGCCGCCCGCGCGCCGGCAGCGAGGGCAGGGAATCCATCAATCCGGACGGGAGATCGACCCACATGCCCGCGATGGTCGATGGCACCGCGCGGAGACTGAACACGGGACGCCACGACTCGCTCTGGTCCGCCCCGGGTTCGGGCGGATAAACGAGATACACCCTGTCCCCGATCGCCGCGATCGCGTCGGGCCATTCCGCCAGCGGGCGGACGGGGCGGACCGAACCGGGCGGCGACGCTTCGTACCCGTTGCCGGGCTCGCGCGGGGGCAGGTGCAGCAGGAACGGGCCGCCGCGCCGTTCGATCACCGCCCAGCCGTGGGACGCCGCATCGGATGCGGCGGGAACGGACGCGCCCAGCGGCACAGGCTGCGACCGCCCGACACTCGAACACGCGGTGATGAGCAGAAAGACGATCAGACCAAGCCGGCGCGGAGTGGTCATCCCGGGTTGCCCGGGATTGGTTGATCCAGATCGATTGCCTCGCGCACCCGGTAGGCTCGTCGCAGCCGCTCCGGATCGAACGCAGTGGGGTTGATGGGGCGAACGCGGGGGTCTTCGAGCACCATGCGGACGAAGCCGTCGAACCCGGGGACACGGATCTCGGCTTTGCCGGGCACACGTCCGAGCGTCCCCTGGCCCACCTCGTTGCCGACCCCGATGTGCCGGCTGAGCGTCGCGTCGGCGAGAAGCGTTCCGTCCGCGTCGTACGCCGCGGTGCCGATCAGATCCAGCGTGCCCGGCTGGAAGCGGAACTCGGCACGCCCCCACCTTGCTTCGATCTGAACAACGATCTGCCCGCGATCGTTGAAGGACGGGTCGCCGATGATCGCATCGCCGATCGGGTTGAGCCCGAGGAGGAGCGGGATGTCCCGAGGATGCACCGGCAGGCCCAGGGCCGCCGCCTTCTCGGGCGTGACCGAGGACTGCTCGCCCGACACGATGACCCGGCGGCTGGAATCCGAGACATCGATCAGCCAGTAGCGGTCCTCGTTGGACCCGAGCGCGAAGTAGACCTCGCCCAGCTTGCCCAGCGTGATCGCGACCCGCCCGGCTCGCTCGGACTGGACGTGCCCCTCGCCCTGCTCGCTGAATCTTGAGCCCACCGCGTCGCGGCCCTCGACCCGGACGCTGGCGCGGGCCCAGAACGAGCCGAGCGCCGCGACACGCCCGTCGTGCGCTTCGACGATCGATCCCGTCGGGGGGAGTTCTCGGGCTTCGGGCTTGGGCGTGTTTGTACAGCCCGCGAGAAGGGACAGCACGACCGCCAGCAGGCCACATCCCCGGGCCGCGCCGATCACGGGTGGTCCTCGGTGTTCATCACGCGTCCGAGTTCTTCGGTCGCCTGCTCGATCGCGTCGTCATCCATCTTGGGATCAACCACGTCGTGGATCGCGCCGCCCGGGCGGGCCTTGACCCGGAATCGCGACGGATCACCGGGGGTCATGCCCTCGTACACCAGGCGACGCTTCCGCATGAGGAGCAGCGCCAAGAGGTACCGGAAACTGATCTGGCGGGGCTGCTCTGCCTCGGCGAGTTGCTCGAACAGATCGAACAGTTCATCGGCGGACATGATCGCGTTGTCGTTCTTCTTCTCTTCGCCGGCGATACGACGCCAGAAGCCGAAGACCGTGGCGGGCGATTCCGGGCGTGCCCCGCCGTCCCAGGCGTCTTCCGAAAAGAAAACGCGGAGGAGCGGCTCCTCCCCGGGCGTCTCGACCAGCACCGCGACCTGGCGGTCTCCCTCGACGAACGCCCGCCCGGTGGCGGCGCAGCGTTCCTCTTTACGGACGATGTCGTACGGCGCGGATGAACCGATCATGACCGGAGTGTACGACGTGCGCGCACGACGGATGCGGGTATCGGCTCACGGAGCCCGCCGCAGGACGGATGGTCAGCAAGACACTTCGAAGAACCGCTTGTTGGTCCCCCCGGGCCCAACACGGAAACGCATGCGCTTGCCGCACTTCGGGCACCCGGCCAGATACCCGGTGCCCTGCGCGTTCCGGTAGACGCGGACGTACGCCTTGGCGCAGGCGAACTGCACCCCGATCCACGGGCGTGCGTCCCCCGTCGCGGGGCGATCCGCCGGCTCGGACGCCGGGTATCGGGGCAGCGGGATCGGATCGGTGCGGCGCTCCACGCGGGAGATATCGGCCCGATGGGGTGAGCGACTTGTACACCGAACCCGAACACGATACGACCAGGAGTGCGGGCTTGGGTTCGAACGGGGTGATCGTGGAGAGCGCAAGCCCTTCGGGCCGAAGTCCTTTGGTCTAGACTCGATCCGATCGCCCGCCGGAACGCGGGGCGACAACCCGCCATGCCATCCGCTTTGACCATCCTGCCCGACCCGCCACCGCCACCGGCTCCGATCGGGCTGATCGCCGGGGGCGGGGAGTTGCCGATGTTCATCGCCGACGGGCTGAAAAGGCTCGGCTACGAGGTGCACGGTGTCGGGCTCCACAGGCAGTTCGACCCGTCGCTGCCCGAGCGGTGCGACTCGTTCCGCGAGGTGGGGCTGCTGAAGGTCGGCGCGTGGGGCCGGGTGCTGCGTCGGCACGGCGTCCGGCACGCGATCATGGTCGGCAAGGTCGACAAAGCCAAGCTGATGCACGACAAGTGGAGGCTGTTGCGCAACATTCCGGACATGCCCACCGCACTGGCGTGGTATAAGAAACTGCGGCACGACCGCCGCTCGCACGCCGTGCTGAAAGCCGTGGCCGATGAACTGCATCGCAAGGGAGTCCAGTTGATCGATTCGACCATCCCCATCCCGGATCAGTTGGCCGAGCCGGGCGTGATGACACGCACCCAGCCCACGCCCGAGCAACTCGCGGACGTCGATCTTGTCTGGCCCATGCTGGCCGAACTGCTCCGCCTGGACATCGGCCAATCCCTCACGGTGCGCGACCGCGATGTGATCTCGGTCGAGGCGGTCGAGGGCACCGACCGGATGATCGAACGGACGGGCGATCTGTGCAAACGCGGGGGCTGGACGCTGGTGAAAGGCGCCCGGGCCCAGCACGATCGGCGGTCGGATGTGCCCACGGTCGGGATCCGGACGATCGAGCACATGCACCGGCACGGCGGGCGTTGCCTCGCCATCGCCGCGGGGGATGTGATCATGCTCGATCGCCCGAACATGCTCAAGCGCGCGGACGAACTGGGTGTGGCGATCGTCGGGGTCGCGATGGCGCCCGCGACCGCGCAGGTCCGCGCGCCCGAGGAGGCCCAGATCGAGGCGAAGTCCGGGGTACAGCCCGACGGCGTTCCGGCGCTCCGCCCCGTTGTCCCCCCCGCCGAGGCGGTGCCCGGCACGCACGCCTGACCGTGGACACGACGCCCGAGTTTGTCTCCCGCGGCGGGCTCAAGCTGCATCACGCGATCAACGAGTTCGGTCTCGCTGTTGCCGGGCTGGTGTGCGCCGATCTCGGATGCTCGACAGGCGGGTTCACCGACGTGCTCCTCTCCCGCGGGGCGTGGCGGGTCCACTCGGTCGATACCGCGTACGGCGAGCTGGCGTGGAAACTCCGGCAGGACGACCGCGTTGTGGTGCACGAGCGCTCGAACGCGTTGCACCTCGATCCCGCCGAGCCGGTCGACCTGGTCGTGATCGATCTCGGGTGGACCCCGCAGCGACTGGCGTTGCCCGCGGCTGCGAAGTGGCTCAAGCCTGACGGGCGGATCATCACACTCGTCAAGCCGCACTACGAGTGCGAGAAGTCCGAGCTCGGGCCCGGCGGGGTGATGGACCATGCGCGGGCGGAAGAGGTCGCCGAGGGGGTCCGCGACACACTGCCGGCGTTGGGGTTCGGGGTGCTGGGCTGGACCAAGAGCCCGGTGATCGGCGGTGCCGCGGGCAAACGCAAGAAACGCAAGGGCACCGGCAACCCGGAGTGGCTCGCGTTGCTCGGGGCGAACGCGCCCGGCGGAGGGTAGCGGTCAGGTCGGGGGCAGTGGTCAGGCCTGCGCCTTCGGCCAGCCCTCCGGCTCTTCCTCCGCGTCGTGGAGCATGTGCCAGACCTTGTCGAGCAGCTCGTCGGTGCCGGCGCCGATTCCGCCCGAGATGCCGACGGTCTCGTGATCGGGCCCGAGCTGGAGTTCGGCCCGCAGGGACTTGATGGCTTCCGGCCACTCGGTCTCCGAGCCCAGCAGGTCGAGCTTGTTCAACGCGATGATCTCGCGTTTCTCGGCCAGTTGCGGCGAGTAGTCCATCAGCTCGCGCCGGATCGCGCGGTAGTTGTCCGCCGGGCGAGACCCGTCCGGGGGCATCACGTCGAGCACGTGAACGATGACCCTGGTCCGTTCGACGTGGCGCAGGAAGTCGTGGCCCAGGCCCGCTCCGTCGGCCGCGCCCTCGATCAGGCCGGGGATGTCGGCGATCACCAGGCGACGCCCGCGGTCGAGCGAAGCGATGCCGAGCTGGGGCGAGAGGGTGGTGAACGGGTAGTCGGCGATCTTCGGGTCGGCGCGGGTGACGGTCTTGAGCAGTGACGACTTGCCCGCGTTCGGCAGCCCGACAAGGCCCACCTCCGCGATGACCTTGAGTTCCAGGCGCAGCGCGACGACCTCCCCGGGATGGCCCGGCACGGCGTTGCGGGGGGCCTGATTGGTCGCGCTCTTGAAGTGCTCGTTGCCGAAGCCCCCGAACCCGCCGCGTGCGATGACCTGCGAATCGCCCGGACCGAGGTCGGCGAGCAGCTCGCCCGACTCTTCGCCGAAGACCATCGTGCCCGGGGGCACACGGATCAGGCGCGCGTCGGCGTCAGCGCCGGTTCGGCTGTTGGATCCTCCGGGCTCGCCGTCTTCGGCTTTCCACTCGTAGACGCCGCGGAAGTCGATGAGCGTGTTGATGCCGTCGTCGGCGGCGAGGATGACATCACCCCCACGCCCCCCGTCCCCGCCGTCGGGGCCGCCCTTGGGCTGGCCCTTGGACCGACGGAAGGACCGCTTTCCGTCGCCGCCCTTGCCGGCTTTCAACAGGATGCGCGCGCGATCGACAAACACGCCCGAAGCCTAGGGCCCGGGCGTGCTCCTCCGCGTGTTGGCTTGAGATCTGATCAGGCGGCGCGCAGGAATCGTCCGGCCGAGAGGGCGCGGATCAGGCGCTCTCGATCGCCCGCGCGGTCGTACCGGGTCACCGCAACGGCCATGCGGGACGCGCCGGGCTCGTCGAGGTCGCACCAGACAACGTTGCCCGTAAGAAAAACCGCCCGCCCCGGCCCGATGTCCTGCCCGTTGCCCGTGACAGGCCCGGGGAGGGTCACCCTGAGCGATACCGTCGTGCCCGGTTCGACGGGGCGGTCGAGCTCGAAGCACACGCCGCCCTCGGAGATGTCGTAGATGTGCCCGGACAGCGTGTATACCTCGTCCGGATGCACACGGGCCTCGACCGGGGTGTACCCGGGATTCATCTGGAAGCGGGGGAAGGCCCGGCGGTCGATCGGGTTCAGTTCGGCGACGTTCATGCTCTGTGCCTTTCGTTGGCGACGCGACGGTACCGGCGTCTCAGAGCGATATCGGGCCGTGCGGGGCCCGGCTTGATCCCGGTTCTGAGATCCGCCTGACCGAAGGGCGACTCCGATCAGGCGTCGGCGATGTCGATATGGACGCCCTTGATCCGCTCGGCGTCGATTCCGGTCCCGTCCATCCCGGACGAGCCGAGGGCGGACAGGATCGCATCGGAAACGCTCTGTGGCGCATCGATCACCCGCCCGTCGGGCAGGGTCAGGTGGACATGCGGCGAGACGTCGGCGTCGTATCGGCAGGGTCCCCCGGCCGAGCGGGCGGGCAACCGGTGGGCCAAGCCGCACGACACGAGCGTATCGAGCGTGTTGTACACCGTTGCTTGGGAGATCCCCGGGTCCGCCGCCCGCACCCGGATGAGCAGGTCCTCGACCGTGGGGTGCGTGTCGGTCCCCGCCAACGCGGCGTAGACCAGCTCTCGCTGGCGTGTGCAGCGGACCCCGCAGCCACGGAACATCGCCCGGGCGCAATCGATCGACGCGTGCGGCTCGGGTTTGGGCTGGTTGGGCCTGGATGGGGGCTGCATCACCGGATTGTTGCCGGTATCGGGGTCCGATGCCAGCAAATCGGCGTGGAATGCTCGCCGAACGCCCCGGGCGGGTCAGAGGATGCTGTTGGGCTCGTCGAGTTCGAACTCAAGATCAGGGGTCGCCGGTTCGCCAGACTCGGGAGCGCGAACCTCCATACGCCGGTGCTTGATCCCGGCCTCGTTGAAGAGGTCGGACGCGACCGACCAGCCCAGGCGGTCGTAGAACGGGATCGCGACGAGCTGCGCGTGGCAATACAGACCCGGGAGTCCGAGTTCCCCGAAGGCGTGGGCCTCGATCGCGATCATCAGCTTGCGTCCGACCCCCTCGTTCTGACGCTGCGGGTCGACGCAGACCTGCTGGACCTTCCCGAACGTCTCGTCCCGGCTCTCGTCAGGCGGGAGCAGGGTCGCGGCCGCCAAGACGCGTTCACCGGTCGGGTGATCGAAGACCGCGACGAAGTGGGTGCAGCGCTGCTCGTTCCCGGGCGCCAGGTCGTGGTAGTCCTGGATGCTCAGTCCGATGGGCGCAAGCAGAATCCGTGTCCGCAGATCGATCGCCTGATCGTACAGCGGGTCGTTCATCCCGATGCGTTTGATGCGGACCAACTCGGCGCCTCCTTCCCACAGAATGTAGCACAAGTCCCGGGCCCACGCGGCGCCGATAGGCTTGGAGATGGCACCCGCCCGGGCATGGAAAGACGAGTACACGCTGCTGTGCGAGCGGTGCGGGTATGTGATCGAGGGACTTCCCGGCGACGGGGGCTGCCCCGAGTGCGGCAAGCCGATCGCCGAGAGCCTGCCCGAGCGGCGGACGGGCACGGCTTGGCAGGTGCGACCGCGGCTCAACCAGTTGCCGAGGACCTGGTGGCGGTCGCTGCGGCACCCCCTCCGAACGCTGGACCAGATGCGGCCGCGGTCGAAACGCGACGCAAGACTCGGGTTGTGCTCGGTCTTCGCCGGCGGACTGCTGATGGGATGTGGGTGGTGGGATCCCCTGCTCTGGATCTACACCCGACCGCTCCCCAACGAACAGCTCGACGCTTGGCGCCGACTGACCAGCGCGCTCATCGCGATCGGGTTCGGTGTCGTGACGGCTGTGCTGCTCGCTGGCGTGATGTGGACGCTGACGCGAGTTGAGACGAAAGGCCTTGGGGTCATCGCGCGGACCAGGGGCTTTCGGATGTCGCGGGAGTTCCGATGTGCGATCACCGCGCACGGCTGCGCGGGCTGGGTGCTGGCCGGCGCCATGTTCTTTGTGCTGTGCTCGCTCAGCAACTGGATACTCGATATGGCCCGCGAGCCCGATTGGCTCTGGCCATCTTCGGGCCAAGGCACAGCGATCTGGATGCGGGGGTCAACGCGGCTCCCCTGGTGGGCGCACGAAGCCGTCTGGCACGCCCGCTGGGCCGGACTCTTGATCGGTTTTTTGTGGTTCGAGACCTTCGCGTGGCTCGGGCTCCGGCGATTGAGGTACGCCAACACCCAGCGACCGACGCCGACAGGCTCTGGTTCCGCCTGAGGGGTTGCGGCGTGCGCGACGGGCTACGCCGCGGGCCGATCGGGAGGCTCGATCCGGCGGAGCTCGTTGAGCAGGGGCAGCACCTGCTCGGCGGACGCGCCCGACTCGACCAACGCGCACACTTCGTCCGCCAGGCCGCGGCACCGGGCGAGCGCTTCTCGGAACGGCATCACCGCTCTTTCGGTTTCCGGATCACTCGCATCGATCGCGGACAGCAGCGTGGTTTGCCCCCCCGTGAGTTGCTCGGCGAACCGCAGCCCGACATCGTGGATATGCCCGGCGGTGTGCTGGCACCGGACCACGGTGGCTTCGAGAGTGAGGGGGGTCCGGTCGGTGCCTATGACGACCAGGTAGCAGTCCTGCTGGCTGGGCAGGAACGCGGTGTGCAGGATCGCCGCCCCGGATCGGCTGATGTTGCGGAGGTAGACCTCGTGCCGGCTGACAATCTCGCCCGGGCGTCCCTGAATCAGGACCGCGGGCCGACTCGCGTTGAGGCGTTCGGCGATCCGGAGTTCGCTGTACGTGCCCTCTTCTTGCTCGATGATCTGAGCGAGCCGCTCGAGTTCGGAGCGTGTGAGCCTCAGCCTGTGGATTGGTACGATCGCGTCACTCATACACCTTGCCCCCGCGTGTGCTGCGTTGCCGATGAGGGGTCGGCTCGCCCGCCGCGGACATTCACCCACATGTGTGTCCTAAATCAAGTTTGCGAATCACATGTGACACACAGGCTTGCGCAGCGGTTCTGCTGAGGCATACGCCCCCCCCAAGGCGGGTGTGGTCCGCTCGGAATCCGGACGTGGTCGGAGATACGATTGCGTTATGGAGAAGCGTCGCCCGACCCGTCAGATCAGGCTTGGAGACGGAAGGACCGGAGTGGTCTGCGTGGGCGGCGGGCTGCCCGCCGATCATGCGATGGCGGACGGCTCGACCGCGCCGGCACCGGTGTCTGTTCAAACGATGACCGCGGGCTACACCCACGACATCGACAAGTGTGTCGCCGAGATCCACAAGCTGCACACCGCCGGCGCCGACGTGGTGCGCGTCGCGGTGCCCGAGAAGAAGGACACCGAGGCCCTCAAGGAGATCCTCGCGCAGACCTCGGTGCCGATCGTCGCCGACGTGCACTTCCACTTCAAGCGGGCGCTCGAGGCCGTGGAAGCGGGCGTGCACAAGATCCGGCTCAACCCGGGCAACATCAACGACCGGGCGCAGGTGGAGGATGTGATCTCGGCTTGCAGGGACGCGGGGATCCCGATCCGGGTTGGCGTCAACGAGGGCTCGATCATCGAGCGCAAGGACAAGCAAGCGCGGGCGAAGGAACTCGGCGCGTTCTTCAGCGAGCAGAAGCACGGCTACATGCTCGCGATCATGATCGCCAAGCTCGAAGAGTATCTGGACATCTTCTACGACAACGACTTCTTCGACATCGCGATCAGCGCCAAGTCGATGGACGCCACCATGGTGATCGATGCGTACACCGAGATCAGCAGGCGGTTCCCCCACCCCTTGCATCTCGGGGTGACCCACGCCGGCCCGAAGGAGACGGGGTGCATCCGCTCGATCGCCGCGCTCGGTACGCTGCTTGCCAACGGGATCGGCGACACGGTCCGCATCTCGTACGCGAACGACCCGGTGTATGAGGTCGAAGATGGGTTGGAGTTGCTGTACTCGCTGGGCCTGAGGGAACGGAAGGGCGCCGAACTGATCGCGTGCCCGACGTGCGGGCGGATCCAGGTAGACCTATTCACGCTGGTGCAGGACGTGAACAACAAACTCGAAGACGCCATCCGCGTCCCGATGAAGGTGGCTGTGATGGGCTGCGTTGTGAACGGCCCGGGCGAGGCCGAGGGTGCGGATGTCGCGGTGTTCGCGGGCGATCGCAAGGGCATCATCTACGTGCAGGGCGAGCGGGTCGCGACCGTGGGCGAAGAGGAGATCCTCGATCGCCTGCTCGAAGAGTGCCTGGCGTTCCAGGTGAAGATCGAGTCGGGCGAGGCCAGACTGGGCGAGAAGAAAGTAGACATCGTGCCGCCCGATCCTGAGGGCGAACTCGGGAGTGGCTGGGAGAAGATGGCGGCCGAGCGGATCAGCGGGAAGACCGACCTGACGATCGGGCGGACCTCGTGATTCAAACGGTCGTGTCCGACCGCGTGCGATCCTGAGGCTGCGTCGGTGAGTTCGGCCCGCCCCGCTTGCCGGCCCGGCTGGCCGGGCGCTCCGCGTGGGGATCGACACCGATCGCAAGCCCGACGGGCGAATCCAGCCCGAGTGCGGCCGCCTCACGCCTGAGCGCCCTGATCTGCGGGCGGGCGAGGCCTCTCTCCCGGGCGATCCGCCGGAACGCACGCTCGGCGGGCTCCAGCGAACGCCGGCGGGTGTTGCCCAGCCACACGATCACCAGGCCGAGGCAGAGAACGCAGGCGATCAGCCAGCCCGCGCCGTCGGCGGGCGTTGCTGGCGGTTGCCGCGGCGCCGGTGCGCCGGGGATCGCGAGGTAGGTCGGCCCGGGGTTGTTCGATGGGGCGGGCATCGGCTACGCGACGCCCCGGGACGCTGGATCCTGCAGATCGAGCAGGCGTGCGCAGCGGGCGGCGCGGGCGCGCACGCGGGCGTTGCGGTCGCGCTCGGCGATGCCGAGGACCGAGCGGACAACCGGGCGGTACGCCGGTCCGAGCGTGTCGCGCTGGCTCGGGCGGAGCACGCGTTCGGCGGCCCAAGCGCCCGCGAGCCGGTGCGCGTCACGATCGTCGGTCAGCAGCCCCGCGAGCGCTTCGCCCGCGTTGATGCCGTCGTTCACGGGCACGCCCTCAAGCGAGAGCACCCGACGCACGGCGGTCGCGCGGACGCGGTGGCTGTCGTCGTTCTTGTACTCGAGCAGGGCCTCGGGCACGGGCGGGATCGACTCGAGCGCGTTGGAACGCACACGCGGGTCGGGCGCGTTGAGCGACGCTCGGACGACGCTTCTGGCTGCCTCGGTGTCCGAGGCGCCGAGCAGCGCGACCGACGTGGCCCGGACCCGGTCGTCGGGGTGTGTCCTCGCGAGGTCGATGAGGTCGATCTCGAAGCGGGCCGCGAGATCCAACGCCCTGATGAGTTCGAGCGCGGCCGTCGTCCGGTCGTCGGCGTGGAACCGATCGCGGATCAAACGCACGAAACCGACCGCGTCTCGCTCGTGCATGCGTCGGGCGGCGACCCGAGAGCCCGGGGAGCCGGCGAGGACGTCGACTCTTGCCAGTTCGGAAGCGGCGATCGCGCGGACACCGGGGTGTGGCGAACGGACGAGTTGTCTGGCCTGCGTCGAGCGTTTGTCGGCCAGCACCGAACCGACTCTCGGCGGTGTGACGCCGATCGTGGACCAGCGCGTCGCCGCCGATCGCGCGACCGCTGCGTGCGGATCGAAGCAGTAGTCGGTCAGGTCGATGGGATGGGCGGCGTGCGCGCCCGCGAGCCGCACCGCCGGGTCTTCGTCGGCGAGGCTGGGTTCGAGCGCCACCCGGCGTGCCTGCTCGTCCAGCCCGAGCAAGCGAGCGGCCCGGACGCAGCCCAGGCGGGCCCGGGGCGAGAGCGTCCCGAGCAGGTCCGCGTGGGGGATGGGCCCCGACCCGTCGCGGGTTGCCGGGCGGATCTTCCGCAGTCTCGCACCGCGCGCCCGACGCAGGCAGAGGTGAGCACGCGAAAGCACGATCTCGTGCTCCACGGGCGCATCGGCAGCCGAGAGCCGATCGATGCACACCGAGGCCACGCCGTCGAGCACCAGCCACCGGAGCGCACGCTCGCGGAGGAGCGGCGAGGGCGTGCCGCGGAGCACGGCACGGATCGACGTGTGGCTGGGGTGGTTGGTTTCCTTGAGCAGCCGTCGGATCCGCTCGGCGGCCTGTCGTTCCAGAACCCCGCCCGGCATCCGGTCCAAGAGGAGCAGCGAGCCGATCAACGGGGCGCGGCAGCGGTGATCGGGGAATGACCAGGCGGCGTCGGCCACGGCCCGGCAGAGCTCGACGCGTTCCAGTTCGATCACACCATGCTCGGCTGGGAGCGGGACGCGCGGGCGGGACGCGATCGACGCGAGGTCTTCGCCGAGCTGCTCGGCGGGGACGTGGGCGAGCAGCGTCAGGACCAACCGCAGCAGGGCGGCATCGGCTTGAAGCCTGACGGCCGAGTCCGTGTCGCGCAGCAGCCCGCAGAGCACCCGGCCCATGCCCGGGTCGGCGGTGTCCCGGGCGAAGCGTGCCGCGTTGGCGCGGGCGGAGGGGTCGTCGCTCGTCGATTCTTGGCGAGCGGCGTGGATCCAACGCTCGCGGGGCAGCCCCCCGATGAGAGGGCGGACCGTGTCGGGCACGCGGTCCCAGGCGGCGACGATGCCGCGCATGGCGGACTCGGCGTGGCGGGTTCGGCTCTTGCGAGGCAACTCGGCGAGCAGTTCGATCGGGCCCGCGGGGCGGTTCCTGGGCGGGGCTTTGCCCGCGGCGGCGATCTCGAACAGGCCCAGGGCGAGCGTCTCGCGTTCGGGCTCGGGCACGACCAGCAGCGCGCGGGAGAGCCCGGCGACCCGCTCGGCGAGCGGCGCGCGTGCGAGAACTTGCTTGCTCGGCGGGTTTGATCGGCGTTTGTTCATGAGTGGGACGACCGATTCGGTCCTTTGCTCGCCTTTCCTCGCCAATTCACCCAATACTTGTGGATCGCTACAGAAGCATACGGATATGTTGTGGTCCATGCTCGGCACGGAGTGCCGAAGGATCCAGCCGGCGTGCCCGCACGTCCGGAAACCAAGACCGCCGATCGGAGCATCGGCATGTTCGTCCGGTCTCCGCGAGATTCTCCGCGGAGCGGGCTCCCGGTTCCGGGGGCGTCGGCTTTGGGCCGGCACGGACCTCGGAGGCAACAGAACCTGATGGCACCGACCAAGGCACCAGTCAAATCATCCAACCGATCCGCGCCCGCTCCGGGCACCTCGCTGCAGACCTACCAATCCGTGCTGTACGACCGGAGCATCCACCCCGAGCTGTTCGACATCCGCGAACGCCGGGCCATCGAGCACGGTGCGTACGCGTTCGAGGCCTGGATCCTGCCCGGTCGGCACGTGATGCGGTTCGAGTTCAACGGCTTCTGCGTGACCGAACACGTGACCGATCAGGAGCGAGGGTTGCCCGATTCGGGGGTGATCGAGTCGTTCCTGTGTGCGGGCGAGCGTGAGTTGGAGCGTCAGTTCGAGTCGACGGGGATCGGGTTCATGACGGCCGCCCAGACCGAGCAGCTCGGCGAGAACCTGTACCACAGCACCTACGACGAACTCGACGAGATGGCACGAGAGACCCGCTCGCTCGCGTTCCGCTGGAACGACGAGGCGGGCCCGTGCATGTCGATCATCGACACCCAACGGTTCGCCCGCGAGGTGCACGCCCAGAGCTACCACCTGATCGCTCGCGAGGGGCTGGTGCTGCGGACGCAATCGATCTTCGAGCACGGCTGAGTCCGGCAAGACCGAACTTTGGGCCCCTCGGTCGCGAGCCGGGGGGCTTTTTCGTCGATAGACTCGGGCATGAGCCGTTGGGTTTCCGAGCACGGGGCGGTGCAGAGCCGCCGAATTAGCACGCCCCGCTGAGGGGCGCGGGCGATTGCCGCATGGACCCTGAGCGGGGCCGCCGACGATCGCGTCGGCTCTGATCCCCCACCGTTCCTGCTTCCAGACGAATCCAGATTCTGACCACCCGCGGCCGGACCTCGGCGGCGGGCGAGAGGTGACCTCCGATGTCCGACACCGCCGAACGACCGAACTACAAGAAGACTCTGAACCTGCCCAAGACCTCGTTCCCGATGAAGGCGAACCTGGTCCAGAACGAGCCGGCGTCGCTGAAACGCTGGGACAAGCTCGCGGCGGGCAAGGGGCTCTACGAGGCGATGCGGCGGGCCGCGTCGGGGCGTGAGCGGTTCGTGTTCCACGACGGCCCGCCGTACGCGAACGGGTCCATCCACCTCGGGCATCTGATGAACAAGTGCCTGAAGGACTTCGTGGTGCGCAGCCGGTTCATGCTGGGGCAGGACTGCCCGTTCGTGCCGGGCTGGGACTGCCACGGGCTCCCGATCGAGCACAAGGTGATGACCGATCTGGTCGAGTCGGGCAAGGCCAAGAAGCTCGACGGGCTGGAGCCGGACGCGCGCCGGATGGCCGTGCGTCGCGAGTGCAAAGCGTACGCGGACAAGCAGATCAAGCTGCAGTCCGGGCAGATGCAGCGGCTGCTGACCATCGGCGATTACGAAGACCCGTATCTGACGATGAACCCGCGGTACGAGGCAGCGGTGCTGGAAGTGCTGGCCGGGCTGTGTGCGCAGGGGCTCGTGTACAAGGCGCTCAAGCCGGTGCACTGGTCGGTCGCGAACGAGACGGCGCTGGCAGACGCGGAACTCGAGTACGAGGACCGCGAGGATCTGTCGGTGTACGTGGACTTCGAGGGCGCCGACGCGGACGCGATCTACGGGGCGTTCGGTGTCAGCGAGACCGACCGTGAATCGAAGGGTCTTCACGCGACGCCGAGCTTCATGATCTGGACCACGACCCCCTGGACGCTTCCGGCGAACCTCGCGGTCGCGGTGCATGAGAAGTACGAGTACGCGCTCGCGCGGGTGGACGGCAACCTGACCGTGATGGCGCTCGAACTGCTCGGGAAGGTCACCGAAGCGGCCGGGGCGGAGGACGTCGAGGTGGTCGCCACGACCACCGGCGACAAGCTCGTCGGGCTCGGGTACAAGCACCCGTTCCGTGATGCGCCGCCGTCGGTCGACGGCGGCGACACGTCGGGGTGCTATACCGTCGTCACCGCAGACTACGTCACGCTCGAAGACGGCACGGGCCTGGTTCACACGGCGCCGGGGCACGGCACCGAGGACTACCAGACCGGGCTTCGGGTCGGGCTGCCGGTGTACTGCCCGGTGCGGGGGGACGGGACGTACGACGACACGGTGCCGGAGTGGATCGTCGGGCAGAGCATCTGGGACGCGAACGAAGTCATCGCGAAACGCCTGACCGAGTCCGGGCACATGTTCTACTCGCATCGGTTCATGCACAGCTACCCGCACGACTGGCGGAGCAAGACCCCGGTGATCTTCCGGAGCACCGAGCAGTGGTTCGTGGGTGTGGACCGCGCGACCAAGCGGGATGGCTCGTCGATGCGTGACATGGCGATGGCCGCCACGGGCGAGGGCGGCTCGGTGTCGTTCGTGCCCGCGTGGGGGCGGAACCGGATGCGCGGCATGCTGGAGAGCCGCCCGGACTGGTGCATCAGCCGGCAGCGGGCGTGGGGCCTGCCGATCCCGGCGTTCACGCTGCCCGACGGGTCGGCGTTCATGACCGAGGCGTCGGTCAACGCGGTGGCCGCGGTGGTCCGTTCGGAAGGCTCGGACGCCTGGTTCACGATGGAGCCCGCCGATCTGCTCGCCGGCTACAACGCTTCGGCCGATTCGGACGCTCCGGGGGGCTTGCGGGACGGCTCGGTCTCGTTCGCGGATCTGAAGAAGGGACACGACATCCTGGACGTGTGGTTCGAGTCGGGCTCATCCTGGAACGCCGTGATGCGCGAGCGATCCGGGGGGCGCGACTACCCTGCGGACCTGTACCTGGAAGGCTCGGACCAGCACCGGGGCTGGTTCCAACTCTCGCTGCTTCCCTCGCTGGGCGTGACGGGGGAACCGGCGTTCAAGACGCTGCTGACGCACGGATTCATGGTCGACAAGGAGGGCAAGAAGCTGTCCAAGTCCAAGGGCGCGGCGTTGAAGGACCTGTTCGATCGCTACGGCGCCGATGTGCTCCGCTGGTGGGTCTGCTCGCTCGCGTACGAGAACGACGTCAAGGTCGACGAGGAGTTCTTCAAGCTCGCGGGCGAGAGCTACCGTAAGGTCCGGAACACGCTGCGGTTCATGCTCAGCAACCTCAGCGACTACACGCCGGGCGACGATCCCGAGATGGCTCCCGATTCGATCGATGCCTGGGCGCTCGGCGAGTTCGATGTGCTGCGCGGGAAGGTCATCGACGCGTTCGAGCGGTATGCGTTCCATGACGCGCAGAGGCTGCTGTACAACTTCTGCAACGGCACGATGAGCGCCGAGTACCTGTCGGCGGTCAAGGACCGGCTGTACTGCGACACGCCCGATTCGGAGCGGCGCCGGCGCACACAGACGGCGCTGTTCCGGCTCGCGGAGGGGCTGTGCCAACTGCTCGCGCCGGTGATGTGCCACACGGCCGACGAGACATACCGCGTGCTTCACGCGTCGGACGACAACGCGTGTGTGCATCTGAGCGGGTTCCCGCGGGCGAGCGGTGTGTCGGCGGACGCGGATTGGCCCCGGGTGATGGAGCATCTCGACAGTGCCATGAAGGCACTCGAAGAAGCCCGCGCGTCGACCGGGATCGACAACCCGCTCGATGCCGGGCTCGTGCTGCCCGATCCGGACGGGGTGCTCGGGCGTTTCGACGCCAACGACTTGTGCGACTACTGCGGCGTGTCGCGTTTTTCCACCAAGGCCTCGGGCGCCACCGAGGTGACCGATCTGCGCGGCGAGCCCCTCTGCGAGCGATCGAAGAAACGCGACGGGACGGTGCGGGAACGATCGGACGGCGGCATGCTGTCGGACCGCGACGCGGCGGCCGTGGGCGTGGGGTGACCCGATCGTCCGAGAACGCTGCTGCGGTGCCTGGGCTGGGCGCGTCTGTGCGGTGTTGCGCGGACGCGACGGCCCGGTCGCGTGATGCTGTTGCCTGGGGGCAACGGGAGGCGTGACACCGGCGCCCGGCGCGTCGATTCTGGTGGTGATGAACGACCACACCAGCCCGAATCAGCCCGATCCGAGCGGCGAGGCCCCGAAACGCCAGACGGTCAGCCCCCCCGGCGTGCACACGCCCGACGATCCATCGTCCGGCCCGGTCGCCGCGGACCGCCTGACCGCTGTCGCCCACGAACTCCGCAACATGCTCGACGGATCGATGCGTTGGCTGGGCATCGCGGCCGCGGCGCTGCCGGGGGACGAGGTCGAGCAGGAATCGGAGAAGCTGCTCGCGGCACGGGAGCAGATCCTGCTCGTGCACGGGACGCTCGAGCGGATGAGTTCGATGGTCAACGCGGCGTTGCGTGCGCGGTCCGTGCCCCTCGGCTCGTCCCTGCTGGGCGTGTCGGACGCGGTTTCGTTGGGGATGGCGATCGATCACGCGGTGGACGTCGTGCGTCCGCTCGCGTCGGAGAACGGGGTGTCCATCGGGGTGCATATCGACCCCGAGGCGGGTGCTTTCCCGGCGGGCCCGCTGTACACCGTGATCCTCAACGGGATGATGAACGCTGTCCAGTCGATCGGGAAGGCGAGCGCGTGCGACAAGCTCAACCCGGGCGGGCATGTCGACATCGCCGCGGCGGTCGACCGTTCGCGTGAGGAGGTCCTCATCGAGATCCGCGACGACGGCGAGGGGGTCGCCAACGCCGCCCGGGGCGAGAGCGCGTTCGAGCACGGCGTGACCACCCGTGAGGACGGCTACGGCATCGGGCTCGCGCTGGCCCGCCAGATCGTCGAAGCGCTCGAGGGCGTGATCAGCCTGACCAACCGTGACGATCGCGCGGACCATGCGCGCCCCGGCGCCGTGCTGGGGGTGCGGATCCCGGATCATGCGCCCAGGGCGGACGGCGATCAGGGGGCCGTCGGATGATGCCCGGATCGGCGCACAAGCAGCGGGTTCTGGTCATCGACGACGATCCCATCGTCGCGGACTCGCTCGCGGCGTTCTTCGAGGGCGAGGGTTTTCCCGCGCTGGCGGTGTACGGCGGTGACGAGGCGCTCGGCGCTCTGGACGACGCCTCGGATTCCCCGGCCGGACCGTTCGGCATCGTCCTATGCGACATCAACCTGCCCGGTCGGGGCGGGCTGGAGCTTCTCGGCGAGATCACGAAACACCACCGGCGCACGGCGGTCATCATGCTGACCGGGTACGGGACGGTCGAGTCGGCGGTGGAAGCGCTGCGGCTCGGGGCGATCGATTACCTGACCAAGCCGGTGGTCGATGACGAGCTGCGGATCGCGCTGCGCAGGGCGATGCACCACCACGCGCTCAAGAGCGAGAACGCGATGCTGCGTGACCGTATCGAGGGCTCGTTCGGGCTCGACGGCGTGGTCGGGCAGGACCCCCGGATGCGTCGGATCTTCGAGGTCGTGCGCGCCGTCGCCGCGAGCCGGACGACCGTGCTGATGTCGGGCGAGTCGGGGGTGGGCAAGTCGCTGATCGCCGGCGCGATCCATCAGGCCAGCCCGAGGAAGGACAAGCCGTACGTCGAGCTGTCCTGCGGCTCGATCCCCGAGACGCTGCTCGAGAGCGAGCTGTTCGGGCATGTCAAGGGCGCGTTCACGGGAGCGCACGCGGACAAGGTCGGGCGTTTCTTGGCGGCGGACGGCGGGACGCTGTTCCTCGACGAGATCAACTCGGCATCGCCGGGGATGCAGCTCAAGCTGCTGCGCGTGCTTCAGGAACGCAAGTTCGAGCCGGTCGGCTCGAACGAGACGATCGAGGTCGACGCGCGTGTGATCCTGGCGAGCAACCAGCCGCTCGAGGATCTGGTCGCGAGCGGGCAGTTCCGCCAGGACCTGTACTATCGGATCAACGTCGTGAAGATCGAGGTCCCTCCGCTGCGTGACCGCGAGGGCGACATCCGGATGCTTGCCGAGCGGTTTCTGGACGAACAGAGCGAGCAGCTCGGGCGGGCGTTCGCGGGGTTTGCGCCCGAAGCGATGGCCGCGTTGCGTCGGTATCAGTACCCCGGGAATGTGCGGGAGCTGGCGAACATCATCGAGCGGGCCGCGGTGCTGGCTCAGGGGCAGACGATCACGGTCGACGACCTGCCGCCGCAAGTGTCGGACGCGGACCACCGCTCGGCGCTGTCGCTGCTCCCGAGCGAGGGCGCCGACGCGGGCGGGTCTGCCTGGACGCCGCAGACGCTGGCCGACGCCATGATCGGCCCGGAACGCCGGTACATACTGCGCTCTCTGGAAGCGAACGGCTGGAACCGGACGGCGACCGCCGAGCAACTCGGGATCAACCGGACCACGCTGTACAAGAAGATGCGATCGTTGGGGATCGACCCGGACGACCACGCCAGGGCGGGGTGAGACCGCGGGGCGACGGTTAGCCCTTGATCCTCCCGACGAGCGACGCCGCCTTGACCTCGACGCCCTTGAGGATCGAGTCGAGCATGTCGCGGTTCGGGGCGTACTCGCGTGCGATGTGCATCGAGACCTGCTCCCGTTCGACGAGTTCGGCCAGGCACTGCGTGAAGGTCATCATGCCCTCGGCGCGGGATGACGAGATGACCGCGGGCAGGTCCGAGTCGCGCTCGTCCCGGATGAGTTCGCGGACGGTCGGGGTCGTGATGAGCACCTCGGTCGCCGGGACCACCGATGTGCCGGTGATCTCTTTGTTGGCGGGCACGAGCTTCTGGGCGCAGATGGCCTTCATGGTCGCGGCCAGCGAGTTGCGGATGAACGCCCGCTCCTCCTGCGGGAAGAACTCGAGCATGCGCCCGAACGCGCCCATGGTGTCCATCGTGTGCATGGTGGCGAATACGAGATGCCCGGTCTCCGCCGCCTGGATGGCGCTGAGAACCGTCTCCTTGTCGCGCATCTCGCCGATGAGGATGACGTCCGGGTCCTGGCGGACGATGTGGCGGAGCGCTTCGTGGAAGTCGGTCACATCGATGCCGATCTCACGCTGCGAGATGATCGATCTGTGCGGCGTGAAGCGGTACTCGACGGGGTCTTCGACGGTGATGATGTTTTCACCCCGGGTGTGGTTGATCTCGTCGAGCATCGCGGCCAGGGTGGAGCTCTTGCCCGATCCGGTCACGCCGACCACCAGCACGAGCCCCTCGCGTTCGCGTTGCACGATCTTCGAATAGACCGGCGGGAGATGGAGATCCTTGTACGATGGGATCTCCGCTTTGACGCGGCGGATGGCGGCGTGGGTGTGGTTGCCCGACCGGAGCATGTTGATGCGGAACCGGTCGCCCGGCTTCCCGTCCGCGGCGGGCAGGTGCCAGGCGAAGTCGAGATCACCCGTCCGGTCGAATGCCTCCTTCTGAGCTTCGCTGAGGATCGGATCGAGCAGGTGGTCCGCCTCGTCCTCGGACACCGGGTCGCCCTTGATGGGGTGTAGCTCGCCCCCGATGCGATAGGTCGGCGGAATGCCGACCTTGATGTGCAGGTCCGAGGCGTCGAGCCGGTCCATCGCCCCGAGGAGTTTTTTGATGTTCTGCGGTCCGTGGATCATGCGTTGCCTCCAGAGCGTGCAGCGCCCAAGCTTACCAGATCCAAGCGGGATCCCGCAGGCATGATCGTGCACCGATCCCGGCCGCGATCCGGGTTGTGATCAGGGCCGGTTAGCCGGGAACTGGCGGATGTACGCGATGACATCGAGGATCTGCTCGTCGCTGAGCTCCTCCTCCTTGAACCCACCGCGGGGGGGCATCGGCACCCCGCCCGGCACCTCACGCCCCTCGATGACGTACCGGAGCAGTTGATCGTCGGTCTGGGAACGGACAAACTCGTTGTCGGTGAGGTTCTGTCCGTTGTTGGGCAGCCCCTTGGCGTCCGTTCCGTGGCAGGCGGCGCAGGTCCTGATGAAGGTGTTGCGCCCGTTCATGAGCGTCGCTCTGGAGACGGTGGGTGCCGGGGCGGCCGCGGGCTCTTCTTCGCCGCCGCAACCGCCGATGAACAGCAAGCCGGGCGAAACAAACACAGCGGCGATGACGGCGGCTCGGGGGAGGCGGCGGGGGATCATGGGCGGCCTTTCAGCTTCTGATGTCGTTGATGCAAACGCTGGATCGTATCCCTCATCCATCGACTGGCCAACGACTTGTGGATTCGTGCCTGCCTGTGCACCGATGATCCTCCGCATGACGATCAGTGTCATCATCCCGACCCGCCCGGACGACGACCGTGTGGTTTCTCGGTGTGTCGCTCCGTTGCTCGAGCAAGTGCATGATGGCGACGAGGTGATCGTGAGCGTGGACGGGCCCGTGTGCCCGGGGCGTTTCGAGAACACGGGAGCCGGCACGGTCATGGGTGGTCCGGTCGCGGGGCCGGGTGCGGCGCGCAATCGTGGGCTGCGTGCCGCAACGGGCGCGGTGGTCTTGTTTCTGAACGACGACGTGGTCGCCGAGCCCGGGCTGCTGGACGCTCACCGGAGAGCGCACGCCGGGCCCGATCGGGCCCGCATGGTCCTTGGCTCGGCGCCGTGGCACATCCCGGACGACGACCGGGTGATCGACAGGCTGCTGCGCGAGACCTCGATGATCTTTTTCTATGACCGGATGGGCGGCTCGATCGCGGATCACGACTGGGGTTTTCGGCACGCCTGGACGCTGAACCTCTCGCTGCCACGCTCGATCGCCTTGCCGTATGACACCGCGCTCTCCAAGCCCATGTTCGACGATCTCGAGTGGGCTTTCCGCGTGCACCAGCGGTACGGCGCCCCGGTGTTGTATCGCCCGGAGGCGTGCGTGGTGCATCACCATCGGTACACGCCGGAACAGGTCTTCCGCCGGGAGGTCGTCCTCGGGCATCAGATCCGTGCGTTGACAGTCGCCAACCCGGCGTGCGCCGCGGCCGTGTTCGGCGACCGGTTCCCGATCGGACCGGCGCACGGTGCCGGATGCACCCCCGACCTGAAGGGCAGTGCGGGCGAGGCGAGCGCTGCCTTCGAACGGTTCGAGGCGGTCTGCGGCCAGCCGGCGGACTCGATCACGGGCGGCGCGTTGGGTGAGTTGTACGACGGTTCGCGTGTGTGGCGTGACTGGGCACGCCGTGGTGGTTTCGCGGCGGCGTGCGCCGGCGCACGGTGCGACGAGGCGGCGACCGACCTGACCGAACAGCTGCGCGCGGGATCCGCGAGACCGGCCTGAGATCCGAGGTGAGCCCGACCCCGCCTCGTTGTTGCAGACTCAGCCGATCGCTTCTTCCGTGCCCGCTCGTGCCGGTCCGTAGAGACGGACGACCCGCAGCCCGATACGCTCGTAGACCGATCGGCGGGACCATACGGCGTCCTCGTGCAACCACGAACTGATCAGGACCGTGCCGGCATCCGGGGGAACATCCTCGGGGCGGACGACGGGAACACCGAGCATCGAACCGCCCCACCTCTCCGCATCGTCGTCCGCGATCAGGCCGACTCGGACCCCCATCCGCATCATCGTCGGCCAGGCGGCCCGGGTGTGCGCGCCGGCCCCGTGCAAGGCGATGGCGTGATCGGGCAGCAACGGCAAGACGCACGCGATCCGCGCCTCCAGATCGTCCGGCACTGTGAACGCCGCGGCCCGCTCGGGATCGCGGGCGACCGCTGACCACGCCCGGCGGTTGTGATCTGTGCTCGTCGCGGCGCCCAACCCCGAGCGCACCCTGTCCGCGTACCGATCGAACGAAAAAGCCTCCCGCGCGTTCCGCGCCGCCCTCGGCGACATGGCGCAGAGTTCCGATCTGGATCTTGCCGCGATCGCTTCGGCGAACCCCTCGGCCGCGGCCTGATCGTCTTCTTCCGGATCCACCGCGACCACGATCCCGTCGACGCCGTCGCGGAGACCCTCGCTCGAGCCGCCGGGGGTGACCACGGGCACGCAGCCGTGCAACGCCGCCTCGATGCGGGCGATCCCGAGCCCCTCGCTCCGCGAGGGCTGCAGGAGCAGATCGTGGGAGCGGTAGAACGCCGGGAGGTCCGAGCGTGGGCGGGCACCATGCATCTGCGTGGCGTGTTGCACACCGAGTTGTTCGATCGTCGAGTCGAGTTGGTCCCGAGCGGGCCCGTCTCCGACTATGGAGAGTGTCGCGCCGCATCGCTTGTTGCGCAGTCGCTCCAGGATGCGCGGGAGCGAGAGGACCCGCTTCTGGAACGCGTCAAGCCGGCCGACATAGAGCATCCGGAGCGGGCCGACGGTCGGCGCACGCGACGCGCGGTCATCGCCCGCGAGGTCGGTCCCGGTCGGGATCACGGCGATCGAGCCCGGGGCGGACACGCCCGCATCGACGAGCGCCTGCTCGGCCGCCCGGCTGACGCACACGATCCGCGCAAGGCACGGGGCGAATCGGCGGATCAGCTCGATGTCGTGGCGGATATTCGCGTGCACCCAGCCGACGATCGCTTGGTTGGGCTGGCGTGTCGCGTCGAGCGCGGACGAGGCCGCGGCGTAGGCGATCCCGGAGAGTTGTGGGAGCACCACGAGCCCGCCGGGCGAAGCGTCGTGAAGCTGAGACACGGCGTGCCCGATCCCGTCTCGCAGCGACCCGAGCGTCGGGCCCGCATCCAGCGTCAAGACACCGGGCGGCCATCGTTTCTGCCCGACACCCGGGCCGACGACAGCGGTGCGCCATCCTCCGGCCGAGAGGGCTTGCATCGTGATGACCGCCCAGGAGGTGACCCCTCCCAACGCGCCGCCGTCGGGGAGCACGAAGACCGCTCCGCGCGTGGTATCCTCGGTGTTCATCCGGGCGCCCGCTGCTTGGGCACGCTGGGCTTTGCGGCTTGGAGCGCTCGCGGCAACCCCCAGAGTTCGAGACCTTCGAACGCGGCCGGGCCGTGCTCCTCCCAGAACCGCAGCACTTCGGACTCGTGCCAGGGTGGCTGATCGAAGCGGATCATGCGCCGAAGGTGGCGGTATCCGCTCCACCACTCATCGGGGGCACTCGCGAGCCCGAGGCCCGATCGGTCGACCGCCTGGTTGTACATCGCGTCGATCTCCGACGGCGGCTTGCGTCCCGGGAAGCGGACCGTCTCGGACATCTTGTACCAGGCGTGCTTGGCGATGAGTCGGCGGCGATCCGCGAACTGGAGGTGCATGACGCCGCCCCGCGATTGATCGGCGAACGGTCGCAGTCTCTCGGCTCGCGTGCCGCGGGGCGTCTGATGCATGTCGTACCCGTCGCGATAGGACCGGTACCCGATCTCGGGATGATCGGCGAACGCGAACGCTTTGAAGTTGTTCGTCCACACGCTGTCGTCATCGCGGAACGCGTCGAGGCTCTCCCACATCGCCAGCCAGGGCAGTTCCATCGCCCTCCCCGGCTCGAGTGATGCGATCGCCTCCCGCACGGGCTCGATCATGTGATGGCAGAGGATCTCGTCGGCGTCGATCCAGAAGAAGTGGGTGCCGCCCTCTTCCCTGCCCGTGTCGAGCGTCCGCTGGCGGATCGCCGCCTCGTTGTAGTGGCGCCCCTCCCAGGATGCGTTCACGATCCGCCCCGGGTGCTCGGCCGACACGCGGTCGATGATCTCGGGCGTGCGGTCTGCCGAGTCGTGATCCAGCACGACCACGCGATCGACCAGCATGAGGGCTGCCCGCAGCGAGGCGTCCAGCACCCACTGCTCGTCACGCACGTGCATCAGCCCGATGAGGCGCACGTCAGGCGACCCCCGCCGGAGTCTGATAGAGCGGGATCACACGGACACCTCGGCCGGCGAACACCGCCGATCGCTCGAGCAGGCGGGGCTCCATCGCGTCTGACGACAGGATGACGGCATCGATGCCCAGCGCGATCGCGTCCGATGGCGTCACCACCGGGTAGTTCCACATCGAACCACCCACCCTCGCGGGGTCGTCGTCGATGAACGCGGCGATCTCGACGGGCGGGGCGCAGAAGGCGCCGCCGGCGCGCCGGGTGTGCTGCCCGCAGCCGTACACCGCGACGCGGCGGAAACCCCAGGAGGCGCAGTCCCCGAGAGCGTCGCGGATGCGCTGTTCTGCCCGGTCGCTGGAGCCGCCGTGCTGGCCTTGGTACGCCGATTCGGCGCGACCGCGATACTCGCGCCGGAACACACCCAGGTCGAGCAGCCCTGGATCGTCCGCGGGTGCGGCGCCGGGGAAGCCCGACCGGCTCCTCGCGATGAACGTCAGGCAGTCCCGCTCGTGGTGCCCGGCGGCGGACTCGACCCAGTACGCCGGCGCGGGGCGTCCGGAGCGGAGGAAGTGATCGTGGAACTGGCTCAGGTCCGGGCGCTCCAGGAACCTCCCGGCGCACCGGCTGACCCAGTACAGTTCGTCGTCTGCCCACTGCTGGTGGTATGAGTCGCACAGACCGCCCGATCCGGCGTACATCCGGCGCATCCAGTCCCGCCCGATCCACGGGCTCCCGCAGATCGTCCGTGTCGCTTCGAAGTCATCCCCGGTCGGCTGCATCACGCCGAAGGTCCCCCCGAAGTGATCCAGGAACTGCTCGGCGATCTCGCCCGCCCGGGCGCCTGGATCCGGGAGCATGTCGTCGCCCCCCGCCACGATCACCGGGCATGTCTCGGGGACCGCCTCGTGGAACAGCGTGTTGATCGAGCCGGCCCAGCCCGGGTACCGGTCCCGGGCGATCAACGCGTCACAATCGACGGAGAACCGGGCACGGTCCTGCAGGATCGCGACCTTGTAGCCCTGGTCCCGCCACGCCCGGGCGCACTCGGCGGCGTTCGCGGCGTTCGCGCTGGGCATCACGTACCAGACATCTTCGGCAGACCATTTCCTGCGACGGGCCATGCTCGATACATCGACCCGCGTCGGCCCGCCGAGCGAGAAAACGGCCCGGAATTGGGCGGCCACTCCGCGATCCGCGTGGGCGCTCCGCCCGAGTGCTGCCCACGCTCGGCAGGGGCGGGCGGGTCCCGATGTCCGTCCGCAACGCTGGGCGCGATGGTCTCCCGGCGGCACGAGCCCTCGGTGCCGATCGAGCCCGATGAATCGGCATCCGGTGTGGGGGCATCCGACGATCGCGGCGGTTCTCAGCCCGCCGGTCCGAGCCCCGTCTCAAGCGAGCGGGCGTGGTCTCACCGGCCCTTCAGTGTCACCCCGAGCGTGATCTCTTCCCCGTCACGGATCACCCCGACTCTGACCTCGTCGCCCGGCTCGTGCTGGGCGAGCAGTTGCATCCAGCTTTGCATGTCGGTGAGCTTCTGCCCGTCCCACCGGACCAGGCGGTCTCCGGCGAGCACGCCGCCCTCGGCGGCGGCGCTGCCGGGGGTGACATCCCCGACGGGGATGCCGGGCTCATCCTCGCTGTAGCTTCCGGGCATGATCCCGAAGCGGACCTTGATGCTGCTCATCGGGCTGGGCGCCTGGCTCGACTCCTGCTGGTAGAACCCGAATCGCTCTGGGTACGTCGCGTATGCGGCGACCATCTCCGCGTACAGGCGGACCGCCTTGGTCGCTCCGACGCGGTTGATCTTGTCGCTGGTGTCCTCCGGGGTGTGGTAGTCGGAGTGCAGCCCGTCGATGTGGCTGAAGATGACCGGGATCCCCGCGCGGTAGAACACGGTGTGATCGCTGGCACCGCTCATCCGCTCGGGCGCACGGACGTCGAGGCCCGAGCCTTCGAACATCGGTGTGAAGAAGTCGCGCATGCCCACGCCCGTGTCCAGGCCGGCGACGACGAGCCGTTCATCTTCGATGCGTCCGATCATGTCCCAGTTGAGCATGACCGCGTGGCTGCCGGCGTCCGCGATCGGGTCGTTGACGTAGTGACGGGCCCCGTGGAGCCCGCTCTCTTCCCCGTCGAAGAGCATGAGGAGCAGCGAGCGGCGGTCGCCCTCGCTTTGGGCTGTCATCTCCGAGAGGATGTCCGCGAGCAGGAGCACGCCCGCCGAGCCCGACGCGTTGTCGTCGGCGCCGGGATGGAGGCTGCCCTGAGCGTTCTCGCGTGCGGTGCCCCGCAGCCCGTACCCGACATGGTCGTAGTGGGCGCCGATCACGACGTACTCGTCGGCGAGGTCGCCCCGCCCGGGCAGGATTCCGGCGACGTTGAACGCGACGCGGTCGATCGTCTCCATCTCAACGTTGAGGCTGATCGCTCCCCCGGGGATATCCAGGTCGATCGCACCCCGGTTGGACCGTTCGACGAGCGATCCGAGGGTGAGTTCCGGGTCGCCCGAGCGGTCGAGGATGCGCTGGGCGATGTCCGGTGTGATGTGGATCACCGGCGCATCGAACTTGGGCGCCTTGGCGCCGAGCCCGCCGCGTGTGACGCGGGTCGAGTCGACGGTCTCGAGGATCCCGGCTCGCTCGTCGTTGGTCGCGGGCGGTGTGACGATCAGCACCGCGGCGGCGCCGCGACGGATCAGGGCGCTCGCCTTGTTTGGCATGCGGCTGTGGTGGGTGAAGCCGTCGTCCCGCCAGAGCGAGTTGCCCTGATCGTCCATCGGCTCTTTGTCCAGACAGAGGACGATCTGACCGTCGAAGCGGGCGTTGGGCGCAAAGCCCAGGAAAGCGCTGGCGCCGGTCACGATGGCGTAGCCGGCGAACGCGACCGGCGCGGTCACGTCGGCATCGCCCGAGTAAGCGAGCACCGAGAAGTCGATGCCGTGGTCGAGCGGCACGCCGTCCACGGACATCTCGGTGGTCGTGGCGCGGACCTCCTGCCCGACGGAGAACCCCTGACGCCAGGCCTGGAACGGGTCGCGGACCCCGATCCCGTCCGCGCTCGTGACAGCCTTGGGGAACGCGGGGGTGAGCCCGAGTTCCGCGAAGTGCGCCTCGATCAGCCCTGCCGCCTTCTCGATGCCCTCGGAGCCCGGGGACCGCCCCTCGTACGCGGGGTCGGAGAGTTCGGTCATCGTCGCCCGATACCACCCGACCAGGCCCGCGTCGACCGGTGGCAGTTCGCGGGGGCTGCCGGCTTGACGCTCCTGGGCTGGGCGGCTGTCTTTGAGCCGGTTCTTGGCCCGCTCCTGGCGGACGTCCTCGGGCGACACGGGCTGTGAGAGCCCTGCCAGGCACAGCCCGGACCCGAGCAACGCGAACGCGGCCGCGAGGGCGAGGCGGGGACGGAACGCGGGCATCCGGTGGCGGTTGCGGGTCGAAGTCATCGGGAGCCTCCGCGGCAGTGTACCGCGCCGATTCGAGCCGGCTTCGCGGGCTCTCTGAAAGCGCTCGGGCGTGTTTGGCTTCATACGATCGTGCGGTGCCCGACGAGGGATACCCGAGGCGGCTCGGGCGGGCCGACGACACCACATCGCCTCGCCGGCTCAGGCCGGCAGACAGGACCGCTGATGACCGTGACGACACGACCGGCTTCTCCGTCTTCGAACTCATCGGGAGGTATCGATCCGATGCCCCGGGCGATCAGCCCGCTGGACGATCGGGTGAAGTTTCCTGTGCGTCACATCGGGCCTCGGGCCGACGACATCGCGGCGATGCTCGACGTGGTCGGGGCGGAGTCGATGGCGTCGTTCATCCACGAGGTCGTGCCCGCGGACATCCGATTCGATCGCGGCATGGATCTGCCCGAGGGGCGGGACGAGTGGACACTGCTCCGGGACTTGAGCGAGACAGCCGCCAAGAACAAGGTGTTCCGCTCGTGCATCGGCATGGGCTACCACGGCACCATCACGCCGGCGGTGGTCCTCCGCAACGTCATGGAGAACCCGGGCTGGTACACGCAGTACACCCCCTATCAGGCCGAGTTGGCGCAGGGTCGGCTCGAGGCGCTGCTGAACTTCCAGACGATGATCGCCGACCTGACGGGCCTGCCGCTCGCCAACGCGAGCCTGCTCGACGAGGGCACCGCGGCGGCCGAGGCCATGAGCCTCTGTGTCCAGCAGGGACGCGGAAACAGGCGTGTCTTCTTGGTTGCCGACGACTGCCACCCCCAGACCATCGAGGTTGTCCAGACGCGCGGCGGCTCGATGGGCGTCGAGATCCGCGTCGTGCCCACCGGCGACATGGCGTTCGATGACGGGGTGGCGGGCGTGCTCGTGTCGTACCCAACGACCGACGGGCGAGTCGAGTGCTACAAGGATCTGAGCCAGCGGGCGCACGACGCCGGGGCGATGGTCGTCGCGTCGGCCGACCCGATGTCGCTCGTGCTTCTGACCCCGCCCGGGGAATGGGGCGCGGACGTGTGCGTGGGCAGCGCACAGCGGTTCGGCGTGCCGATGGGATTCGGCGGGCCCCACGCGGCGTTCATGTCCACACGCGAGGAGTTCGTCCGCAAGCTCCCCGGGCGGCTGGTCGGTGTCTCCCGCGACGCCCACGGGAACCAGGCGTTGCGTTTGGCGATCCAGACGCGTGAGCAGCACATCAAGCGTGACCGCGCGACCAGCAACATCTGCACCGCCCAGGTGCTCCTGGCGATCATGGCCTCGATGTACGGCGTGTACCACGGTCCCGACGGCTTCACCCGCATCGCCAGGCGGATCCGCACGTACACGCAGACCCTCCGCGTGGCGCTGCTCGGACTCGGCCACGAGATCGGCGAGCACCTGGTGTTCGACACGCTGCGGGTCAAGGTCAAGGGCAACGCCGAGGACGTGATCGGCGCGGCCAAGGCACGCCGGATCAACCTCAGGGATTTCGGCGACGGCACGGTCGGCGTCACGCTCGACGAGACGACCGACCGGGCGCTGCTCGGCAACCTGATCGAGGCGTTCGGAGGACCGGACGAGGACCCCGACAGGTTCCTCGACCGGGCGGTGATGACCATCCCGGCGCCGTTCAAGCGGGCCAGCCGGTTCATGACCCACCCGGTGTTCAACAGCCACCGGTCCGAGACCGAGATGCTGCGCTACCTGCAGATGCTCCAATCGCGGGACCTGTCGCTCACGCACTCGATGATCCCGCTGGGCTCGTGCACGATGAAGCTGAACGCGACGACCGAGATGATGCCGGTGACCTGGCCCGAGTTCGCGCACATGCACCCGTTCGCGCCGCGTGAGCAGTGGGAGGGGTACGCCGAGGTGTTCTCGCAGCTCGAGTCGTGGCTCGCGGAGATCACGGGTTTCGACGCGGTCTCGCTGCAGCCCAACGCGGGCTCGCAGGGAGAGTACACGGGGCTGCTGACGATCAAGGCGTTCCACGAGCACCACGGGGATCACGATCGCAACGTCTGCCTCATCCCCGAGAGCGCGCACGGGACCAACCCGGCATCGGCGATTATCGCGGGCATGAAGGTCGTCGGGGTCAAGGTCGACGAGACCGGGGCGGTGGTGTTCGACGATCTCAAAGCCAAGGCCGAGCAGCACGCCGGCACGCTCGCGGCCGCGATGATCACCTACCCGTCCACCTGCGGCGTCTTCGACGACAACATCCGGGAGATGTGCGCCGTCGTCCACGAGCACGGGGGGCTGGTGTACCTCGACGGCGCGAACATGAACGCCCAGGTCGGGCTCTGCCGCCCGGGCGATTACGGCGCCGATGTCTGCCACCTGAACCTGCACAAAACCTTCTGCATCCCGCACGGCGGCGGCGGGCCGGGCATGGGACCGATCGGGGTCAACGAGAAGCTGCTGCCCTTCCTGCCCGGGCATTCGGTGCTGCGTCCGTCCAGCGCGGGCGACCACGCGGTGGGGGCGGTCTCCGCGGCGCCGTACGGCTCGCCGAGCATCCTGCTGATCTCGTGGGCGTATATCGCGATGATGGGCCCTGACGGGCTGCGCGAAGCGAGCGAGGTGGCGATCCTGAGCGCCAACTACATGGCCGAGCGTCTCAGGGACCACTACCCGGTGATGTTCCGGGGGAGCAAGGGGCGGGTCGCGCACGAGTTCGTGATCGACTGCCGCCCGTTCAAGAAGAGCGCGGGCATCGAGATCGACGACATCGCCAAGCGGCTGATCGATTACGGCTTCCACGCCCCGACGATGAGCTGGCCGGTCCCGGGCACGCTGATGATCGAGCCCACCGAATCGGAATCGAAGGCCGAGATGGACCGGTTCTGCGACGCGATGATCGCGATCCGAGGCGAGATCCGCGCGGTCGAACACGGGGAGGCCGACAAGCAGGACAACGTCCTCAAGGGATCCCCGCACTCGCTGGGGGAGGTGACCGCGTCGGACTGGTCGCACCCGTACTCGCGGGACGAAGCGGCGTACCCGAGCGAGCACCTGCGTGCGTTCAAGTTCTGGGCCCCGGTCGGGCGAGTGGACAACCCGTTCGGCGACCGCAATCTCTCATGCACCTGCCCGAGCGTGGGCGATACCGAGTGAGCGAGAGATCGTCACTCCGTTCAAGAGCAGTAACCGAAGAGCAACAACGCCGCCCGCGTCGTGCACGACGCGGGCGGCGTTGTTTCAGGAGCCACCTACTGGACTTGAACCAGCGACCTGAGCTTTACGAAAGCTCCGCTCTACCAACTGAGCTAAGGTGGCCAATCCCGCCGGGTGGACCGCACAGGCGGGCCCGGGGGGGTCCAGGAAGTATCCCACCCGGGCGGGCGGATGTCCAGCGGCGGGATGCCCGCTTCAGGGGCAGCCGGCGTTGAACGCCGCGATGTACGCGCTGATATCGAAGAAGTTGATCGTGCCGAAGGGCTCGGCGAGATCGGCCGCGGGGTCACCCGCGTTGAACAGCCCGATGTAGGCGCTGATGTCGAAGAAGTTCAGCGTGCCGAACGGCGCCGCCAGGTCGGCCACGCAGGCATTGCCGGTGATGGTGAACGACAGATCGGAGTCGTCGAACGATTCGTTGCCGTCGGCGTCACGGATCACCAGGCGGAGGCGGGCGTCGGTTGTGCCGATGTCGGGCGCGTTCCATTCGAACGAGCCCGCCGAGGCGTCGAACCCGGCGCTGATCGTGGTCGGGAAGGTCGAACCGCCGTCGGTGGAGAGCAGCAGATCGGCGGTGGTGACGCCGTCGGGCGAGTCGAAGAGCCATGCGGTCTGGACCAGATCGCCCGGGCCGATGACCGGGGCGTCGTTCTGGCTGGTCATGTAGACACCCGGCGCATCCCCGTTGGCCGGGGCGGGCACGTGCTTGACGATGCAGTGCATCACGCCCGCGGATGTGACGAGCGCCTGGCAGTTGATCTGCGTGATGGTCTTGTCCGGGTACGCGGCCTGCCACACGGCGAGCGCATCGTCGTTGAACTGCGACGCGGTGGTGTTCGTGTAGAACGGCACGAGCACCAGGTCGTTGCAAATGACCGCGTTGGTGTACGTGTAATGCGTGCCGCCCGATCGGACCGCGGGGACGCGGAACACCTCGAAACCGCGCGCGGCGAAGTCGGCGGCGGCGTTGTTCGACGTGATGGCCCAGGACGCGGTGGGCTCGTTGACCCAGTCGGAGATCATGACCTTGTCGTCGTCGAGCACGATCATCCACATGTCGATGTGCTGTGTGCTGTCGACGAACGCCGGATAAGGATCGTAGAGCGTGGTGTCGAGGTTCTGGTAGTCCTTCCAGAGTTGGACGATCTCAGGCTGGGTCAGCCCGGGGTTTTCGTTGTTGATCAGGCGGGTGGCGTGCCCGATGCCGGCGGGGCTGCCGGTCTCGAGGTGGTAGTTCCCGCCGCCGTGGACGAGCGGGATCAGGAAGTAGGGCTCGTTGCGTTGGTTGGCCCAGTACGAGGGCAGCGAGTTGTCATTGGGGCGCGGTCGGTTGTAGGTGTGGTCGACCATGGCGCGGACGCCGCCTGTGCCATCGGGTTGGGATCCGAGGAAGATGTAGCGTGGGCCGTAGTCGCGGGCCCAGATCGTGTCGGTGCGCTTGATCTCGAACTGGACGCGGGACATGTCGGCGCCGAACTGGGCGACCCGGTTCGAGGCGCTGGTGAGTTCGGCCGCGGAGTCGACGAAGATGAAGGCCTTGGCGTCGCCTGTGGTGGTGATCTCGCGGGTCATCTGGGCCAGGATGGTCCTCCAGGAGTCGGGGCCCTCCCAGGCCATGATGATGCCCTCGGCCGGCTCGTACTCGCCCGGGGTGCGGACCAGGGCGGGCGGCGCGGACCGCGACGGGGTCGCCCGGATCGGGTTCAGCGCGACGAACGCCTCTTCGCTCGGCGTCATCGAGCGGGGGATCGCGGCGCCCTCCGGGAAGTCGAGTGGCTGGGCGAGCGCGAGGGGGGCGGTCGCGAGCAGGGCAGCGATCGGGGCGGCTGCCCGGGGCGTCTGGTATCGGGTCATGTCGGATCTCTCGTGCCGGAATCGGCGTCTGGCAACCGATCCGCAAGAGGGGGCGGGGCGGTTGCCGGGATTATCGCCGCAAATCGGGCCGATGTCACCCTTCCGCCGGGCAGACCGCTCTCCGAGGCCGGGCGTGACCGGCGTGGGCGTCAGTTCTCGGTCTCAGCCGGTTCCTGGGCTTCAACGCCCGCGTCGATCAGCCAGCGTTCCAGGTCCGGGCCGGTGACGGTCAGGACCGCAACGGTGTTGCCGTCCGCGTCGGTCACGGTCACGGTGCCGCCCTGGACCGGGGCCTCGTCGTCCCACAGGTCCCGGTCGTCGATGTCCGCGTCAGCGGGCAAGGAAGACTCGGCGGCGGCGATGCGCCGGTCGACACGAACCAACTCGCGCAGCAGGCGGTCCCGCTGGGCGCGGGCGGACGTGACGGCGTCCGCGGCGAGGTCCGCGGGGTTGTTCTCCGGGATGCCGACTGGCTCGAGTTGGCCGGTGTCCGCCGCGTGCCGGATGACGCGGAGCCCCGCCTCGAGCTGCGGGTCATCGAGGCGTGAGACGAGTTCGTCGGCGTCGGTCGTGGGGGCGTCGCCTTTGGCGGAGATGATCTCCTGTTGACGGCGCGCCGCCAGCATCGCGGACGTCTGCTCGTTGGTCAGCGGCAGGTAGTATCCGGGGGTCGGGTCGACGCCCCACACCGCGGAATCGTCGTCGCGTTGGATGACCCGTCCGGACGCCAGCGCGTACCGCTGCTCGGTGATCTTCAGCACGCCGCCCTCGCCGCCCGGGAGCGATCGCACGGTCTGCACGAGGCCCTTCCCGAACGTGCGCGTCCCGAGCACCGCGGCACGGTTGTTCTCGGAGAGCGCGCCGGCGAGGATCTCCGAGGCGCTGGCCGACTGCCCGTTGACGAGCACCACCATCGGGAACGGGGGGAGCGTGCCCTCGGAGCCCGCCCGCTCGACCCGCCGGCTCGTGGACCGCCCTTCGGTCGAGACCACCACGCCCTCGTCGAGGAAGAGATCGGCGATCTCGACGGCCTGGCTCAGCACGCCTCCCGGGTTGAACCGGAGGTCGAGGATCAGCCCGCCCAAGGGCCCCCCGTTGGACCGCCGGGCGGTCTCGATCGCCTGAGCGAGTTCCGCGGCGCAGTCCGGGGTGAACTGGGCGAGCCTGACATAGGCGATGCCCCTGGGCTGATCGAGCAGGTAGCGCCAGCCGCCCTCACCTCCCTCGGCGCGGGCGAACCCCTTGACGGGGTTCACGTGGATCGGCGAGCGGACGATGGCGATGTCGAGCGTGTCCCCGCCCGCTCGTTCCACGGTGATCACGACCTCGGTCCCGGGCTCGCCCAGGAGCTGATCGATGCACTCGTCGGTTGACAGCCCCTCGGTCGACATCCCGTCGATCGCGACCACGCGGTCGTCTGCCATCACGCCCGCCCGCCAGGCGGGGGAGTCGTCGAGGGGCGTGAGGATGGTGAACCACCCGTCGCGCATCCCGACTTCGGCCCCGATGCCCACGTACTCGCCCGTGAGGTCTTTGGTGAAATCGTCGGTGTCCTGGGGCGGCACGTAGACGGTGTAGGGGTCGTTGAGTGTCTCGAGCATCCCGCGGATCGCCCCGGCCTGGAGTTCCTCGTCGTCGATGTCCTCGACGTAGAAACGCCCGAGCATCGAACGGATGTCGATGATCGGATCGAAGAACGCGTAGTCGTCTTCCGAGCCGCTCGTGGCGACGGCGATGGTCGAGCCCACGACGGCGACCGCGAGCGTGCTGAGCAGGAGGGGCGTGGTCCACTTCATTCCGGGCGGCTCCGTGTGGTGTCGTGGGGTCGTCGGGCGGTCATGGGCGTTCGGGCCGGGTCTCGGCGATGTAGATCAGCACGGGGCGGGTGTCGTCGTAGAGAGCGAGCGACTCCTCGGTCGCACGGTACGAGTTGACCGATCCGAGCAGGTGGAGCAGGCGCGCCTCCTGCTGCATGACACCCTCGGGCTCGGCGCAGAACTTCTTGGTGACGCGGAGCGGTCCGATGCCGATGCCGTCGACCCCGCGGCGGACGAAACCGCCCGTGAAGCTGTTGCACCCCCCCGAGCCGGCCAGCCAAGTCTGGTCGGCTTTGAACGAGAGCCGGGCGGGCTGCCCGATCGGTTCCTCGCCCTCGATCGCCGCGAGCACCCATTCGGTGCCGGCGATCCAGGTCCAGTCGAGTTCGGCCTGACGGACCGCGGCCGCGAAAGGCGCCGCGTCGATCGCGGGCTGGGGCGGCGGCTTGGGCTGGGCGCAGCCGGGCGTGATCATCGCAGCGCACAGACCGAGCAGACCGAGCAGACCGAGCAGGGCGGCGCGGGAGGCGGGGGGGTGATGACGCATCGTGTCGCTCCTCTTCGGTTCGGGATCACACATCGGCGAGCAGATCGAGCATCGGCCCGATGTGCTTTTCGTAGTTCTTCCACCGCTGGTTGCTGGAACGGTAGATCGGGCTGCGGACCTGCGCGACGCTCGCGGTGTGGACGTTCGATTTGGTTTTGTGCGGCTCCAGGCAGGCCTTGTCGAACCGGAGCCCGAGGTGCTCGATCATGGCCCGGATGTTCGGCTCCGGATCGGCGGTGAGTTGCTCATAGCTCGATTCGTGCATCGGGACCCCCAGGGTCTCTCTCCAGTGCTCCATCAGGCGGAGGTAGCCGAGGTATTGCTCGGCGACGGTTTCGATATCGCGGTCGTACTTCATCCACGGGCCGAACGCCTGGAAGAAGATCGAGAGGCAGGTATCCCGGGCGTCGCGTTTGCAGTGGATGATGCGGCTGCCGGGGAGGATCTTGGTCGTGAGCCCGGCGTACATGTAGTTCTCGGGCATCTTGTCCACGACGCGTACGATCGACGTGTCGGGCACCGCGGCGTCGATCATGCCCCGGTACTCGGCACCCAACTCGTCGGCCTGGCGTTGATCGAGTGTCTGGATGTCGTGGCGTGACCCGAGCGTGTTGAGCTTGATGCTCTCGCCGATCCCCGCGACCTTCGGGTGGGCCGCGAGGATCATCTCGGTGAGCGTCGTGCCGGACCGCGGCATGCCGACAACGAACGTCGCGCGGGACCCGTCGTGCGACGCGGTCGGCATCCGCGCGAAGCTCTCCTTGCTGTACCACTCGAACAGCGGGGTGAAATCCGAGGCGGGGTGCTTGCCCCGCATGTTGTTGGCCGTCGTGAAGTACTCGAACGCGCGGTCGTACTCTCCGAGCTTGTCGTGGAGATGCCCGAGCACGTAGAAGGCCTCCTGGCGCCGGTTCTTATCGATACCGACCTGGTCGACCAGGGGCAGGACGGCGTCGACGCCCTCCCGGTACGCCTTCGTGTGCAGGGAGAGTTGGGCGAGGCTGACGGCCAGGGCGGGGTCGTCCTTCGTCGCCCGCGCGGCGCGGACCAGCTCCAGGGCCTCATCGACGCGATTGCCGGACTGGAGCAGGGTCGCCTTGATCCTGACCGCCCGCGGATAAGCCGGCGCGAACGACAGGACGCGATCGAGCGCGATGTGCGCGTCCCTGGTGCGCCCGAGCACCTTGCACTGGGTCGCGATGTCGCACAGCAGTTCCGGGTTGTTCGGCGAGAGCTGGTCGGCGAACCGCAGCAGGCGGATGCCCTCCGGCTCGCTCCCCTTGCGGTCGAAGACCGTGTTCTGGGAGAGCGCGTTGCCGAGCAGGCGGAGCACGATCACGTCGCGCGGCTGCTGCTTGAGCAGATCGCGGAGCAGCGGGATCGCCGCGTCCCGCTCTCCGGCGTTGATCAGGTCCGAGGCACGCTGGCGGGCTTGGGCGAAGACCGGTGTCAGCCGCGGGTTGGTTCCGGGCACCGGCATCAGGCGTGGCTCCGCGCGTGTTCCGCGTACGGCCCGAGGGTGTCGATCAGCCGCCCGAGGTGCTTCTCGTACCGGCGCCACCGCTGCGTGCTCGCCGAGTAGATCGGGCGGCGGACCTGATCGGTGCTGGCCGTCCGCACCGTCCCCGCGTCCTCGTGGAACCGCAGGCAGGCGTCGTCCCACTCCAGGCCCGCGTGGTCGATCAGAGCCCGCGAGCGGGTCTCCTGATCCGCGATCAGGTCTTCGTAGACGCTCGTGAGGATCGGCAGCCCGATGGTCTCTTTCCAGTGATCCATGATGCGTCGGTGCGCGACGTAGTGCTTGCCCAACGCGATCAGGTCCCGCGAGACGGGCACATTGGCGCCGAAGTTCTGGAAGAACGCCGACAGGCAGCAGTCCAGCGGGTCGCGGAGGCAGTGGACGAAGCTGGCGTTGGGGAACATCTTGGCCGCCAGGCCGGCCGTGGTCTCCCCGTACATGTGCTTGTCGACGGTGCGCGCGGTCGGGGCGCCCCCACGCTCGTCGAGCAACGCCAGGTACTCGTCCGCGTACGAGGCGAGGATCTCACGGGTCAGATTCGAGGCGAGGGTCCGCCGGGCGAGATCGGGCATGAGCGGCAGTTCTCCCACGCCGGTCGCGTCGGGGTGGGAGGCGATGATCTGCTCGGTCAGCGTGGTGCCCGACCGGGGCACGCCGATGATGAACACGGGCCGTCGAGAGTCGTTGCCCGATCGCGGGAGGGCGTCGAAACACCCGCGGCTCCAGTTCCCGATGACGCTCTCGGCGTGCATCGGAGGGCCGGCCGGCATGATGGCGTTGGCGCGGCGGTACGCATCGAACGCGTCGTCGTACTCCCCGAGCGCGTCGAGCGAAGAGCCGTGCTCGAAGTACGCCCCGGCCCGGAAACGCTCGGTGATGCCATCGGTCGCGAGCACGCGGTCCGCGGCGTCGATCGACTCGGGATACGCGCCGAGCGCCCGGCACACCCTCGAGTGGATCAGCAGGGACAGCGGGTGCGCGTCCGGCTCGGACACGGCCCGGGACGACACCTCCCGGGCCTCTTCGGGCATCCCCGCCTCGATCAACGCCTTGCATTTCGCGTGCACCGCCGAGCCGTGCGTCGGATCGACACGAAGGGCGCGGTCCAGCGCCTCGTGCATGGGCTCGGGCCTCTCCTGCTTGAGCTGCGTGAGGGAGAGCCCGACCCAGTTGTCCGGGTTGTTGGGCTCGCGCTTGCAGGCTTTGCGTGCGAGCAGTTCGGCCGATTCGAGCTCGTTGATCTGTGCCAACGCCAGCGAGGCGCTCCGCATGAGCGATGCGTTGTCGCGATCGCCTTTGAGCGCCATCTGGAAGTACCGGGCCGCGGAGGCCCAGTCTTCGCGCTTGGAACTCTCCGCCGCGAGGCGGACACACTGGGCGTGATCGGGTCGACGCATGGGGGCATCGTAGAGCCCCCGGCGGTCGGGCTTCAGGGATCCCGGGTCGCGGTCAGGGCCTGCGGCGGGTGTCGGGCAGGATACGGACCTCGCTGCGCCCGTCCACGCGCCGGGGCTGCTGGAGCCGGCTGGGCCAGAAGTCGTACCCGTTGATCTGGCGGTGGATGTAGTCGGGCGCGGTCACCACCATGGAGTTGCCGAACGTCGTCAGCGAGGCCCCGTTGCCGCCCAGGGCGGTCCACTCGTCCGGCTCAATGTTGGCCTGGATGAGATCGACGAGGCGCTGGAAGCGTTCTTCGTCGTCCAGGGTGTTGTCGTCGTTCTGGTTGCCGCCCTGGAAGGGGCTCTGCCCGCCCCCGCCCTGGGAGGATTGGAGCGCGCTCTGCAGGTCGAACTGCGGCGCGTTGTCGAACGTCGGGACGATGAACAGCAGCTCGGAGATGTCGTACAGCTCGACGATCTGCTGCCGGTTGAGCTCGGACTTGGGCCCGAACTCGATGGTCCCCGACTCGGTGAACTGCCACGTGTAGCCGCTCGCGGGGCTCTCTTTGGACTCGGTCCGCTTCAGGACGCGCTCGAGCACGAGCAGCGCGGGGATGTTGTTGGCGCGGATGGTGATGGTGGTCTCGGGGTCGATGCCGTCGATCCTGGAATCGTCGAGGTAGATGGGCTCGAGCTCGGCCCCGGTGACCTCGGCGAGGAAGCGGAAGATGTCCTCGACCGGCTGGTCAGTGACATCCAGCGAGACACGCTGCGATAACGCCCGCAGGTTCGCGACCTTGTCTTTGCGGGCCCAATCGTCGTCCATCGAGGCGGCGGACGCGGCGGACAATGCCGGTTCGGGCAGCGCGGCGAACCCGCACGCGGCGATCAGAGTCAGGGTGGTCAGGCGGGTCATGCGAGAGACTCCTTGAGTGTTGTTGCCTGTGGCCAGATCGGGTCGGATCGTGTTCGGGTGGGGCGGGCGAGGGCGGGCGT
>DIYM01000041.1:0-10288 GCA_002429045.1 Phycisphaerales bacterium UBA6054
GGGCGCGGTCCGATAGTGAGGACATGAACGCCGCCCACACCGCGCCCCACCGGATCCAGCACACCGACGCCGCTCCCGCGACCCACCTGATGATCGTGCACGGGCGATACGCACCGGACTTGATCTCGGGCCGCAAATCGATCGAGTCCCGCCTCGGCCGAGACCGGCGTGCGCCCTTCGGACGCGTGAGCCCGGGCGACCGCGTCTTCCTCAAATCCTCGGGCGGGCCGGTGTTCGGTCAGGCGACCGTCGAGCGGGTCGACGAGTTCGAGGATCTCACCGAAGCCGACATCAGACTCATACGGACCTCGTACGAAGACCGCATCCGCGGCGGGGATGCGTACTGGTCCTCGAAAGCGGACGCACGATTCGCGACGCTCGTCTGGCTCGGTCCGGTCCGACCGGTCCGCGATGAGTCCGCGGTCCCGGCACCGCTCCTCAAGCCGTCACGCAACGCCTGGCGGACGCACCAACCGGCACCGCACTCCGGTGCCCGTCGGGCGGCCTGATCACCACCGATCGCACTGGACAAAAAAACCGCCCGGACAGGTCCGGGCGGTTGCATGAACGCTGGATCGCCAATCAGTCGTGGTCGTGGCTGTGGCCGTGCCCTTCTCCACCACACGAGCCGCAGCACTCGCCCTTGGCGTCGCCGCCGCACGAGCCGCAGCACTCGCCGCCTTCACCGGGGCAGCACCCGCTGGTACAGGCCTCCCCTTCGGCGCAGGCCCCGCAGCAGGCGTCGACCTTGCTGGTCGTCGAGCACCCAATACACGCGCCGGCGAAGAGCACCGCGCAGGTCATCATGATCCGTTTCATTGTCATCTCCGATCGATTCGACTTGGCCGCTCCCATGTGATTGGCTTCGGGAGAACGGCTGAGCAACTCATTTCGGCACTACGCCGACAAACACATACAAGACATGATACACCAAAATCGCCCGCCACGATCCCAAACTCCTGACCCGAGATGATCACAACGCCCCAGCGGCACCAAATCACCGGTGTGGAGCGGTCTATCCGGCGCAATCGTCCCGATCCGCCGCGGCGTGACCGCGGACCCAGGCCGGGGGTCCGCAGACGTCGATGAACGGGCCAACACAGCGCGGCACGCCCCCGACGTGCACGCTGCGTGCCCGGTCCGTCCAAAAGCACAACCGCCCGGCGGAACCGGGCGGTTGTTCAAGAAACGGGTTTGACAGGCTCAGCCTTCGTGGCCCTGCATGTCGCCGCTGCAGGACTTCTCGCTGTCGCAAGCCTTCTCGGTGCTGCAGGACTTCTCGCTATCGCAGGCCTTCTCGGTCGCGCAGACCGAGGCGCACTCGGTGGCGCACGCTTCGGTGGTGGCATCGGCATCGACCTGGGTCGTGGTCGAGCAGCCAATGCAGCAGCCAGCGAAGAGCACCGCGCAGGAAGAAAGAATTCGCTTCATCGTCATCTCCGATCGGTTTGGGTGCCGGTCCCACGCTTCGGTATCGGGACGACGGCGGACTTGGATATCAAACGGACACTATCCGTTTCCGGGCACATACTACATCGAGACGCCGCCAAAAAACAACGATCGCGGCCTCAAGACCCCGGTTCAACGCCGATTTAGGACCCGGTATTCCAGAACCCCAACAAAAAACGGGGCCAGCCAAGTGGCTGACTCCGTTCGATTCGAAACCATTCCGGACACGAACGTCAGCGTTGAACAGTCGGCTGACCTTCGACGTGCTTCATGCCGCGCCGGCGGTCGCGCAGGCGGCGGCTCTTGCCGACCCGCTCACGCAGAAAGTACAACTTGGCGCGACGGGCATCGCCACGACGCACGACCTCGATCTTCGCGATGAAGGGCGAGTTGAGCGGCCAGGTGCGCTCGATGCCGATGTCGTCGACGACGCGACGCACCGTGATCATCTCGTGGATGCCGCGCCCCTTCCGAGACATCAGCGTGCCCTGGAAAACCTGCACACGCTCCTTCTCGCCCTCAACGATCCGGGCGTGCACATTGATGGTGTCGCCCACGTCGAAACGGGGCAGATCGCTCTTGAGAGCGCCTTCGTTGATCGATTCGAGAATCTGCTGGCTGCCCATCGTGGGACTCCTCGCAATCGCGTCGACCCTGCAGCGGGGACGCGTGTGTTGGACTGGTCAAGACAAAGACATCACGGGCGACGCGTCACTCCTCGGCGGCGGGCTCTTCGGCTTCCGCTTCGGGCTCGGGCGCGGGCTTGGCGGACTCCGCACGCTTGGCCGCGGCTTCGGCTTCGCCCGCGAACTTCTCGGCGTCCGCGACCTGAGCGCCGGGCACCGTGTTGCGCGCCATGTTCAGCGCCTTCTTGGCGGCGTTGAGATCGCCCTCGGGCGCCTCGTCCATGCCCTCGATCGCGGCCACCGCCGCCTCGGCACGCTTGACCGCAGCCTTGCACTTGCCACGCTCGAGCGCGACGGCACGGTCCGCCTCCCACTGGTCCTTCATCTTGCCTTCGAGGATGCCCTCTCGCCCGAGCATGTCCATGACGGTCTCGGACGGGCGGGCGCCCTTCTCGATCCAGGCCTTGATCTTGTCGGCGTGCAGGACAATCTGCTGCTCGCCCTCGGGCGCCATCGGGTTGTAGTGCCCCAGGTTCTCGAGCACCTTGCCGTTGCGCCGGGTGCGGATGTCGATCGCGTTGATGCGATAGAACGGGCGGTGGCGGCGGCCGAGACGTTGCATACGGATACGAACCATGGAGGCTCCTTTCACGCACCGCGCCAGATCGGTCTGGACGGGCATTCCAACCCGAGGTCTGGCCGACGCTTGCGCCCGCTGGCGGACGCCATCATCGGGTAGTCCCTAGCCGATCCCGGACCGTCCGGGAGGCCGCGTACCTCAGGGTCCCGATTGTTGACCGCCTCCCCGCCCGAGTCCACACCCCTACCCTCACCGCCATGAAGGCAATCGTCGTCCAGAAGCAGGGATCTCCCGTCTCAAACAACGTGATCTACAGAACCGACTGGGCGGCCCCGGAACCGCCCGGGCCCGGAGAGGTCGTCGTCCGGACCCTCTGCTCGGCGTTCAACCACATGGACCTCTGGGTCGGCAAGGGCGTGCCGGGGCTGGACCTTGACTACCCCCGCGTGTCGGGGTGCGACGCCTGCGGGGAGGTCGAAGCCGTCGGGGAAGGCGTCGATCCCTCCTGGATCGGGCGTCGGGTGATCTACAACGCCGCGGTCCCGGTGGCCGACCCCCCCCGACCGGGCGACCCGCCCGCTTCGACGCTCGCCGCGAACTACGAGTTGATCGGCGAGCACCACTTCGGCGCCCACGCAGAGAAGTTCACCGTGCCGGCCGAGAACATCGCCGACGTGGGTGACGCCGATCCTGTCGAGGCAGCCGCGTTCGGGCTCTGCGCCCTGACCGCCTACTCGATGATGGTCACCAAGGGAGATCTCCGCCCGGGGCAGGCGGTCCTCATCACCGGCATCGGGGGCGGCGTGGCGACCAGCGCACTGGCCATCGCCAAACATCTGGGGTGCCCAGCCTGCGTGACCAGCCGGCACCAGAGCAAGCTCGATCTCGCCTCAGAACTCGGCGCCGACCACGCCGTCCTCGACGAAGGCCAAGACTGGTCCCGCGACGTTCGCGGCTGGACCAACAAGCGAGGCGTCGACATGGCCGTCGACTCGGTCGGCAAAGCCACACACCTGTCCTGCATCAAATCACTCGCACGCGGCGGGGCGTACGTCACACCCGGCTGCACCACCGGGCCCGACGCCACCACGGACCTGGCCAGGATCTTCTGGAACCAGCTCCGCATCCTGGGCTCGACGATGGGCAGCAACGACGAGTTCCAAGAAATCGTCTCGCTGTTCAGGTCGGGGCACCTCAGGCCGGCTGTCGACAAGGTCTACGCGCCGACGGACTGCGTCAACGCCTACGAACGGATCGAAGCCGGCCAACAGTTCGGCAAGATCGTCATCGACTGGCGCTGATCGCGCACGGCGACTGCACGAACCCCCCGAGCCGCGCGACACACCCACCGCCGATGCAAGAAAGAAGGCCCCCCGCGCTCTCGCGCGGGGGGCCTTTGAGCTTCTCAGCACATCCGGGACTGAACCCGGGTTCGGTTGATTACTCGTAGAGATTGGTAGCCTCGGTCTCGATGACCGGGCTGGTCAGCTCGTCCGAGGTCATCTCGATGCGGAAGCGGACGTCGCCCTGCGCGTCTGCCCGGACGACGATGCGCCACGCGGCCTGCTGACCGACACCGAGGGTGCCGACCGGGGCGAAGGTCAGCGTCTTGCCGGCGGAAGCGACGTTGGTCGCGCCGCTCGCCGAGACGAACGACTGCTGCGCCGGAAGGGTCGCGACGACGCGGACGTTGGTGTCGGGCGCCGAACCCTGGTTCGTGACGGTGATCACGTAGGTGGTGTTGGTGCCGACCTCGACCGGGTCGGTCACATCGATGACCTCCAGGAGGATCGCGGGGATGCCCTCGAGTTCGGTCGAGCAACGGTCGGCGACGGCGTCGGCACAATCGGCGTTCACCGTGGCGGTCGTCTCGTAGCTGCGCGGATCGCCCGACCCGCCCAGGGTCACGCTGAACTCACGCGACTGCCCGGCTTCGAGCCCGCCGAAGTCCCAGACCACACGGCTGCCCTGCACGCTGCCCCCCGCCGAGGTGCGGACGACGCTGGCTCCCGACGGAATCGAGATCGAGGCCACGGTGTTGCCCGCGACGCCGTTGCCCGAGTTACGCACGGTGTAGGTGTGGGTGAAGTTGCGGCCGATGAAGCGGCGATCCGGCCCGCACTCCGAGGAGATCTCGAGCATCGGAGCGACCACAACCGTGTTGGTGCGGTCCGCGTCGGCGCTCAGATCGCCCGAGGCCATCGCGGCGGCGGGAGAACCGAACGTGCCGGTGTCGGTCGCCTCGGCGCAGACCTCGAACGCCTTGCTCTCGCCCGCGGCGAGCGTGCCGACGGGGATCCGCACCTCACGCGATCCGTTCGACAGGACGAGCCCGTCCGACAGCGTGTCGGTGATGACCACATCGGTCGCCGGGCCGGAACCGGTGTTCCGCACGACGTAACGCATGCAGACCTGATCGCACTTGAGCACCTGCGCGGGCGCGGTCTTGGTCAGCGCCAGCGCCGGCTCGACCACGGTCGTGGTGGCGCAGAGGAAGTTGTTGTACGAGACCGAGATGCACTCCGAGGCGGTCCCGACCCGCTCGGCCGAACCGACAACCTCAATGATCTCCGTCTGGCCCGCGGGCAGGTCCCCGACCATCCACGACATGCCGTCCCCGGTGCGGCTGCCCGCGGGGTTCGAGCTCTTCACATCGATGTTGTTCTGGCTGTCCAGCATGACGACCACGTTCTGGAGGTCGGCACCGGTCAGATTGGTCACGTGGTAGGAATAGCTGAAGTCCTGGCCGCGGCGGACCTGCTTGGGCATCACCTGGTGGAGCAGGATCGCGCTGGTCGCGACGTCACCGGTCGGGAACGCCATCATCGAGGCGGCCTCGTTCTCGCCGAGGCGCGGGCGGTAGTGGCCCCAGAGGGAAGCGCTCTTGGGCTCTTCCTTCGGGGCGGCCTCGGGCGCCGGGTCCGACGCCGAGGGAGCGGTATGCTGCTGTTGGGTGCACCCAACAAGCGACATGCCGGCGAACAGGCCAGCGGCCAGCATCGCCGTCAGGCTTGCGTTACGAGTTTTCATTGCTTCTCCAGTTCCAGTTAAGAAAACATTGCACGTGGCGACCCCCACGAATGGGCGCGAGAGGGGAGAAGGATACATCCCTCATCCCGTAAAACCAAGCCGCTGACCCTGATACCGGCAACTCGACGCGACCGCATCACGATGCATCGCGCATCACGTGCGCCGCGCAGAGCACGCCGCAGACCTAACGGGCATCGCCGATCGCACCGTACAGCAGAGCGCGGAACGCCGAGGACGCGTCGCCCCCGCCGCCCGATCCGGGCTCCCGCGTACGCAGATCACCTGACACATCCCGCGCCGAGGGGCCCCACTGTTTGTTGAAACACACTTCGGTCCGTGGCACCCAAACAGGCGGGAGCCCCGCGCCCCGCTCACGCCAGCGCGAGCCGATCTTCACCCAGTCTTTACCCGTCGTCAGCACCCCCTCGCACGCGCGACCCATCGCGATCATGCGATCGATCGCCCGGTCGTCATACGCGGCGTGGTCGGCGAGCACGATCCGATCCACCACATCAACCCCCGCCTGTTCCGCCGATCGGATCAGAGCCCCCGGATTCCCGATCCCGCAGCACACGCCCAGCCGGGTCCCGCCGAGCGCATCGGGCGATTCCTCGTGCATCTCGCCCGACTCACACCGATCCACACGCGACCACCGTTCCGCGACCGCGAAGACCGGCGTTCCCTCTCTGAGCTGTGCGCGGACCCCCGCGAGCACGCCCTCCAGCGCGCGCTCGTCCACAAGACCGCTCCGGGTGATCAGCAGCACGTCCGCGCGCGAGAGCGCCGACACCGGCTCTCGGAGGAATCCGCCGGGGAGCAACGCGTCGCGATGCGCGGGGCGCGTCGCGTCGATCAGCACGACATCGAGATCACGCGCCAGGCGTCGGTGCTGGAACCCGTCGTCGAGCACCACGCAGTCCACCGATTCCCCCTCCGGCGTCGCGAACAGGTCACGCAACCCCGCGATCCGATCCGGCCGGGCAACGATCGGCACGCCCGGCAGCTCGGCCGCGTGCTCGGCCTGCTCATCGGACACCTCTCCCGGCGCCGCCTTGTAGCCGCGCATCGCGATCGCGGGCCGATGCCCACCATCGCGCAACAGGCGGACGATCGCGCGGACCACGGGCGACTTGCCCGTCCCGCCCGCGCTGAGGTTTCCCACCGAAACCACCGGACGATCGATCCGTTCCACGCCGATGCCCGCGTCGAAGCGCCTGCTCCTCCGTCCCGCCTCCCAGGCGTACACCCCCGCCATCGCCCGGGTGACCCACCGGGGCAGGCGGGTCGGCCCGGATGGGGAGTGCCGGTCAAGGGCGCTCATCGTGTTTCCCCCGCAGCGCGGCCCCCAGATCCCGCCGCAACCGCCTGCTCTCATCCCGGTGCAAGCGGACGGTGTTGAACGCGTCGAGCATCGCCAGCAGCACGATCGCTCCCAGCAGCCCCACCACCGAGAGCCAGACGACCGAAAAGACGCCCGGCTTGGACGGGGTGGCGATCCCGAACGCGTACGCCGTCAGGGGGATCGCGACCATGACCACCCAGCCGGTGGAGATGCGGATGCGTCGGCGTGACTCGGGCAACGCCCCAACGGGGGCCTCGCGGAGCACGATGATGTGCGACGCGGTCGCGAGCAACGCGATCGCCGCGAGCGGGACAACGAGCCACCACGGCGCCAGCGGGCCCGATCCGGCCGCCAGCGTCAGGGAGAACGGGCTGTCCAAGTCGGTCTGCATCGTTCGGATCCGTTCGATCTTACGGGCCCGCCCCCTACACTGCCGTCCCATGATCGATCTGAAGGCGTTGCGCGAAAACCCGGCCCGGTTCATAGAAGGCGCCAAGCGGAAGGGCGTCGATGTCGACATCGCCCGCCTGATCACGCTCGACGCCGAACGGCGCGACCTGATGGCAAGCCAAGAAGCCCTCCGGGCCGAGCAGAAGAGGCTCTCCAAAGAGACCGGCCCGAAGCTGGGCAAGCTGATGGGGCAGCTCAAGTCCGCCGAGGGCGACACCAAGGCCGCGATCGAAGCCGAGGTCGCGGCAATCAAAGCAGCCCCGAGCAGACTCAAGGACGAGATCGCGGCGTTCGACGGACGCATCAACGCGATCGAGCCCGAGATCAACGCCCTCCATCTCCGCATCCCGCAGCCCGCCGACGACGACGTCCCGGTCGGCGCGTCGGCGGACGACAACGTGGAACTGCGCACCTGGTCGCCGGACGGCTACGACCTCGGCCGATCGTTCGAAGCAAACAGAGGCTTCAAGCCGCGGACCCACCTTGAACTGTGCGATCGGCACGGGCTCGCGGACTTCCCGCGCGGCGTGAAACTCGCGGGGTCCCGCTCCTATGTCCTCACCGGCGACGGCATGCGCCTCCACCAGGCCGTCCTCCGCTACGCGTTCGATCTGATGGTGCAGGAGAACGGATTCACCCCGATGTCGGTGCCCGTCATCGTCCGCGAGGAGGCCATGATCGGCACGGCGTTCTTCCCGGGCGGACGCGACCAGGCGTACCACGTCGAAGAGTCAAGCCGAGGAGGCGGGCACGACCTGTTCCTCACCGGCACGGGCGAGGTTGGCCTCATGGGGCTGCACCAGGACGAGATCCTCGACCAGGCGGACCTGCCCCGCAAGTACGTGACTGTGTCCACCTGTTTCCGACGCGAGGCCGGGGCGGCCGGAAAGGACACCGCCGGGCTCTACCGCATCCATCAGTTCGAGAAGGTCGAGCAGGTCATCATCGACGTCGCCGACGAGCACGCGTCGCGCGAGCACCACCGGGCGATGATCGCCCACGTCGAGGCGCTGCTCCAGCGCCTCGGGCTGCCCTACAGGCTCCTGCAGTGCTGCACGGGCGACCTGGGCGTCAAGAACGCCGACATGATCGACATCGAGTGCTGGATGCCAGGACGGGGCGATGAGGGGCCCGACGGAACACCCGCCGGCGCTTTCGGAGAAACCCACTCGGCAAGCCGGCTCTACGACTACCAGTGCCGCCGCCTCAACATGCGATACCGCCCGGGCGGAGAGACCGGTAAGGGCGCGACCGCGTTCTGCTACTCGCTCAACAACACCGTCGCCGCCTCGCCCCGCATCCTCATCCCGCTCCTCGAGATGCACCAGAACCCCGACGGCTCGGTGACCGTCCCCGAGCCGCTCCGCCCGTACATGAACGGGCGGGCGCGGATCGGGTAGGCTCCCATCCGACCCGCACGCCCGGCCCGATGCCCAGGAGGAATGCGAGATGTGTGCGATGAACCGACGCGACGCTTGCCGGGTGATCGCAGCGACCCCGCTGCTGGCAGGACCCATCAGCGCCTGCGCGTCGGCGTCGACCAGACGCCACGCGGCGTACGCCCCGTCGATGCCCCCCCGCGAGTTCCGGGGGGTGTGGGTCGCGACCGTGGACAACATCGACTGGCCCAGCGTCCCGGGGCTCTCGACCCGCGAACAGAAGTCCCAGATCGATCGCATCCTCGACGAGTGCGCCCGCCTGGAACTCAACGCGGTCTTCCTCCAGGTCCGCCCGACCTGCGACGCGCTGTACGAGTCCGACATCGAGCCGTGGTCGGCGTTCCTCACGGGCGCCCAGGGCACCCCGCCCAGCCCGGGATACGACCCGCTGGCCTATTGGGTCCGCGGCGCCCACAGCCGGGGCATCGATCTCCACGCCTGGGTCAATCCGTTCCGCGCACGCCACCCCATCAGCATCGGGCCCGACGCGCCGGGCCACATCGTCAACCGACGCCCGGACCTGGCCCGCGACTACCGGGGGCACCTGTGGCTGGACCCCGGCGCGGCCGAGTCCCGGGATCTGGCGATGCGCGTGATCGACGATCTCCTGACCCGCTACGACATCGACGGCGTGCACATGGACGACTATTTCTACCCCTACCCCGACAAGGACCGCCCCTTCCCCGACGACCCGACCTACGCCGAGTACACCCGCAACGGCGGCGCCCTCGGGCGCGACGACTGGCGCCGCGACAACATCAACCGTTTCGTCCGCGGCGTGAACCGGCTCGTACGCCGCCGCAAGCCCGGCGCCCTGTTCACGATCAGCCCCTTCGGCATCTGGCGCCCGGGGCACCCGCCCGAGATCGTGGGGTTCGACGCCTACGCCGGGCTGTACGCCGACGCGAAGCGCTGGATGCAGGAGGGCTGGTGCGACGCGATGATCCCGCAGCTGTACTGGAAGATCTCGTCGGTGGGCCAGGCGTTCGAGCCGCTGATGAACTGGTGGGCGGACCAGAACTCCGCGAAGCGTCACCTCTGGGCGGGCCTCTACCTGACACGCATCAAGCCCGAGGGCGACGAGAGCGCGAGCTGGGAACCGCAGGAGATCGCCGACCAGATCGAGATCGTCTCGCGGTCGGGGCGGGTCTCGGGCTTCACCCTGTTCAGCATGATCGGGCTGCTCGAGAACAGGCGGGGGGTGTCGGACACGCTCGGCGCCGCGCCGCTCTCCGGCCCGGCGTTGGCGCCCGAGAGCCCCTGGCTCAACGCCCCCACCCCCGACAGCCCCGCGTGCGTGACCGAGCGGGCCGGGCGGAGCGTGCGTCTGTCCATCACCCCGGCGCGCGGGCCGGTCGGGACGCGTCGCTAC
>DIYM01000041.1:10342-10851 GCA_002429045.1 Phycisphaerales bacterium UBA6054
GTCGGGACGCGTCGCTACGTCGCCGCGTTCGATCGATCGCTCGACACGGCCCGCCCGGGCTGGGTCATCCCGGGCGGCGATACGCCCATCCGAACCACGCTCATCCCGTCGGTGCCCGTCCCGCAAGACGCCCGGCTGACCGTCACACCGATCGGACCGAACGGTGCGACGGGCACGCCCGCGATCGTCCCCGTGTGACGCCCGATCGATAGAAATACACAACAAACCCACGATACATCGGTTGACATCGCGGTCCGCTGTGCGATCATCACGCTCCCCATCCAGAGGAGCCCCCGCGTGAACGCCCCGCATCCATCCAGCATCCGCACACCCGCCCGCGGCACCGCCGCGGCGCGGTCGATGCCGGCCCGTGCGCTCGCGGCGGACACGCCCCTGTCGCTCCCCTCGCACCGGCCGTCTCGCACCGATCTCGTGCGGGCCCACCGCCGCGCCGGCTAACGCCGACCGCCCACCCCCATCCCGTACGGGTCCGCCCGCGCCCGGCACTC
>DIYM01000127.1 GCA_002429045.1 Phycisphaerales bacterium UBA6054
CCTCCGCTTCCCCGCGCGATGACTCCACCGCGAACAGCGCCCGCCCCGCCTCGACACGCTCCCCCACCCGGACCAGCACCCCGGACACCACGCCCGACGTGTGGGCAGCGATCGCGATCGCCTCGCCCGCCGGTTCGCTCGTCCCCAACGCGCCGATGTACCTGGTCACGTCGATCGCCGCGGAACCGCTCGGAGCAACGGTCGGGCGGCGGGGCGGCGCTTCCTCCAGACTCACCGGACGATTCTTCACGACGAACCCGGCGCCGAGCATCAGGCTTGCCGCACCCGCGAGCGGGAGCCCCCACGTCAGGACCTTGGATCGATTGCTCATTGGGAAACCCCATCCTCTCTGGACTCGGTGCGGGTGATCCGCCCGTCCGCCATGTGACTGATGCGATCGGCGAAGCCGAAGATACGGTTGTCGTGCGTGACCACGATCACGGAACGATCGCCCTCGAGCGCCACATCCCGGAGCAACTCCATGACCGTGTGGCCCGACGCCGCGTCGAGCGAAGCGGTCGGCTCATCGCAGATGAGCAGCCTCGGCTCGTGCACGAGCGCGCGAGCGATCGCCACCCGCTGCTGCTGCCCGCCCGAGAGCTGCGACGGCATCTTCTTGGTCTGCCCACCAAGCCCGAGACGCTCGAGCAACCCGCGGGCGGTCCGCTCGGCACGCCCGTTCGATTCGCCCCTGGCAACAAGCGGAAGCGACGCGTTCTCCTCGGCGTTGAGCGCCGGGAGCAGGTTGAACTGCTGGAAGATAAAACCCAAGTTGGCGAGCCGGAAGTCTGCCAGGCGCCCGTTCCGCATCGTGCTCAGGTCGTGCCCCAGCACGTCGATCTCGCCCCCCTCGCACGACAGGATGCCGCCGATCACCGAGACCAGCGTCGTCTTCCCGCAACCCGACGGCCCGACCAGGAAGCTCATCCGCCCCGACTCGGCGACGAAGTCCGTCCCCCGTAGCACCCGCACCCGGGTCTCGCCCGCCCGGAACGACTTCTCGATGCCCCGGCACCGAACCGCCAGCCGCCCCCCGGACTGTGCCGAGCCCGCCCTGTCGTGTGTCCCCGCCATGCATCAGCCCCTGAACACCGTGGCAGGATCGACCACCAGAACACGACGCATGCTCAGCAGCGTCGACACAAACACGATGACCACCGAGAGCACCGCGACACCGATCGCGACTTCCGGAAGCAGGTAGAAGCCCCGCAACGCGTCGACGTTCTTCGAGGGCCAGTTGAAGAACTGCGACGCCGCGAACAGGCCCAGCCCGTACCCGACAACACCAACGAACAGAGCCTGCCAGAGCGTCATCAGCAGCAGACGCCCGTTCCGCACACCGATCGCCTTGAGCGCCGCGTACTGCTTGATGTTCTCGCTGATGAACTGGTTGAAAGTCAGGCCAACGATCGCGATCCCGATGAGCACGCCCAGGAACACCACCGTCCCGAAGCTCACAGGGATCCCGGTGTTCGCGAGTATGTACAGGATCGACATCATCCGGAACCGATCGCTCGACACCGCCATGAGCCCGGTCTCCTCGCCGATACGCCCGGCGATCGATCCCAGCCGATCCGGATCGGCGGACTTGGCCAGCACGAAGCTCAGGGCGTTGCGCCCGTTGTTGGTGTACGCCGTCGCCAGGCTGTAGCGGGCGTAGATCGTCAGGTTGGCGCTGAACGCGGGCGACGCGTCCACGATCGCCGCGATCCGCGCACGCCGGTCGTTGAGCTCGATGACACGACCGACGCCCAACTCCTGGCCCGGGAACAGCAGGCGGAACCCCGCGGGGTTCACCGCGATGCTGTCGGGCATCGTCAGGTCCTCGATGCCGCCCACCATGAACTCGTCTGGCACCCCGACCAGCGACGCGTCGTCGATGCCGAGCAGGATCGCGTTCTCCAGGGTCCCCTCCCGGGTGCGGACCTGGACATTCGCCCGGAAGAACGGCACCGCCCACTCGACCCCCTCCACCCCGCGGACACGCTGGAGGGCGGTATCGCGCAGCGGGAAGGGCGCATCGACCGTCTTGACGCTCGGGTCCATGACCCAGATGTCCGCCTCGCGGACGTCGTTGACCACACTCGACGCCCTGCCGAGCAGACCGAAGAAGATCGACACCTGCTGGCAGACCAGCAGCGTGCTCAGCGCAACGCCGAAGACAAGCCCGAGGCACTTGGTCGTGTCCCCGAGCAGCATGCGCAACGCGGTGCGGAACATCAGCGCCCCCCCCGCGCCACAAAGCCCTCAAGCCCGCCGATCGCGAAGTCGGCCATGACCCCCGCCATCCGGTTGATCCCCGCACGCGTCGTCGGCGGCGGATGCCCGAGCTTGATCAGAATCTCACGCGAATGCTTCGGATTCACGCAGAGCGCGACAACCGCGTACACCAGATCATCGAGCGTCTTGCCACGCACCGGACGCCCGATGATCTCCCTCACGATCCGCGCGATCTCGTCCCTGATCGGACCGGCGCAGTTCGCCACAAACACATCGAGCGCCCCGGGAGTCGGCGACACCGTCTCGTGGGCGAGAAGCCGCCCGGCCCAAGGGTGCTCATCGGATTCGGTCAAGACCAGGCGCATGAACCACGCGATAAACTCGCGCAACGCGTCCCGAGGATCGTCAAAGCCCCCCACCCGCGGCATCGGCTCGCTGCTGACCATCTGCCCGGCCGCAAACTCCCACACAGCAAGATACAGATCCTCCTTGGACCCGTAGTGGTACTTGACCGAGGAGACGTTCGCGCCCGCGGCATCGACGATGGCACGCACGCTGGCGGCGCGGAACCCGACCCGCGCAAACTCCTCGCCGGCGGCGAAGAGCAACCGCTCCTTGGTGTCGTCGAGAGAATCGGATACGGGAATCATTAAAACACCTGTTTAAGAACGACCGTTTGACTATCGCGGCTATTCGCCGCGTATCAAACAGCCGTTTCAGGTTTTTCGAAGATTTCCCGCGCCCCGCCGCCGGCCGGCCACACCGCCCCCGGCCGCCGCTCACCGCACCCGGTGCACGCCCGTCGCACGCACCGTCAGGACCCCGCCGCCCGGCCTCGCCCCGACCACACCCACGACGACCACCTCGTCGAGCGGGGCAAAGCCGTGCTCGGCTGGGCTCGCGCCCAACGCCCGCCCGGCCGCGTCGACCAGCTGGATCGTCGCGGTGTTCGCCACCATCGTCTCGGGCGTTTCGCAGCAATAGTCCCAAGGGGTCGAACACCCGTCTCCCGGGATCTGCCCGCAATGCGCCAACCCGAGATCAACCACGGTGAAGACGGGGCTGTCCGCGCTCATCGGCCGCATCCGACCGCCGATGCGGCCGCGCAGAACCACCTCGTCGCCCTCGACCGCCGACGCCTTCAGTTCGGCCACAGAAATCGACCCAGCCGGCTCGGACACGAGAACCCAAGCGGACTCGCCGGACGCCCCACCGGAGCCGACCGCGGCCTCCCCCTCCCCGCATGCACCAAGCAGAAAGACCGCAGGAACGACGGCGGCGACAACGATCACAAGATTCAAACGCATGGCGGTGCCTTTCAAAGACAGAGTTCGGTCCATCCGGATCAGTACGACTTCAGAGCCTCCGCGATCGGGAGACGCAAACAGCGAACAGCGGGCGGGAGTGCCCCCACGAGCCCGACAACCAGCCCGCCGGCGACCCCGAGCAGCACAACCGGCGCGTCCACCACGAGCGCGAAGGCCCCCATCGAGGATCGCACCGCAACACCGTCGAGCAACGCCGCACCGAGAAGCGTGCCGATCAGCACGCCGCACGCGGACGCGAAGACGGACTCCTCGACGAGATTGGCAACGATCGCGACCCTCGTGAAGCCGAGCGCCTGGAGCATGCCCACCTCACGAACGCGGGCGGCGAACGCGGCGTACATCGTGTTCAACCCGCCGAGGATGCCCCCGGACGCGACGAGGATCGCCGTCACGATAATCATGACCCGGATCGGGCCGTAGAACGCGGCGATCGACGCGTAGTAGTCCCGCTCACGGATCGCCGTCACCTCCAGGTCCAGACGCCCCTTCGCAAACAGATCGACATCCGCGAAGGTCGCCCCTCCCGCCCCCCGCCCAAGCGTGACGACCACACAGGAAAGCGACGCGGCCCGGTTGGTCGCGATCTGCAGATCCGTCAGCGGGAGCCATATCTCCGCGTTCATCACGCTGTTTGGCGCGCTGAACCGCCCGACGATGGACCAGTCGCGATCGTCGAAGTGCAGGGTCCGGCCCAGGGCGAGACGCTCCTCCGGCAGCCCGAGCCGCGCCGCGGCCAGCTCGCCAACCATGAGCTCGTCACGGCCCGCCCGCGGCGAGCGCCCCTCCACAATCTCTACCCGGGCGTGCACCAGCAGCGCGACCGGACGCACACCACGCATCACCGCGACGCGATCCTCGTCGCCGTCGCCGTCCTCGCGGACGGGCAACGCCGCGTGGATCTCCGGCGACGCATAGACCACGCCCCCCTGCCGCTTGATCCCCGGGACGCTCGCCGCCACGATGCCCTCGACCGAGCTGTCGATCTGCGAACGCTCCACGCCTTCCTCGCTCCCGGTCCCGAGGATCATCACATTCTCGTGAAGACCATCGTCCTGCGCGAGCGTGAGCTGCATCCCGCGGATAAAACCGCCGGACGCGAGGATCAGCAGCACGACCAGCGACGAGCCGATCAGCGACGCCGCCAGACGGACCCCGCTCCGCCCAAGGTTCCGGAACGCATAATGGAACGGCAGTTGCCTCATCGTCACACCCTCACGCGGCCCGGAAACACGCTGCGATCTCACGGCGCGACGCCTGCCACGCAGGCACAAGCCCCGCGAGCACACCGATACCACCACACACGACCAACCCCGACGCAAGCAGCCCCGCGCGAGCCGAGATCGGGATCGAGATCCCCTCCACCGACATCGCGAAGTTGCCGTACCGCGCGACCGCCACCGCCGCGGCTCCCCCCACGCCCCCGCCGACCACCGACAGCACGATCCCCTCGGCGATAATCAGGCCCGCCACCTGCCCCCCGGAAAACCCCAGCGCCCGAAGCACCGCGTGCTCGGACACGCGGCTCTGCACACTCAGCACGATCGAGTTCGCCACCAGCGCGAGCACCGCGGCCAGGCACCCAAGACCGAGCCAACGCGCGAACCCGACCAACTCGATGATGTCGTCCGCCACCCGCCCGATGAACGCCTTCTCGCTGAACGTCGCGGTCGGGTCCTGCGCGTTGGCGAACACCCGGTCGATGTCGCCGGCTACCCGATCGAGCACCGACGAGTCCTCGACCTTCACATTGAACTGCGTCACCACACCGAGCTGATCACGCCCCGCGAGCTGGACGAACGGCAGCGCGGTGTACGCCACGTTGTGATCCTGAGGATCGTCCGAACGGATCACCCCCGCGACATACGCCGTGATCCCCGCGGCGTTGAACGTCATCCCGGGCCGGAAACCACGCCGGCTCGCGAGCGTTTCGCCGACGAGCGCCGCGTCGGTGCGGCGCTGCCAGTCTTCCAGCGAGCCCGCGACAAGCTCGATCTCGCCGCCCCGCTGCGCGATGAAGTCCGACTTCGGAACACCCCGGAACGTGACCACATCCAGGCTCGTGCGACAGTTCGAGACCACGATCTTCATCGGCGTCACCCCGGCAACACCCTCCACAGACTCGATGCGCCTCTGGTAGTCCTGCGGGAGCCGGCTCGTCGCCGGACAGTACCTGTCCTCGCGATACACCACCAGCGTCGTGTCGTTCGCGCTCGCGGCCGTCACGCGCGTGACGCCCTCGTTCATCGCCTGGACCGCCGTAAAAAGAAACATCGCGATCGCGATGCCGCCAACCGTGAGCCCCGACCGGACCCGGTGACGCACCACCTGCTTGACAACATAGGGAACAGCCCGGACAGGATTCATGCCATCACCCCCCCGACCGCCGAGCCCCCCGCAAGCCGCCCCTCCTCGAGATGCAGCGTCCTCGACGCGTACTCCGTGGTCTTCGGATCGTGCGTGACCATGATCACCGTCTTGCCCGACTCCCGGTTCAACTCCCGCAACAACTCCATCACGGCACGCGCCGACGCCTTGTCGAGATCGCCGGTCGGCTCGTCGGCCACGATCACCGCCGGATCCGTCACGATCGCCCGAGCGATCGCCACACGCTGCTCCTGCCCCCCCGAGAGCTGGCTCGGGAAATGGCCCCGACGATCAGCGATCCCGACCCGCTCAAGGGCCGTCACGACGCGATCGTGCTTCTGGCGACGAGTCAAAGGGTGCAGCAGCAGCGGCAACTCGACGTTCTCGTACGCCGTGAGCACCGGCACCAGGTTGTAGAGCTGGAACACATACCCGACGTGCCGAGCCCGCCACGCCGCCAGCCTCCGCCGGCTCAGCGTCCCGATGTCTGCCCCATCCACGATCAACTCCCCTCGCGTCGGGGAATCGATCCCAGCGATCAGGTTCAGCAGCGTCGTCTTGCCGCTCCCGCTCGGGCCCATCAACGCGAGGAAATCGCCCCGCGGCACGGCCAGGTCCAACCCATCGAGCGGACGGATCACCTGCCCGCCCTTCCTGTACTCGCGGGTAAGCCCGCGGCATTCGATCAGCACGCTCACGACGAACCCCCCCGCTCCACCCCGTCCAAAACCGACACCACGACACGCTCCCCCGCACGGGGACGGTCGAGCCCGACCGCGATCAGATCCCCGGGCCGAACCCCGCCCCGGACCCGCACCCAGCCGCCCTCACCACCGCCGATCACATCGACCGAGACCGGCCCGAGCGAGCCACAATCGTTCCGGCGCTCCCGCACGACCCACACCAACGCCCGCCCCGCGTCCTCCTCGACGGCTTCCGCGGGAACGAGCGCTTCGGCCTGCGCCCCCGCCTCGCCCCGTTCCGCCTCACCGCCACCGCCAACGCCACTGCCGGACGACGAAAGGAACTTCACACGCGCCAGCATCTCCGGACGCAGCAGCGGGTCGGGATCATGCACAGCGACCTGGATCTCGAGCGTGTTCTTCTGCAGATCGGCCTCGTGGGTCGCGCGGAGCACCTCACCCACGAAGACCCGGTCGGGGAGAATCTCCACCACCACCTCGCACCGCTGCCCCACCGAGATGTACGACGCGTCGGCCAGCGGAACATCGACACGCACACGCAACCGCTCGGGGTCGTAGATATGCACCACGTGCGCCGAGTGAGGCGAGTCCATCATCCGGATCACCTTGTCCCCCGGCACCTTCAGCCGCCGCTGCACATAGCCACCGATCGGCGCCCGGATCGTCATCCGCTCCAACTCCAGCGCGGCGTCGGCCCGGACCGCCTCCGCGCGGGCCACCGCCGCGCGAGCAAGCCCGACCGACGCCTCCGACGCGACCAGACGCCGACGGTCCTCGATCCTGAGATCGAGGGCCCGCTCCGCCGCATGCAACTCGGCACGCAGCCGCCTCCCTCGCGCTTCGAGCAGCGGGCCTCGCGCCCGCAACGCATCCGTCTCGGCACGCTGAGCCGCCACCCGCTGCCGGGCAACCACCAACTCCAACTCGTTCGCGGCCCCCGCCTCCTGCGACAGCCGAACCCGCGCCGACTCCTCCTCCAGTCGCGTCAGCCTCGCCGCCGCGGCCTCCACGAGCGACGGCAACCGCGCGAGCTCCGCCTCGTTCTCCGACACGCCAGCCCGACCCGCCGCGACCCGCCGCTCGAGCTCGAAAGGCTCACGCCAAGACTCCGACGCGGCCTCGCGATCCGCCTCCGCCACACGCAACGCGGCCCGGGCTTCCGCGAGCCCGGCCTCCGCGATCCGCAACCGGATCCGCGAGTCCTCCGAAACCAGACGCGCCACCACATCGCCGCGCTCGATGTAGTCGCCCTCGAGCACATCGATCGACTCAACAACGCCGTCCGCCAGCGCCGTGCAGGCCACATAGAACGGTTCCGCCTCGAGCCAGCCCGGCGCCTGCACAGCCGGAACCACCGGATCCGCGCCACGCCCATCACCCGGTGACGCGACGGCATCAACCCTGACGAACACCGCCTGAACCACATCGACCGCCCGCACCGGGCGCACGACCGGCAACGCCGCCCACCCCACAACACCGACGATGCCCAGCAGCACCGCCAACACAACGAGCTTGGACACAACGCGAGGCCGCGCCTCCGAGACGCCGCCACGGCGCCCGCGATCAACCGAATCCATGAGATACCTCCAAGACAGACGCGAAAAGCGCGCTGGGCGCGCACGGATCCTGCTAGACGGATCTCGCGTGTCTTGGTGGCTTCGGAAGCCGTCCGAGGTGCGCCGACGCGACGCGACAACGAGGCCCCCCGATCAACGCCGGGGGCGACCCCTCGCCGGTCCACACCGCAGCAGCCCGCGCCGGTAGCACGGGCATCCCCGCGATCGAGCAGCACGGCCTCGGGCATTCCTGATCGGAGCACGGGAAATCGACCGGGCGCTCCTCCCGCTCATCAGGCACCGGATCCGATCCACCGCCGCAGCACCCGTCGTCCGCACCCGAGACGCCGGAAACCGCCCACACCTGGGGAGCAAAGCCGTACCCATCGCCGCAACCGCACGCAGAAGGCGCGAAGCCAACAAGCGAAGGGAGCACCGCAAAGAGAACGACCAAGAACCGGTTCACAACCCTGAGTATACATCCCGACCCGCCCGCTTTGTTCCCGCAACAGCCCGATCATTCGCGCCCGCGTCCGCCAGCCCCCCAAAGCTCACGGAGCGACCGCGGAACCGAGCACCCCAGCGATTCGGCCCCAGCCCACGAAAAACGGCCCTCACGGGCCGCGAAAAGTACCCCCCATAGGACTCGAACCTATAACCCGCTGATTAAGAGTCAGCTGCTCTACCGATTGAGCTAGAGGGGCGCCTGCAGGCATGTCTCCGCCGCAAGAAGCCATGTTATAGACCACCCGAGCGGGATGTCCACCCCCGCCCGGGCACGCCCCGGCCCCCACAGGCACGCACCGCCGGCTCGTTGACCCCGATTCCTGCCCCGCCTAACCTTCCCGTCCAGATCCCGGCACGCCGCCGCGTCGTCGGATCGGGACCGAACCGCTGGCAAGCCAGCAGCTTATGACTGACACACGGATCCGCCCACGGGCGGCCGCAGATTGACACTCCACGCACCGCAGAGGAGCCCCCCATGCTTCCAGTCCAACGCCAAAGCCGTGGCCGCTCCCGCCGCCGTCGCTCCCACGATTCCATCACCGGCGTCCAGTCGACCATCTGCCCCCTCTCCGGCATGCCCAAACGCCACCACCGCGTCTGCGAGGAATCCGGCTACGTCCGCCCGGGGCTGCGCATCAAAGTGCGCAAACTCAAGATCGGCACCAACGACTGAACACACCCGCGTGCCCATCAGCATGCGGCGATGCCGGCCGCCCGGTATCATCCAGATCTGAACCGCTCGACCCGAGCACGCACACGCCCGATCAACACGGCGCGACCCAACCCATCGCCGCGCCCGCCCGGAGCAAGCACGGTGCCCATCCGCATCGCCATCGATGTCATGGGAGGCGACCACGCCCCCGACGCCGTCATCAAAGGCGTGATCGAAGCGCTCCCGTCGCTCGAACCCGATGAGCACCTCGTCCTGATCGGGCGCGAGAACGCCATCCGCGCCCACCTCGACGAGCGCGGCATCGATGACCCCCGCCTCCAGATCGTCCACACGCCCGATGTCATCGGCATGGGCGACTCGCCCGCCAAAGCCGTCCGGGGCCTGCCCGACTCTTCCATCGTCCAGATGGCCAAGCTCGGCTCGCGCAAAGCGGCCGACCCTTGCGACGCGGTCATCTCCGCGGGGAACACCGGCGCCTGCGTCGCGGCCGGGCAGATGCACATGAAACGCCTCCGAGGGGTCCACCGCCCCGGGATCGCCGTCACCATCCCCGCCTTCCACGGGCCCGTCGTCCTCTGCGACGCCGGCGCCAACCCAGAGCCACGCCCCACCCATCTCTGGCAGTACGGCGTGATGGCCGAGGTCTTCGCCGCCAAATCACTCGGCATCGAGAACCCCCGCGTCGCGCTGATGAACATCGGCGCCGAAGAAGGCAAAGGCTCCGAACTCATCAAAGGAGCCCGCGACCTGCTCCGACGCACCCCCGATCTCAACTTCATCGGCTACGTCGAAGGACGAGACTTCTTCAACGGAGCCGCCGACGTCGTTGTCACCGACGGCTTCACCGGCAACACCATGCTCAAGACCGCCGAGGGGCTCGCGTCATCCCTCTTCCAGGCGATCATCTCCGAGATCATGGAGAAAGACGTCGAGCTGCTCACCAAGTTCGAACCGGTCATGAAAGACCTCTACAAGAAGAACGATTACCACGAGCACGGCGGGGCTCCGCTCCTCGGCGTCAACGGGGTCATGATGATCGCCCACGGCTCCTCCAAGCCCAAAACGATCACCGCCGCCATCACCAAAACACTCGACTATGTCCGGGCGCACGTCAACGACGCCATCGCCGAACGCATCGCCGAGATCGCACACATCGAACAGGCCCAGCCCGCATGAGCGACGGACGCACCGCCCCCCCACACACCGGCGTCGAGATCGCGGGATCCGGTTCCGCGCTCCCAGAGCACCGACTCACCAACGCCGAACTCGAATCCCTGATGGACACCTCGGACGAGTGGATCCTCCAACGCACCGGCATCCGCGAGCGACGACGCCACGACACCAGCACGCCCTACCCGACATCCGACCTCGGCACCGCCGCGCTCGAGAACGCGCTCGATGACGCCGGCATGCACGCCGAGGGCCTCGGGCTCGTGCTCTGCGCCACCATGACCCCCGACTCGCCGACACCCGCGGTGTCCTGCCGCATCGCCGCCAACCTCGGGCTCAGAACCACCGGCGCCATCGACCTCAACGCCGCCTGCTCCGGATTCGTCTTCGCCGTCTCCACCGCGCACGCCATGATCGCCAGCGGGCTCTACGACTCGATCGCCGTCGTCGGCGTCGACACCGTCACCCGCCATTGCGACTACTCCACCTTCGGCCGCGGCGCCGCCATCCTCTTCGGAGACGGCGCCGGCGCCGTCATCCTCAAGAAAACCAACGACACCGCCAAGGGCATGCTCGCGCAGGCCATGCACGCCAACGGGAACGGCGCCAAATCTCTCTACATCCCCTGCGGCCTCGACCAGGTCGAAGACCCCGAATCCCACCAAGCCGAAGACGGATCCGGTGTCGACCCACGCCTCAACGACAAGATCCAGATGAACGGCAAGGGCGTCTTCAAGTTCGCCGTCTCCAAGTTCCCCGAGGTCATCCAAGAAACCCTCGACCTCGCCGGCCTCACCGCCGATCGGGTCGACCACTACGTCTGCCACCAGGCCAACGCACGCATCCTCGAAGCCGCCCGCGAACGCTTCGGGCTGCCCGAGTCCAAACTCCGCGTCAACATCGACCGCCTCGGCAACACCGTCGCCGGATCCTGCCCCATCGTCTACGACGAACTCAAACGAGAGTCGCTGCTCGAGCCGGGCCAGAAGGTCATGTTCATCGCCTTCGGCGCCGGCCTCACCTGGGGCGCCTCGCTCTGGCAGATCTGAACGCCCTCCCCTACCATCTCTCCATGATCAACACCATCTTCCTCTGCCCCGGCCAGGGCGCCCAGACCGTCGGCATGGGCCACGCCTGGGCCCAGTCGTCCCCCGCCGCCAAAGCCGTCTTCGACGAAGCCGACGCCATCCTGGGTGACTCGCTCGGCGCGCCCCTCTCGAGCCTCTGCTTCGGAGGCCCCACCGACACCCTCAACCGGACCGACGTCTCGCAGCCCGCGATCTACACCGCGTCCATCGCCTCGTACCGCGCGCTGGTGGAACAGCGGGGCGCCTTCACCATCGCCGCCACCGCCGGCCTCTCGCTCGGCGAATACACCGCCCTGTGCATCGCCGGCGCGTTCTCCTTCGCCGACGGCCTCAAGCTCGTCGCCCTCCGAGGCCGCGCCATGCAGGACGCAGCCGAAGCCGTGCCCTCGTCCATGGTCGTCCTCATCGGCGCCGACGAAGACAAAGCCAACGCCCTCTGCGACGCCGCCCGCGCAGACGACATCCTCGTCGCCGCCAACTTCAACGCACCGGGACAGGTCGTCATCTCCGGCTCCGCCGCCGCCTGCGACCGCGCCGAACAGCTGGCGCCCGATCACTCCCTCCGCGCCACACGCCTCGCCGTCGCCGGAGCCTTCCACTCCCCGATCATGCAGCCCGCCGCCGACCGGCTCCGCGAAGCGCTGGCCAACACCTCGATCAACACTCCCGCCTGCCCCGTCGCGGCCAACGTCACCGGCACCACCCACGAAGCCGACCCCGACTCCATCCGCCAGCGCCTCGTCGAGCAGCTCACCAGCCCCGTCCGCTGGGCCGCCAACTGCGCCCACCTTTCAGAATCGCACACCGACGCCGACTGGCACGAACTCGCCCCCGGCAAGTCCCTCGCCGGCATGATGCGACGCATCAACAAAGCCATCAAACCCACCACCCACGACCAACCCGAGCCCACCAACGCCTGAGCGCAGGACCACCCAATGACCGATCAACGCGTCGCCATCGTCACCGGAGCCTCCCGCGGCATCGGTCGCGCCATCGCCACCCGCCTCGCTTCCGACGGCCGCCACGTCGTCTGCGTCGCACGCTCCCAGGCCCCCCTCGACGAACTCGTCGCCGAGATCCAAGCCAGCGGCGGCGCCGCCACCGCCAAACCCTGCGACCTCTCCGACTTCGACGCCACCGCCAAGATGATCGAGTCCGTCCACGAAGAGCTCGGCCGACTCGACATCCTCGTCAACAACGCCGGCATCACCCGCGACAACCTCATCCTCCGCATGACCGACGAAGAGTGGGACGGCGTCATCGACACCAACCTCAAGTCCGTCTTCGTCGCCTGCCGAGCCGCCGCCCGCCCCATGATGCGCGGCAAGTTCGGACGCATCGTCAACATCGCCTCCACCTCCGGCCTCGTCGGCAACAGCGGCCAGGCCAACTACGCCGCCGCCAAGTCCGGCCTCACCGGCTTCACCAAAACCATCGCCCGCGAACTCGGCGGCAAAGGCATCACCGCCAACACCGTCGCCCCCGGCTTCATCCAGACCGACATGACCAAGGACCTCCCCCAACCCGTCATCGACGGCGTCAAGTCCATGATGGCCGTCCGCAACCTCGGCACCCCCGAAGACATCGCCGCCTGCGTCGCCTACGCCACCAGCGACGAAGCCGGCTTCCTCACCGGCCAAACCATCGCCGTCGACGGCGGCATGACCATGTGCTGATCGCACGCCCATGCACTACATCCAATCCATCGCACGCTCGATCGAGCACGACCGCAACGAAACACTCAAACTCGCCCGCACCATCCCGGCGGACCTCTGCGACCAGCAGCCCGCCGGGCTGGTCCAGTCGCCGTGCTGGATCGTCTGCCACCTCGGCCTCGCCGACACGCTCCAACTCGCCAGCCTCACCACCGGCACACGCGAACGCGGCGACTACTTCGATCAGTTCGGCCCAACCTCCGACCACGCCAATGCGCGCGAGCACATGAACGCCCGCTTCGGTAACTGGCACCGGGCCATCGACGCCGCCGCCGAAACCCACGCCAAGCTCGTCGAAGCCATCCGCCAAGCCGACCCCGACAAGCTCGCCCAGCCCCACCCCGCCGAGAGCGTCCGGGAGTGGTTCCCCACCCTCAACGACCACCTCATGTACATCGTCTGGCACGAGGGCAACCACGGCGGCCAGCTCCGAGCCTGGCTCCACGCCGCCCGCCACGCAAACCTCATCCACTCGACCCGAGCATGATCGTCCGCAGGCACCGGAAACCGCACCGGGCCCCCGATTCCATGCACGCCCACCCATCGAACTCGGTTACCCTGCCCGCATGCCCGCGACCAGCCTGATCAAAACCCTCGCCCTCGCCGCACTCGCATCGGCCACGCCCGCCCGCCAGTGCGAACCGCCCGCCACCGGTTGCCAAGTCCCCCAACTCGCGGCCATCGACACACTGATGTCCGACTTCCTCTGCGACAGAGACATCCCAGGGGCCACCATCGCCATCATCCACGAGGGCACCCTCGTCTACGAACGCGGCTTCGGCCACGCGGACCAAGCACGGACCGTCCCGATCGAGCCCGATGCCCTCATGCGCATCGCGAGCGTCTCCAAACCCATCACGGCCGCGGCCGTCCGCGTCCTCATCGATGACGGCCTGCTCACCCTCAACACACACGCCTTCAAGCTCGGACAACCCACCCCAGGCATACTCGACCTCGCCCCGTTCCCGTCACTCGGCGACCCCCGCCTCGCCGACGTCACCATCCGGAACCTGCTCGAACACGAGGGCGGCTGGAACCGCTCCACCGCCGGCGACCTCACGTACATCGAAACCACCATCGCCGCCGCGATGGGCACCGCCAGCCCACCCGGCCGCGCCGACACCGTCCGCTACATCCTCGGCCAACCCCTCCAGCACACACCCGGCACCACCTACGCATACTCGAACATCGGCTACCTCGTCCTCGGCCTCATCGTCGAAGACATCGCGGGCATCCCCCTCGAAGACTTCATCCAACAACGCGTCCTCGACCCGCTCGGCGTCCCCGACTCAGAACACCAAGCCGGACGCACATTCGCCGCCGACCAAAGCCCGCGCGAACCGTTCTACCACAGCCCGTTCACCGCCACCAACGTCTTCGACCCCGCCGGCCCCAACGTCCCACGACCCTACGGATCATGGGACCACGAGGCACGCATCGGCCAGGGCGGCCAGATCACCACCGCCCGCACGCTCGCCAAACTCCTCGACGCCCGCTTCATCAGCGGCCCCTCCATCGGGCTCCCCCTCACCAACAACCTCTCCACCACCTGGCGACGCAACCACACCGGCACCCTCCACGGCACCGAATCACTCGCCCGCCAACGCGGCGACGGCATCCGCTACGCCGTCATCTTCAACGCACGGAGCCCATCGTCCCCGAGCCACGCCTCCGAGATCCGAACCCGACTCGACCAGCTCTTCGACAGCACCACGATCGACTGGCCGGCAAACGGTCCGATCTGCGTGTACGACCTCAACAGCGACGGCCTGCTCAACTTCTTCGACCTCGTCGAACTCATCAACAGCCTCGGCCCATGCCCCGACTGCGCCCTCTGCCCCCCCGACTTCGACCAAAACTGCCAGACGAACTTCTTCGACCTCGTCACCCTCCTCAACCAACTCGCCTAAGCACCCACTCCCCCACCATCACGAACACCACACCGTCGCCCGGCGTGCACTCCCCCGCAGGCAGGACAGGACGCGCTGGGCGGCGCCGCTCGCGATCACCGCCACGAAGCATTCACCGAACGCTCCCGACCGCAGAGCACCCACCACACGCCCGATTGCTTGGATTCCAGCAACCAGAGCCCGAGCGATCCGTATCACCAAAGACACAACCGATCGGTCCGCGACCCCACAAAGCGACCGGAGCCACGCATTGCCGCACCGCAGCACAAAGCACGGCGTCACGATCATCGAACTACTCGTCGCACTCGCGGTCCTCGCGATCCTCCTCGCCATACTCATCCCAGCGCTCGCGAGCGTCCGCGCGTCGGCACGCAACGCCCAGTGCCTCTCAAATCTCCGGGCAATCGGGGTCGCAGTCAGCCTCTATCACCACGACAACGACCTGCTCCCCGACGTAGGCGTCAACCCGGCATGGGACGAAAACCCAAGCGGCACGGTGCTCGCCCACACCATCGCGAGCTACATGGACACCGCGCCGCCCGAAGCAGGATCCGACGCGTACCCCGGCGAGCCGTGGAGCGTCGCGGGCCCTTGGGCCTGCCCGTCAGACACCGGTACCCCCAGCAGCACCGCCCAACTCGGTCCAGCGTGGGAAACGTACGGCACGAGCTAGACCTACGGCCCCGCGACGATCCTCTTCACAAGACTGGCCGCCCTGCACCCGGACCGCAGCAGGGGCCCGATCCAGCGCGCCGTGACAAGAGGCCTCGAAAGGCGCGACTGGCCGCTCGTCATGGACATGGCGCCATGGCACGCCGAGGGCACCCGGAGCAACAGCCTCTACTTCCCCGACATGCGAGCAACCGTACTCGTCACGATCAACCTGGACGAGTTCGATCGCTTCGTTGCCGAAACAGCGCCTCTCTTGGCCGAATGATCCGACCCGCCGCCGCCGTCCGCACCACCAGCCACGGAGCCGGCTTCCCCACCCGCCGGCCCATCGCCTGCAACCCCAACTAGACCAACGGCCCGCCCGCCCCGCAGCCCTCCCGGCGCTTCGGCCCCCGACCGAGCAACAGCCAGTCACCAGAGATGCCGTAGAGATCACACACCCCGCTCAGGAATCGAGCGCTCGGGTTCAGAGTGTGCAACTGGAAGCGGACCCACTCCGGGTTGTTGCCAAACCTCGCAGCGATCGCCCGATACGAGTCCGCACCGACGGCCTCCCGCAAGCGCTCCCGGAGCTGCGCGGGGGAGTGCTCCCACACAGAGCCTTCCGCAGCGTTGTCTGGATCTTCAGCCGACACCCAAGCCCCTCCCAGACGCTCTCTAGCCCACCTTCACCACCACGAACGTCACATCATCATCCGGCGCCCCATCCCCCACAAACTCGGCCAGCGCCCGGTTCAACGCGTCCACGATCTCCCGAGCCGTCCCCGACGCGTGCGCCTCGATCACCCGCTGCACGCGCTCGAGCCCGAACTGCTCCTTCTCCGCGTTGAACGCCTCCCAAAGACCGTCCGTGCTCAGCATCACCACCAGCCCGTCCTGCAACTCCCGCTCAACATGCTCGCTGTACTCCGCCCCCGCGTCGATCCCCAGCGGCATCCCGCCCCGATCGAACTCCACCCAGCGATCCGCCGCCGAATCGTACACCATCGGCGCCCCCTGCCCCGCGCTCGACCAACGCAGCCGATCCAGATCCGGCTCGAGCGCCACCACCAGCATCGTCATGAACTTCACCCCGCCCGTGTCCCGCACCAGCTGCGCGTTCGTGCACCCCAGCAACTCGCCCAGCGAATCCACATCCCCCGCCTTCGCCCGCAGCACCCCCCGCGCCGTCGCCATGAGCAACGCCGACGCGATCCCATGCCCCATCACATCGCCCAGCACCAACGCGACACCGCCCCCCGACACCACACCCCCGCCCTGCCCGGCCAGCTCCGTCCCGCTCAAAAAATCGTAGTAATCCCCGCCAGTCTCATCCGCGTACTCGCTCGAAGCCGCGATGTCGATCCGCCCCAACCTCGGCGGCTCACCCGGCAAGAACGCCTGCTGCACCTCCTCCGCCAACCGCAGACTGCTCTGCAAACGCATCCGCTCCTTCAGCCCCTCCTGCATCGAGTTGATCGCGCCCGCCAACTCGCCCATCTCCCGACCCGTCGTCAGTTCGATCGGCGTGTCCAGATCACCCTCGCCGATCCCCCGCACATGCTTACGCAGCTTCAGGATCGGCGTCGCCGCGGCCGCACCCACACCAACACCCGCCAGCAACGCGAGCAACGCGGCCGAAACCCCCGCCCGGATCGCGCGCCGCTCCACCGCGCGCACCTCCCCCAGCAGGTCCTCCTCCGGCACCGCCACCACGACC
>DIYM01000014.1 GCA_002429045.1 Phycisphaerales bacterium UBA6054
ACCGGCGGGGTGAGCACCGCCCCCCCCCGCTGCGCCCGCAAACCGAACAGGAAGAGGAGCCGGGCGGGCCGGACAGTCGGGATGCTGACGGTGTGACACCGCTGGACTTCATCGATCCCCGGCGGCTGGATCCCGACCCGGACGCGTTCGAGCCGCGCCCGCGGCTGACCGACGAGGAAAGGGCCGCGTACGAGAGCGAACAAGCGTTCCGCCCCGCCAGCGACACGCTCGAGGACGTGGAGCGTGAGTTCGCGTCGCCCGAACGCAGTGATCTGCGGATCGAGCGGGCATCGCGGCGCCAGGTGCTCACGCCGGATGACGCCGGCTTCTTCAAGGACCTCGGGTATCTCAGCGACGGGACCTCCGCGATCGTCATGCGTGAGGACCAGATGCGTGAGTTCGGATTCTCCAACGCGGTGATCCGCAACGACGAGGAACTGAAAGCCTACTTCGGCGCCGCCGAGCTGATCCGGGTGGATGAGTCATGGTCCGAGGGGTTCGTGCGTTTCATGACGGGTTTCGCGGTCCGCGGGCTGCTCATCGCCGTCATGCTGATCGCCCTGTTCCTGGAGATGGTGAGCCCGGGGCTGACGATCCCGGGCGCGGTCGCGGCGTTGTGCCTGGTGCTGCTGCTCGCCCCGCCCGCGCTGGTGGGGATGGCCGGGTGGTGGGAGATCGTCGCGATCGTCATCGGCATCGGATTGATCGCGATGGAGATCCTGGTGATACCGGGCTTCGGCGTGTTCGGCGTCCTGGGTATCGTGGCGTTGTTCGGCGGTCTGCTGGGCACGTTCATTCCCGCGGGCGGGTCGCTGGCCGACCCGACCACGCAGGCCGACCTCGGGCGTGCGGTGGTGGTGCTGACCCTCTCGGGGATCACCGCCGGCATCGGGATGTACCTGATCGGGAGGAACATGGACCGGATCCCGATCTTCGACAAGCTCATCCTCAGCGACGAGCCGAGCGAAGAGCAGTCCGACACCGAGGTCCTCTACGCCGCCGGGGTGAGCGAGCGCGGCATCGAGCCCGGGATGACAGGCGTGGCGAGCACGGTGCTCCGCCCGAGCGGGGAGGCCGAGATCCGAGGCAAGCTGGTGGATGTGGTCGCCGATCTGGGGTTCATCGAATCCGGCACGCCCGTCCGGGTGGTCAAGGTCGAGGGGATGCGTGTGGTGGTCACGGCGATCGGCGAGACGACTTCGGAAGAGGGCCGGGCCTGATGGAGACGATGCTGCTGGCCGGGATCGGGATGCTGGGCGTGGCGCTGCTGCTGATCGTGCTCGAGGCGTTCGTGCCGTCGGGCGGCATCATCGGGGTCGTCGCGACCATCTGCGCGATCGTCGGCGTGGTGATCCTTTGGCGCGTCTCGACGATCTGGGGCGTGTCGGGCCTCCTCGTGACCGCGGTGCTGGGGCCGATGTGCTTCGCGTACGCCCTGAAGATCATGCCGCACACCGCGTTCGGCAAGCAACTGCTCGGGCCGGGCTCCGAGGAGATCGCCGAGATCGGACGCGAACAGCGCCAGGCCCAGCGCGAGCGACGCCTGGCGCTGCTGGACCAGGAGGGTGTCGCGCTGACCGATCTGCGGCCGGTCGGAACGATCGAGGTCAACGGCGAGCAGCACGAGGCGGCGGCCGAGGGAGGGCTGATCGACCGCGGCTCGCCCGTCCGCGTGACCGACATCAGCGGGCTCGAGATCCGCGTGCGGGCGATCTGATCCCGCCCGCACGACTCGATCGGGGCGACCGACCCCGAACACCTGCATAGCATCGGGCCTGAACCGCACGGCGCGCCCGATCGGCGCGCCCTGAATGGAGTACAACCGTGCCAACCGGACTTTGGATCGTCTTGGGGATCATCGGCGTTGTCGTCGCGCTCGGCGTCGCCGTCGTGGTGATCCAGTTCTTCGGAGTCTACGTCCAAGCGCTGGTCTCGAAAGCGCCCGTCAAGCTGCTCGAACTGGTCGGCATGAGGCTGCGGAAGGTCAACATCCAGACCATCGTCGCCTCGCGCATCCGGGCCGTGAAAGCCGGCATGGGGTTGTCCACGAACCAACTCGAGACCCATTTTCTCGCGGGCGGCAACGTGCTCCGGGTGGTCGCGGCTCTGATCGCCGCCCAGAAGGCCAAGATCGATCTGAACTACGACACGGCCTGCGCCATCGACCTCGCGGGGCGTGACATCCTCGACGCTGTCAACACATCGGTGAACCCGAAGGTCATCGACTGCCCCAACCCGACCCAGGGACGCGGCACGATCGACGCGGTCGCCAAGGACGGGATCCAACTCAAGGCACGCGCCCGCGTCACCGTGCGGACCAACCTCCAACGCCTGGTCGGCGGTGCGACCGAGGAGACCATCGTCGCGCGTGTGGGCGAGGGCATCGTCTCGGCGATCGGCTCGGCCGAGAGCCACAAGCAGGTGCTCGAGAACCCCGACCGCATCTCCAAGGCGGTGATGGGGCGCGGGCTCGACGCGGGCACCGCGTACGAGATCCTCTCGATCGATATCGCCGATGTCGACGTCGGGGAGAACATCGGCGCCAAGCTCCAGGAGGACCAGGCCGAAGCGGACAAGAAGGTCGCCCAGGCCAAAGCCGAAGAACGCCGCGCGATGGCGATCGCCGAGGAGCAAGAGAACACCGCCAAGATCGAGGAGAACCGCGCCATCGTGGTCCTCGCCGAGGCCGAGGTGCCCAAGGCGATGGCCGAGGCGTTCCGCTCGGGCAACCTCGGGATCATGGACTACTACAAAATGAAGAACATCCAGGCCGACACGTCCATGCGCACGTCGCTGGGTGACGACGGACGCGGCGGCAAGAACTGACCACCATCGTTCTCGCAGAGACCACCGGAGCCGGCGGGATGACACCACCCCGCCGGTCTCTTTGTCAGTACTGCCTTTGCCTATCGCCGCGAGAGCAGGATCCGGATCGGCACCGACACCAGGTCCTCGGGATCGTCGGGGTCGAGCGCATCGATCGCGGGCCCCTTGGCGGTCCAGCGGTACAACGCGTCGATCAGGGGCTGATCCACGGCGTTGATGCCCGTCCCCTTCAGGCCGCTCGCTTCACGGATGAACCCGACGCGCTTGACCTTGCCGTCGGCACCGAACCGGATCAGCACGTGCGGGTTGCCGGGGCGGTACGACTGGCGCACGGTGACCGGCCAGCGCGGGCGGACGGTCTTGATCTCCAGCCCCTTGCCCGCGAGCGGGCGGTTGATGTCCGTGCGGTACTCGATCGCCCGCTCGCGCATGGAGGCGTCGGACTCGCGGGACGACTCGACGGCGTGCGCTCCCGGCGGCTCCGGCGCCGCCGGCTCGGCGGGCCTCGGTCCGGCAGGGTCGGTCGGGGCGGGGCTCCCACGCTGCTCGGACGGGCGTGCCCGGGAATCGGTCGGCGGGGGAGCCGGAGGGCCCATGACGGCATCCGTGTCCGCTTGCTCGGCGTTGCGTTTCTCGGCTGCCTCCCGGCCGCTCGGGGCGGGCTCGGCAACCAGCGACGGACCCGGGGGGATCTCGTCCGCGGGCGCGATCGGATCGGCGGGGTCCGGTTCGGGCGGTGACGGCTCGGGCGTTGCCTCGGGCTCGG
>DIYM01000072.1 GCA_002429045.1 Phycisphaerales bacterium UBA6054
CGGGTCGAGGGTGGCGAGATCCGCCCTGAAATTGAGGGCCGGAGTCGTGAAGAAACGGTGAACTCGGATGCGTCGAGCTGGTGTGGATCCGCAGCGAACAGGCCGCGGGGATGCAGCGTGCCTGTGTGTGTCGACTCGCGGCGCTGTCGCAGTGTGTCGATCAGTCTCGCAAGTGAATCGGCTGAATGTGATCGGGTTGCATGTATATGAGTCATGTGTTTGGCGCTGGATGCAGCAGATTCTGCATCGGCAGACTCACTGGTTGGCCCAAGCGTCTGTTTGGCAACAGATCGTGGGGGCGAGACCGAGTTGTCCAGGCCCGTTTCTTCTGGCTCTGCGACGGACCCGCCGATCCGCGAGCGTTCGGGAACCGAGCGTTTCAGACCGCTGCCGCTATCGTTGGGTGAACGGGTGCCATCGCGTGCGGGCCCCTGGCGCCCGATCGGACGTCGGGAGGCAGATCGGTGGCCGAAGGCGCGCCCCGCCCCAAACGGGACGCGGCGTGCATCAGGGCGGCGAGAAAGATGCTCGGCTGGGACCGCGGGGAGTGGGGGAGGGCGTGATCCCGCAATCCGACGCATGACCGGCGGCATCGGTCGCGGGCGGCTTGGCCGACCGGCAGGCTCTGTGTCCAGAACTTGGTGCAAAGTACCCGATGCCGCCGATCCAGCATACATTAAGGTCCGTATTTGTAGAGTCGCGTACCGTTCGATGCACAGCGATCCGGTATCCGCGCAGGGACCCAGCACGCTCAGGAGGACATCATGCGTCATGCGTTCGTTCGTTGGTTGCAGGCCGCGCTTCCCGTGACCCTTCTCGTTGGCGGGGTCACCTTTGGCGGGGAGATCTACGGGGATCTCACCGGCGGCCCGTGCCCCAAGAACGAGGCGGAGGGCCAGCAGGGCGGCGAGAAGGGAGATCAGGGCAAGGACAACAGCGATCCGATCTATCTCGCGACCGGCGACTTCCAGCATGTGCAGACCGACCTGCTCATCCCCGGGCGGGGCATGGACTTCGAGATCAAGCGCATGTACCGGTCGCGAAGTGGGTTGCGCTCTTATTACGACTCATGGATCAATCCCGGGGGGATCACCTAGGGGAGCGCGGGCATCGACGCGATGTTTCATGCGCCGCTCGGCGTCAACTGGGACTTCAACTACAACATGCGCATCTCACGCGGCGCGAGCTTGGACCCAAGGTCAACAACGAGCGACCCGGACGATCCGGTCAACATCAACGAGCCACCCCCCGGCAGGATCATTCTCTACTCGGGCAACGGGCGGCGCGACTTCTTCGAGATCCACGATCGCCCGGATCAGATATCCTCGGCCGACCCGGTGGTCTTCGCCAATGAAGAGTTCGACAGCAAGATCGAGTACAGCTTCAGCTCGGCGCCGGTCTATCTCGTCACGGCGGACCAGACCGAGTACAAGTTCCTGCCAACGCACGGCGCGCCTGCGGCGACCGGGCTGGGGCCGCTGCTCCCCTACGGCGGACGCCTCGACCGGATCACCGACCGCAACGGGAACACGATCAGTTTCACCTACGAGACATCCAACGGTGCCGAACGTCTCGCGACGGCAACAGACACGCTCGGCCATGTCATCACGTTCGAGTACCATGACGACCCCGCGTCACCGATCGACAGCCAGATCGCGCTGGACCGTCGGTCCTTCTTGCTTTGGAAGATCACCGATCATGCCGGGCGTGTCGTGGAGTACAAGTACGGCACCGGGAACTTCCTCCTGCACCGCGCCGAGCTCACCGAGGTCACGCTGCCGGCGGTCGTCGCCGACGCCAACTTTCCGTTGGCGTACAGCGATGGCGGCGGCTTCGTCGATCACGGCCGTTTCCCGAGCGGCGTGACATGGCAGTACGAGTACGTGCAGGGGGCCAGCAGCTCGTTCACATTTGGCCTGCTGTCCAAGATCACGGATCCCAACGGCGTGGACATCATCCAGAACCAGTACGAGCCCTCGGCCGTCCAGAACGTCCGGAGCCTCGGGCGGGTGGTCAGGCAGCAGTACGGCGATGAGGCGTACAACTACGTCGTCACCAACCTCGACGGCGACATCACGTGGGCCGGCCACGCGCTCGATGGCGACGACTACTACGTCTGGGTTAACGACCGGCGTGGAGCGATGACGCGATTCCTCTACAGCGGGAACCACCCCATCAACGGCTCGACGGGCTCGCCCGGGGTCACCCGCCATTACCAACTGCTCGAGAAGGCGGAGTTCCTGGGGTTCATGGGCGATCCGGACGATCGGGTCTGGGCGCATTGCGACGCGCAAGGAAACCCGACCGCCTGGATGCACTTCGATACCCAGGGGACCCCGCAGCCGCTGGCTTCCGGCCCGTTGACGGCTGACGGTCAGCCGGGCGCGATGCTCAAGACCGCGTTCGGGCCCGACCGGTACTGGAACGGCGGGTCGGTCACCTACCCCAGCGGGATGAAGAGCGAGCCCACGTACCAGCACCATGACTTCCCCCCGCCCACCGGCGAGCCGACGAACCCCAGCTACAACAAGGCGATGACCAGCCGCACGATCACTTCGCCGAACGGTGTCACGCCGGCGATCAGCATCACCGAGCAGTGGCGATACGACTTCAGCTTCGGCGGTGGGGGCTGCGGATGCGGCTCTTCCGACTTCGAGACAGCGTACAAGGACGGGAACGGCAACGTCCGCTTCAAGACTTACGACGCCAACGGCAACATGACCGCGGTGTACCGCGGTCTGCCCCCGGGGTCGTCGTTGCAGCCGACTCTGGCCTACGCCGAGGCCAACGCGGCGTCGATCGACGAGTACACCTACAACCAGTGGGGCCAGGTGCTCACGCACACGCACCCCGAGAAGACGGTACTCGACGCGCAGGGCGCCGAGGTGCAGCACCGCCGGGTGGACCGGTACGAGTACTACCCGGACACCGCGAGCGCCGCGAACCGTGGCCGTTTGCACAAGCGGCGGATCGACGTCAACGGGTTCGATCTGATGACCACGTTCGAGTACGACCTGATCGGCAACGTCATCAAGGAAACCGATCCCGGCGGCGATGTCAGCGAGTACGTTTACAACCAGCTCGGTCAGCTGGTCCGGAAGCAGTACTTCGATGACGCCAGCACGCTCTTCGCCGAGATCCTGTACTTCTACGACGCCAACGGCAACATCGTGGTCGAGGAAGAGAAAAACCTCGACGGCGATCAGGTGCCTGTCTCGGCAAACCCTTGGTTCACAACGGTGCACGAGTACGACAAGCTCGATTACCGCACGGCGACCTCACGCGAGAAGAACCCGACGGCGGGGCTGTTCAGCGGCTACCTCGCTGGGAGCAACGCGGCGGCCAGCCAGATCGCGAATGCCGATTATGCCTCCGAGCGTTGGACGTACGACGCGAACCGGAACCTGATCGCGTACCAGGGCGGCGAGGCGGTCAACGGCAACCAGCCCAGCAACCGCATCGACCATGCGTATGACGCCCGCGATCTGCGTATCGAAACGGTGGCAGGCGCGGGCGGCATCGCGCCGCTCAAGACGGTCTTCGAGTACGACGACAACGATCTTTTGATAAAGAGGACCGTGAACCCGGATGGTCTTCCTGATGCGCGCGAGACCACCTACGAGTATGACGGCATCGATCGTCTGAGCAAGATCACCGATCCGATGGGCAACGAGACGATCCTCGCCTACGACAGCAATCACAACCAGGTCTCGGTTTCATTGTGCGGACCAATCAGGCAAGACGACGCCCTGGGTTCCGAGCCGCAGGTCACCCTCGCGAAGTCGTCCAGCACGTTCGACACGCTTGATAGGGTGCTCACCCGTACGGCCCACGCATTCGACTATGACTACGCGACAGGCACGGGGTCCGCGTGCGACATCGTCCCGAACGGGTCGTTGCAACAAACCGTCTCGGCGGTGTACAACAACGATTCGTCGATCCGAAGCGTCCAGCGTCCTTCGGGAAGCGGGCAAACCGATCGGCAAGACTATTACTACGACACCGCATCCCGAATGTCCGAAGTCGTTGACGGCGACGGCAACCTGGTTGAGGCCGAGTACGATGCCGATTCGTTGATCTCTCGGATCGTTGGCACGGATGTCTCGACCGCACAGCCTTCCGTCTTCGAGGTGTTCGAGGCGGACTTCGAGCACGACGCACTCGACCGGCGTGTTGCGACCGTCGACGGCGTCGGGAACCGAACAGAATGGGCGTACGACTCACGGCACAACCCGGTCGGATCGGTCGATGCGCGCGGAAATATCACGCGTGATGTCTTCGATGCCCTCGGGCGCTGGGTCGGCACCGAGCGGGTGATGACCGATACGGGCGACGGGTCGGGATCTCAGATCGCGGGTGCGGACGGCCTGATCAGCGAGTCGATGCAATACGACGATTCGGATCGCCGAACGGGCGAAACAGACGACAACGGCAACACCACGGCGTATGGGTATGACGGGCTTGGGCGCCGAACCACCCTGACCATGCCCGACGGGGCGCAATACAGCTCTCTCTATGACGCGAACGGGAACATCGCGACGTACACAGACGCGCGGGGTGTGATCGTATCGCAAGCCTTCGATCTCAATGACCGCCTGATCTCCCGTACCATCGACAACTCCGCGCTGCCGGATGATGGCGGCCTCGCGGCATATGTCACGACCGAAAGCTACACGTACGACGGTCTCGGACGCGTCCGGGTCGCCGAGAACGATTTCTCCCGGACGGCGCGCGAGTACGACTCACGCTCCAACGTGACCCGCGAGATCCAGAACATCGATGCCCCGCTGTTCCCGTCGCCATCCGACCGGGCGGTCGCGTACGGATTCGATCTGGCGAACAACACCACCGAGATAGCCTATCCCGGCGGCCGCCGGATCCACCGGGCCTACGACATGATCAACCGCCTGTCCGGAATCTACAACGACGCCGCCCATACCCAGCCGGTCACCGAGTTCGAGTATGTCGGCGGGCGCACCGCGGCGCGTGTCCACGGCAACGGCGTTCGGACCGACTACGCCTACAACGGGTACAACGGCGCGGTGAGCGATCCGGCCGACAAGGGCTTCGGGCGGGTCTCGTCGATCAAGACCACGCTCGCGTCGACGGGCGCCGTGCTCGATGAGTTCGCCTTCACCTGGAACGAGACCCAGAGCCGGGCGACCTACGACGATCTGGGATCGGGCATGCCGGACCGCCGCCTGCGGACGTTCGCGTACGACTCGGCCGACCGGATGATCACCTCCGATGTTGATTTTCCTGACCCGCTGGCGTCCGATCCGTCGCCGCTGAACGGCGGCGTGACGGGCTACACGCTCGACGGGGTGCACAACCGGGCCTCGGTGACCGGCTACGGGGGCGCGGGCACGACGCCGGGGGGCTACACCCAGACCGGGCCGCAGGCGCAGAACAACCAGTACAGCACCGCCCCGCGTGCCGCGGGCGGCGAGTGGTCGCTGGTGTACGACGCGAACGGGAACCTGATCGTGAGGGCCCAGAACACGCTGGCGGACTGGAACGGCGATTACCAGGTGAACTTCTTCGATATCAACGAGTACCTGGTGCTGTACAACGCGGGGGATCTGGCGGCGGACCTGGACGGCAACGGGCTGATCAACTTCTTCGACATCAACACGTTCCTGACGGAGTTCAACGCGTTGGACGGGTCGGACCTGGAGCACCATCACTACTTCTACGGCTCCCGGAACCAGCTCGTGCGGCACACGGAGGAGCTGGGGGCGACGCGTCTGAGGGCGGTTGACCACCGGCACGACGCGATGTCGCGGCGTGCGGCGGAGCTGGTGGACGCCGACGGCGACGGGACGACCGACGCGTCGCGTCAGCTGGTGTACGGCTGCGCAGCGCTGTGGGAGGCGGTGGAGCAGATCGATCTGGCGACTGCTCAGACGCTGACAACGCACGTGTTTGCAGCTGGGATCGACGACGAGGTGTCGTACCGGATCGAGGACCTGGCGACGCCGGAGGACTACTGGGCGCACCGGGACGACCTGGGCTCGATCACGAGCCTGACGGACGGGTCGGGCGTGGTGGTGGAGCGGTACGAGCACGGCGACTACGGGAGTACGCGTGTCCTCGACGCCGCGGGGGTGGAGCGTGGATCGTCTGGGTATTCGGTCTTCCACGGCTACACGGGCCGGCCGACGCTGGCGGGCATGAGCCCCCCGGCACGGAACTCCCACAGGGCCTTGGGTGCCGATTCGCTTCGGTGCATGGACCCGCGGTCTTGTGCGAGGCACGAATCCGGAGTCGTCCTTGTATCAACCCCGGCTTTCCGCGATGCTACAGCTCCCGAACAGGCGGGCCCGATCGGCCAGCACAGGAGCGAAGCGTGAACACAGCACGGCCAGAAGCACGAAGCCTCGTAGTTTTCCTTTGTTTGGCGGCCTCGGCGCTGTCAGCCGCTCCTGAGCCAGGCTGGACGCTCCAGGCCCGGATGGGCACCCAGGACACGTTCCTGACCGATCTCGAAGGCAACGTCGTCCACACCTGGCAGAGCTCGTTCGCACCCGGTCTCATGCCGTACCTGCTCGACGACGGCGCCATCATGCGTCCGGCGGTGGACGGTTCGATCCCGGGGCCCGTCGGCGCGGGCATCGGGGGACGCGTCGAACGCATCGCGTGGGACGGCACGGTCGAGTGGAGCTACGCCGAGGACAACCCCGCGACCCGCCAACACCACGACATCGAGGTGCTGCCGAACGGGAACGTCCTGATCTTGCAGTGGGAAGCGATCTCCGCGTCGGATGCGCTGGCCGCCGGTCGAGACCCCGCCCTGTTGCCCTCGGAGGTCTGGTCCGAGCGCATCATCGAGGTCGAGCCGACCGGCCCGACCTCGGGAGACATCGTGTGGGAGTGGCGGGCCTGGGACCATCTCATCCAGGACTTCGATCCGTCGCTGCCCAACTTCGGCGTCATCGCCGATCACCCCGAGCGGATCGACATCAACTACGTGCCCAGAGGCGGGAACGATCCCGACTGGCTGCACATCAACGGCATGGACTACAACGCCGATCTCGATCAGATCGTGCTCAGCATCAACGCGTTCGACGAGATCTGGATCATCTCGCATGATCCAGCCGATCCGGGCGAGATTATGTACCGCTGGGGCAACCCCGCCGCGTACCAGTCTGGCACGATCGATGACCAGACGCTCTTCAACCAGCACGACGCACGATGGATCGAGGAGGGGCTCCGCGGCGCGGGCAACATCCTCGTCTACAACAACGGCGTGGGCAGGCCGGAGGGCAGCTTCTCGAGCGTCGATGAGATCGTCACCCCGATCGGGCCCGACGGGCGCTACGCCCGCGACCCCGGGGGAACGTTCGGCCCGGATGCGGCCGTCTGGAGTTGCGAGAACGCGGGCGGCACATCGTTCTACTCACCGATTATCTCCGGCGCCCAACGCCTCCCGAACGGCAACACCCTCATCTGCGTCGGGCAGCCCGGCATCTTCTATGAGGTCGACGAGTCGTGCAACGCCCAGTGGTCCCAGGCCCCCGGCGGGCTGCACTTCCGCGCCACGCGCATCGGCATCCGAGACCCCCGCCTGCGCGATCGGCTCTGGTGCGGCGCCGACCTTGCCGAGCCCTACGGCGTTCTGAACTTCTTCGATGTCGCCGAGTACATCGCGATCTTCTCGTCCTCCGACCCCGCCGCGGATCTCGACGGCAACGGCTTGCTCAACTTCTTCGATGTCAGCGATTTCGTCACCCGCTACAACGCCGGTTGCCCGTGAACCGGAACCCCCGATGGGCCCGGATCGGGCAGCGTGAGCTCCAGAACAGGCCCTGAAGGCCCAGAAACGTCGAACTTTGTAACTGTTTCGCTTGCATCGGTCCCCGGGCTGCGGTTGAATATGGGCTTGAGAGGAGCCCGATCATGCGTTTGAGCCGCTTCGCCGCTGCAGTCAGTCTCGTCCCGCTCGCTGGTCACGCGGTCGCGGCGGGGAGCGACCCGGCGGGCGGCGGGCCGGGCCCGGGCTGGTCCCTGGTGTTCGCCGACGAGTTCGACGGCCTGATCCTCAACCCCGGCAACTGGTCATACCAGACCGGCACCGGCACGGAGTTCGGGCTCGTCGGGTGGGGCAACAACGAACTCCAGACGTACACCAACCGCTCGGTCAACTCCTTCGTGTCCGACGGCACGCTGAAGATCATCGCCCGCCAAGAGGACTTCGAGGGCAGCGCCTTCACCTCGGCGCGGATCCGGAGCTACGAGAAGTTCGATTTCTTGTACGGGCGGGTCGAGGCCCGCATCAAGCTCCCGAGCACGCAGGGCGTCTGGCCCGCGTTCTGGATGCTGCCGACCGACTCGCCCTACGGCGGCTGGGCCTCCTCGGGTGAGATCGACGTGATGGAGTCGGTCAACGCCGCCGACCGGATCTACGGCACCATCCACCACGGCGGGGCGTGGCCGGGCAACCAATACGTCGGCAACAGCATCGTCACCGGCACCGACTACAGCCAGGGATTCCACGAGTACGCGGTTGAGTGGCTGCCCGACGAGATCCGCTGGTACCTCGACGGAGACCTGTTCTACACCGTCAACTCGCAGGTCTGGTTCAGCACGCTGGGCCCGGCGGGGAACCGCCGGGCGCCGTTCGACGTGCCCTTCCACATGCTGCTCAACGTCGCGGTCGGGGGCAACTTTCCCGGCAACCCGGACGGGTCTTCGCGGTGGCCTCAGACCATGGAAGTCGACTATGTCCGCGTGTATCAGATCGAGACCGGCCCGTTCCTCGGGGTCCCGGCGAGCGTCCCCGGGCAGATCGAGGCCGAGGACTACGACGCCGGATACCCCGGGCAGGGCTCGCAAGACAGCGACCCGGGCAACAACGGCGGCGCCTACCGCGACGGCGATGTAGACATCCAGGAGGCTTCCGAAGGCGGCTTCAACGTCGGTTGGATCGAAGCCGACGAGTGGCTCGAGTACACCGTCGATGTCGCGCAGTCGGGCGACTACCTGCTCGAGATGCGCGTCGCGTCCCCGCAGATCGGGGGCCCCTTCCGCGTCGAGTTCGACGGCGCGGACGCCACGGGCGCCATCCTCGCGCCGATCACCGGCGGCTTCCAAGAATGGTTCACTGTCTCACGGCAGGTCACGCTCGAAGCCGGGCCGCAGGTCATGCGCTTCACCACGGAGGGCGGGGGCGGGAACTTCAACATCAACTGGTTCCGCCTGACTCCTGTCGGCGGCTGCTCCCAGGCCGATCTGGCCCAGCCGCTCGGAACACTCAACGCGTTCGACCTCTTCGAGTTCATCGGCCTGTTCAACGATCAGAACCCCCTGGCCGATCTCGCGGCTCCGTTCGGGGCGTTCAACTTCTTCGATGTCGCCGAGTACATCTCGATCTATAACGCCGGCTGCCCCTGACCGGATCGGACGAGACCGCGACGAGCGGAAGCCCGGTCGCTGTGGACCGGACCTCCGCTATGCCGTCGACACCGCTCTTGTTTGCTGTTAGTCGACCACGAGGAACGGCACGTTCGCCGTGCCCGCCCTCCCCGTGCCGTCACGCACGGTGACGAAGACGCGGTAGGCGCCGGGCACCCCCGGCGCCCGGAGCGTCGCCTCGTTCCCCGAGACATCGATCAACGTTCCGGGTACCTCTTCTGGCACGGCTTCCCGGTCCCCGCCCGTCTTTCGATCCGTCGATTCGCCCACGATCCGCCACTCAACGTCCAGCGCGTTGCCGTTCGGATCGGTCGCGTCCACCCGGAGGCGCATCGGCGAGCCGGGCGCGATCCGCCCGGGGTCCGGCGTATCGAGCGTGACCGAATCGACCCGGGGCGCGCGCTGCTCGGGCATCGAGCCCGTCCAGAACGCGCTGAGCCGGTCCGCGGTCTCGGTCGGCTCCCCGGTCGGCAGGATCAGGCCGAACCACGTCTCGGTGGTCTCCTGCTTGTCACCCCACAGGAACGCGAACGAACCCAGGCAGTCGCCGGGACGGCGCGAGTGGATCGCCGCTTGATAGTTGTCCGCGATGAAGTCCGCCTTCTCGCCGCTGCTCATCTCGATCGGCGCGCCCCAGGCGGTGCCCGGTCCTTCCCAGTGTCCCAGCGGCCCGAACTCGGTGATCATGTACGGGCCCGTGTAGCCCTGCTCGGCCAGGCGTTCAGGAACCGACGCCAGCCCGCCGTACGCGTTGATGCCGATCACGTCGATGCTCGGGCACTCGGCGGCGATGCGTTGCGCCTTGTCGTCCCCGATCTCCGCGACGATCGCGACGGTGGGGTGGTCCGGGTCGAGCTGCTTGATCAGGCGGGCCGCATCCTCGATCGCCCGCAACGCCAGCCCGAGATCGCCGCCCAGTTCCACCTCGTTGCCGACGCCCCACGAGAGCAGCGCCGGATGCCCGCGGTAGCGCTTGACCAAACGCTCGACCTTCTCGAGCTGGGCCCGCTTGATCTCCGGGTCGTTGTAGTCATACCCGTGACGCTCGTGCTCGAGCCAGATCCCGGCCTGCACGACCAAGCCCAGGCGGTGGGCCTCGTTCATGAGGTCGTCGATGCCCTCGGCGTCCCAGGTCCGGATCGCGTTGCCGCCGTACGCGACGAGCTTCTCGAGGTGGCCGGTCCCGCCGACTCCGCGGACAAAGAACGGGGAGCCGTTGCGGATGAGTTCGAATCCGGATCCGGTCCGCTCGATCGTGACCACCGAAGGCTCGCCGAGGCGTCCCCAGTCGGGGCTCGGGTCGCGGACGTTCTCGGACGCGCACCCGCCGACCCCGGACGCCATGCCCGATGCCAGTGATGCGAGGAGGGCGGATCTTCTGAGCATGCCCAATTGTAACTGTTCCGACGCTCCCGGGGGCACGGAATCCGGTGCTCTGCCCCAAAAAACCCCTTGTGCGGTGCGGGCCCGGGCGGCCCGCTTGGACGTCCGTCCTTTCTAAAAGCCTGTTTTAAAAGGGTTTGCAGCATCTTGAAATGATCCTTGACAAACGGGGTTCGAGGAGAGAGACTGATGTAACTGTTTCGCACAGGGGTCGGTGGTCCGAGACGGATACCGCGAACCGAGGGAGCCCCTTGACATGCTGACGAAGATGACAACATCCGGCGCGCCACGCCGCGCGTTCACCCTGATCGAACTGCTGGTGGTCATCGCGATCATCGCGCTGCTGATCGGGATCCTGCTGCCGGCGATCGGAAAGGCCCGCGAGACCGCGCGCGGGCTCGTGTGCCAGACCAACATCCGGTCGATCGCCCAGGCGGCGCAGGTCTACGCCGTTGACTATCGGGGCAGATTCCCCCCGGTTCTGTTCAGCGCCGACAACGTGGTGATCGACCCCCAGAACGACAAGCGGAACATGCAGTGGTTCGATGTGAACCGGATCGGCCAGTATCTCCCGCAGGAGGATTTCCGGAACATCGACCAGAACAACGCCCAGAACCCCACGGTCGGCGGCGGCGTGATGGAGTGCCCGAACCACCCCGACGCCGGGCGGTCGTACTCGATGAACTACTGGGCCGCGTCCGCCGCGGAGGTCACCGACTTCCGCAACAGCCCCGATGGTCTCCCGCGTTTCCTCAAGCCCGGGACGTACCGCCAGAACCAGGCCACCTTCGAGAACGGGCAGGCGTTCAACGACGACACGGGGCGTGCGAGCAAAATAGTGCTGTTCGGCGAGACGTGGGGCTCGTTCCGGTCGGAAGTCGATGATATTGCCGATACGACCTGGTTCAGCTCCGGATCGATCGGCTCGACGCGTCTGCCCGGCGAGCGGTTCGGCGGGGGCGAGGGGCTCCTAGACGGCGACATCGCCGGCAACTGGAGCGTCCAGCCGACGGGGCCCGAACTCGGGAGCGACCCGGACACGCTTCCCCGCAGCTATGTGCCGTACTACCGCCACCCCCGCCGCCCCGGCAACTTCATGGAGGTCGCGGGCTCGGCGAACTTCGCGTTCGTCGACGGGCACGTGAGTAACTACTCGCCCAGGGACCTCTTTGTTGAAGAAGACGGTATCGTAAAGAGCACCTACGAGGTGCTGTGGTCGGAGATCGACCCGAGGTTGGAACGAGACTTGGACGGGAACGGCGGATGAGTTCGGTACGTGCCATCGCGGATGAGCTTGGGATCTCGGTCGCCACCGTGTCCCGGGCCCTCAACAACCACCCCGGGGTGAGCGACGGCACGCGCAGGCGCGTCCTCCAGACCGCCGACAAGAGCGGCTACCGCCCCTCCGTCGGGCGCAAGCCGACCAACGTGGTGGGCCTGGCGTACCCGGGCGAGCCGGTCAAGGCGGACTTCGGCGCGTTCGAGGCGGCCCTGCTCGCCGGGGTGCTCGAGGGCGTCAGCGATCGTCGTTTCGACCTCACGTTCGTCAACATCCAGCGCGACAAGCACCGCGACGAGACGTTCGGGCAGTTCTTCGATCGCAAGGGCCTGCGCGGGGTGCTCGTCCGCTCCCTGGACGACTCGAAGGTCGCCGAGCAGATCGCCGACGAGGGCTTCCCCATGGTCCAGATCGCGGACCGCTCGGACCGCCCGGACGTCAACTACATCGACTCGGAATCACGCAAGACCTCGCAGCAGGCGGTCGAGCACCTGCTCGGGCTCGGTCACAGGCGGATCGGTCTGGCGATCCACCGGGTGTCGGACTCGGACCACGTCGATCGCGAGAACGGGTACCGCGACGCGCTGGCCGGGGCGGGCATCCAGGTGCAGGACAACCTGATCGTGCGTGCCGAGGCCAGCCCCGAGGGCGGCGTGATGATGCTGCTCAAGCTGCTCGATCAGCCCGAACCGCCCACCGCGATCTACTTCACCAACCCGCTCTCCACGGTCGGGGCGCTGCACAAGTGTCTCCAGCTCGGCATCAGGGTTCCCAAGGATCTCTCGATCGTCGGTTTCGACGACAGCGACATCCGGTTCCGCACGTTCCCGCAGTTCACCGCGGTGTGCCAGGACGCCAAGGCGCTCGGGCTCGAGGCCGCTCGGTGGTTGACGCGCCTGCTCAACAACGAAACGACCGGCTCGTTCCGCGAGACCCGCCCGACCACGCTGGCCGTTCACGAGAGCACCGCGTTCCCGCCCGTCGCCGCGATCCGTCTCGAGGACAACGCGCGTGTGGTGCGGGTGATCTGAAACGAGCACCGCGTCTCCCGATCCGTGGCGGGTGACGGCGCGTGCCCGAGCATCCCTCGGCGGGTCCCCGGCTCAACGGCCGTCGTTCCCGCTTCCCCGCCCCACCCCCC
>DIYM01000049.1 GCA_002429045.1 Phycisphaerales bacterium UBA6054
GAGGGCGTCGAGCCCGCCGAGAACGCGACGAAGTCCGTGCGGGCGGCGTGGGATGCGCTGCGGGCGTTCGACGCGGAGCGTTTCCCGATCGACGCCAAGGAGTTGGCCCGCGGGCTCGGCGCCTCGAACGCCGGGCCGGTGAATCGGCTGATCGAGATGGGCGTGCTCGAACGCGTGGAACGCACCACGGTGCGGGCCCCGGATCTGTTCACAGGGGGCCAGAGATCGGGAGCAGAGAGGATCAGGCTCACGGATCGTCAAGCGGCGGTCGTCGAAGGCATCTGCGGAACGCTCGGGGCGTTCGGCGTGCACCTGCTGCACGGCGTGACCGGCTCGGGCAAAACCGAGGTGTACCTTCGTGTGATCGAGCGGGCGCTGGCGATGGGCAAGACGGCGGTGGTGTTGGTTCCGGAGATCGCCTTGACGCCCCAGACGGCCGGGCGGTTCGTGGAGCGTTTCCGCGAGCACGGTGTGGCGGTGCTGCACTCGGGGCTCTCGGCCGCCTCGCGGAACAAGCAGTGGCAGGCGGCGGCGTCGGGTGACGCCCGGGTGGTGGTCGGGGCTCGCTCCGCGGTGTTCGCGCCGATCGAAAACGTCGGCGTGATTGTTGTCGACGAGGAGCACGACGGGTCGTACAAGCAGGACCAGCTCCCCCGCTACCACGCCCGGGACGTCGCGGTCAAACGCGGGCATCTCGAGGGATGCGCCGTGCTGCTCGGGTCCGCGACGCCCGCGCTCGAGAGCTGGCAGAACGCCGGGCAGGGGCGCTACCGCCTGTGGTCGCTGCCGGAACGCGTCGGCGCGGGGTCGATGCCGCGTGTGCGCATCGTGGATATGGCCAGCGAGCGCCTGGCGATGCGCCGTGAGCACGGCAAGCGTGCAGATCAGCTCGCGATCGGCCCCACCCTCGGGAACGCGCTCGAACGCACGATCGGGTCGGGCGGGCAGGCGATCCTGCTCCTGAACCGACGCGGCTTCGCCTCGGTCGTCGTGTGCTCGGACACGTCCTGCGGCTGGAAGCTCGAGTGCGAGCGGTGCGATGCGACCATGGTCGTCCACCGCGGCACCGTCCGCGAGCAGGGCGGGCGTCGGTACGTGCGGTGCCACCACTGCGCCGACGAGCGCCTCGTCCCGAGGGTCTGCCCGATGGACCACAAGCCGGTGGTCGAGCTCGGCGCGGGCACGCAGCGCGTCGAGGAGGAGATCGAGGAGCGGTTCGGTGGGCTCGGGCTGCTGCGGGGCGAGGGCTTCGAACGCGTGGACGCCGACACGATGCGGAAAGCCTCGGACTACTTCGATGTGCTCGGTCGGTTCGGGAGAGGCGAGCTGCGGGCGCTGCTGGGCACCCAGATGATCGCCAAGGGGCTCGACTTCCCGAACGTGTCGCTCGTCGGGGTGCTCAACGCGGACACCGCATTGGCGCTGCCCGACTTCCGCGCCGAGGAACGGACATTCCAGCTGGTCGCGCAGGTCGCCGGGCGGGCCGGGCGCGGGGCCCGCCCGGGCGAGGTCGTCGTCCAGACGTTCAACCCGGAGAACCCCGCGATCGCCCACGCGGCGAACCACGACTACGAGGGGTTCGCGACGCGCGAGCTGGAGTCGCGCTCGCGGGCGGGCGTCCCGCCCGCGACCCGGATGGCGCGGATCGTGGTGCGCCACGCGGACTACCGGCAAGCGAACGGGCGAGCGGATGAACTGGCGGCACTGCTGCACGAAGCGGGCGGTGAGCGCCTGGGTGTCGCCGGCCCGATGGACTGCGTGATCGCCCGCATCGCCGACAAGTGGCGCGTGGCGATCGAAGCGACCAGCCACGACCCGCGGGTGATCCAGCGGGCGTTCGCGGCCCTGCGCCAGCGCGGGCTGCTCAAGAGTGACGCGGCGACCGCGGTCGATGTCGACCCGGTCGCGATGATGTAGACCGACTTCGGAGAACCGGATGGACCCGTTCGAGCCCGGATCATTGGAACAGCGCCGTGTCGTTGTGATGGGGCTCGGGCGCTTCGGCGGCGGGGTCGGTGTCACCCGGTGGCTGGCATCGCAGGGCGCCGATGTGATCGTGACCGATCGCGAGCGCGAAGAGCGGCTCGGCGAGTCGGTCGACGCGGTCCGGGACCTGGTGGACTCCGGCGTCATCGAACTCCGCCTGGGCGAGCACCGCGTGAGCGACTTCACCACCGCCGATCTGATCGTGGTCAATCCGGCGGTGCCCAAGCCGTGGGAGGACCGGTTCGTGCGTTCTGCCGAGGCGGCGGGGATCGAGATCACCACCGAGATCGGGCTGGCGTGCTCGCTGCTCGATCGGTCCCGGGTGGTGGGCGTGACCGGCTCGGCGGGGAAGAGCACGGTGTGCTCGATGATCCACGCCGGGCTCCAGGCGGCGGGCGTGCCCAGCGTGCTCGGCGGGAACATCGGCGGTTCGTTGCTCGGTCATCTCGGGGGGGTCACGCCGAAGTCGCGCGTGGTGCTCGAGTTGTCCAGCGCCATGCTCTACTGGCTCGGGCGCCGGCGTTGGTCGCCGGGCATCGCGGTCGTGACGAATCTCGAGCCGAACCACCTCGACTGGCACGGCACCGAGTCGCACTACGCCGAAAGCAAGCGGCAGATCCTCGCGCACCAGAGCCCGGGCGACCTCGCCGTGCTCTCGTCCGGGGTGCGACACTGGCCCAGGAACGAGGGCGTCGGCGGGGTCATCGTCGGCGCGGATGAACGCGTCGATGGCTGCGCGGTCCCGGGCGTGCACAACGCCTGGAACGCCGCACTCGCCGCGGCGGCGTGCCTCGCGAGTGCGCCGGACATCGACAGGCGGGGCGTCCTCGACGGCGTCCGGGGATTCGCCGGGCTGCCCCACCGGCTCTGCCTCGTTCACGAGTCTGCCGGCGTGCGCTACTACGATGATTCCAAGTCGACCGTGCCCAAGGCGTCGACGCTCGCGGTGCGGGCGATCGCCGAGGGCATCGGCCCGGGGCGTGTGCACCTGATCTGCGGCGGGTACGACAAGGGCGTGCCGCTCGACGAGATCGCATCGCTCGGAGGCGAGGCGGTCCGTCTCTACACGATCGGTGCGACCGGCGGCTCGATCGCGGCGCTCGCGCCGGGCTTCTCTGTCCGGTGCGAGACCCTGGACATCGCGGTGCGCCGGGCGTCCTCGGAGGCGCGGGCCGGCGACGCGGTGCTGCTCAGCCCCGGGTGCGCCTCGTGGGATCAGTTCGACCATTTCCAGGCCCGGGGCAACGCGTTCGCCGCCTTCGCCCGCTCGGGCCCGGTGACGGGGGCCGCGTCGTGAGCGTGCTGATCGCGGCGTTGTTGCTGGCGACGCCCAGCCCCCCCGAGCCCGTCGGCGAGCCCGTTGAGCTGCGCGAGCTGGTCCCCGGGGTGCGGGTCGGCGAGCGGGTCGTCGAGTTCGAGGGGACGGTCTGCGCGGACACGTCGCACCCGCAGACGCCCGTGGTGTATCTCGAGTTGCTGGTGACGGGACCGGACAGCCGCGAGCACGAGTCCCTGGTCGTGACCGACGCAACGCCCTCGGCGATCCACGCGGGCCTGCTGGCGGCGGGGTTCGAGCCGGGGCGCCCGGTGCGGGTCGAGAACGGCTCCCGGATCGCGCCGAGCGGGGCAGAACTCTCTGTCTGGGTGTCGGTGCTCGTTGACGGGGTGCCCGGAGCGTTCGTGCCGCTCTCCGACTGGGCGGTGCGGGTCCGCGAGGAGGGCGACGAATCCGAAGCCGAGCGCCTGACCGACGACCCCGGGTGGGGGCTGGTCTTCGCAGGCTCGCTTCTGAAGGACGGCGGATACGCCGCGGACCGCACGGGGACGGTCGTCGGGCTGACCGGTTTCGGCACGGAGGTCGTCGCGGCGGCGTGGACGCTGAGCCCTTGGATCGCCCAGGACGCCCCGGTCTGGATCGTCGACGATGAGCGTGTTGCGCCGTTCGGTTCCGCGGTGACGGTGCGTATCACGGGCGCCGATCGGGCGCACGCGGCTCCGGACGAGGGCGGGCGTCCTAGCGTTGGGGATGATCCAGACACTCCGCGCCCCTGATCTGAGCGACGACGCCGTGCTCCGGTTCGTGGGCGGCGTGCGTCCGTGCAGGCGGGGCGGGCTGCGGATCGAGGCCGAACGGCTCGGGTCGGACGCCGGCGGGAAGGCCGTCGTGCACAACTACGGGCACGGCGGGTGCGGCGTGTCGATCGCGTTCGGGACCGCGGAAGAAGCCGTGCGTCTGGTCGATGGATCGCTCCAAGCCGGAGAGCCCGTGGCGGTGCTGGGCGCGGGCGTGGTCGGGCTTGCGACGGCGGTGCGCCTGCTGGAATCGGGGCGGCGTGTGCGTGTGATCGCCGAGCGGGTCGGGACGGAGACCGTCAGCGCCGTCGCGGGCGCGGTGTGGCTCCCGACCGGGATCGAGTTCGGGGACACGCCCCAGCGGCGGGCCTGGTTCCACGGGATCCTCAGGCGCTCGATCGAGTCGCTCCGTGAACTCGGCGCTCCGTACGGCATCGAGACCCTCCCGGTCTACGAGCCGGAGGGCGCGCCGGAGTACCCGGAGTTCTTCGACAACGGATCGCTCGGGCCCCCCAGGGCGCTGGAGGTCCTGCCGATCGGCGCGGCCGGCGGTCCGGGGCGTGTGTTCGACACCCTCTTCATGCACACGCCGGTGCTTCTCCGGCGCCTGATCGAACGGGTGCGGTCTCTGGGCGGTCGGTTCGAATCCCGCCGGATCGAGAGGATCTCCGACCTCGCGGGCGTCGGTGAGCCGGGGATCGTGAACTGCCTGGCGTTCGGCTCGCGGGATCTGTTCGACGACCATGCGATGTACCCGGCCCGCGGGATGCTCGTGCTGATGAAGCCGCAGGATCTGGGGTACATCAAGCACGACGGGTACCGATACATGTTCCCGCGCAGGGACGCGTTGGTGCTCGGCGGGTGCTTTATCGAGGGCGACGAGCGCAGCGAACCGGACGAGGAGATGTGCCGGCGGATCCTCGCCGACCATCGTTCGTTCTGGGGGCGGGGCGAAGACGGCACGCACGGGGCGTGCCGGGCTCCCCTATGATGTGCCCGTGAGCCTTTCCCCGCACGACGAGACAGGGTCCGAGGTGCGTCTGCGAGACGCCGTCACGCTCAAAACGCTCCGCCGGATGGCGGAGCGCGGCGAGAAGTTCGCCTGCCTGGCGGCGTATGACGCCACCACAGCCCGCTGGCTCGAACGGGGCGGCGTGCACGTGCTGCTCGCGGGCGATTCGGCGGCCCAGGTCGTGCTCGGGCACGAGCGGACGATCGACGCCCCGATCGGCTTCCTCGTGCAGATCACGGCCGCCCTGAAGCGCGGCGCCCCTCGGACGCTGGTGATGGCCGACATGCCGTTCATGAGCTACCACGCGTCGGTTGAGGCGGCGATGGAGAACGCGGGGCGGTTCATGCGTGATGGGCTGGCCGATGTCGTCAAGCTCGAGGCCGACGCCTCCTTCGGGGCGCTCGTAGATCGCATGACCCGGGCGGGCATCCCGGTGTGCGCCCACATCGGCTACCGCCCGCAAACCACCGCCGTGCTCGGCGGGCCCACGGCCCAGGGGCGGACCGAGGACGCGATGGAAGCGTTGGTGGATGACGCCGTGGCGCTGGAAGCGGCGGGCGCGGTGCTCCTGCTGGTTGAAGCCGTCCCGCCGGAGGTGACCCGGCGGATTGTGGAAGCGACCTCCGTGCCGGTGATCGGGATCGGGGCGGGGACCGACTGTCACGGGCAGATCCTCGTCGTGCATGATCTGCTCGGGCTGACGGATCAGACGCCCCGGTTTGCCGAGCCGGTCGACGCGATCGGTGAGCGGATCAAAGAAGCGGGCGCCGAGTGGACCGCCCGCGTCGCCCGCGACCAGATCGGCGGCTCGCGGTACACCATGCGAGAGACGGGCCCGTCCGCCGGCCCTGCGTCGGGCGCGGCCCGAGCGTCGAACACGGATCGGTAACACGCACCCAGCGGGTCGAGGACACGGAGGCGGGCATGCGACGGATCGAGACGGTCGTCCCCATGATCATGCTGGCGGTGGCGGCGTTGCTCGCCCTGCTGGTCGGGCCGAGGCTCCTAAGCCAGTACGCGGTCGCCGAGCAATCGGCGCGGATCGAACTGGCGCGCAACGAACTCCGGGACGACGACATCCTCCGGCGCATCGACCGGGCGGTCGCCTCGATCGCGGACTCGGTCAATCCGAGCGTGGTCCACATCGAGACGGGCGGCCGACGCCGGGGCGCCGCCTCCTCCGGGGCGGGCTGGGTCTACGACTCCAGGGGGCACATCGTCACCAACGCCCACGTCGTCGGGCGGTCCGAGCGGATCAGCGTCGAGTTCAGCGACGGGGCCGTCGTCGCGGGCGAGCTGGTCGGCACCGACATCTACACCGATATCGCGGTCGTGCGTGTCGATCGCGGCTCGGGCCTGTTCCCGGTGATGCGGAGCGAGTCCCGCCTGCCCCGCGTGGGCGAGCGTGTGTACGCGTTCGGGTCCCCCTTCGGCTTCAAGTTCTCGATGTCCGAGGGCATCGTTTCGGGGCTTGGACGCAGCACGCCAGGCTCATCGATCCCGGGCGGGTACACCAACTACATCCAGACCGACGCGGCGGTGAACCCGGGCAACTCGGGCGGGCCGCTGGTCAACACGGACGGTCACGTGGTCGGGATGAACGTGGCGATCGCCACCGCGCAGTCCATCGGCGCGACGCCGGAAGACTCGGGGGGTGACTCGGCCGGGATCAGCTTCGCGATCCCCCTGGGCACGATCGAGCCCATCGTCAGCCAGCTCATCGAGCACGGGTCTGTCTCGCGGGGGTTCCTGGGCATCAACTTCGGCGGGGGGCAGCGGGGCATCGAACGCGTCGTGTTCGACGACGGCACCGTGCTGACGGGCGTGCGCGTCGCCGGCGTGGTCGAGGACGGCCCGAGCGACAACGCGGGCATCCGCCCCGACGACGTGATCGTCTCCGTCGAGGGGAGCCCGATCCTCAACAGCGAGTCCCTCGTGTCGCTGATCAGCTCGGGGCGCCCCGGGGACGGCGTCGATGTCGAGATCTGGCGCGAGGGCACGCTGCGATCGATGACGGTCGTGCTCGCCCCGATCCGCCCCGAGGTGCTCGCCCAGCGTCTGGCCACCCCCACGATGATGCAGCTGGGCGCCCGCCTCATCGCGTCGGACGAGGGGATGCTCGTGGCGGATATCTTCCGGGAGTTCCCCGCCGACCGCAGCGGGCTTCGGGCCGGGGACCAGATCGTCACGATCAACGGCAAGGCGTTCCCCGGGCCGGACGAGTTCTTCGTGATGCTCGCCGACGAAGGCCTGCTCACGGGCATCACCGTGGAACTGGGCGTGCTCGGGCAGGACGGGGAGCGCCGCACGGTCAGGCTGCGTATGTGATGCCCGTCAGCCCCAGCGGGCCAGCACGATCACGCCCGCGGCGACAACCAGCAACGCGACCGTCAGCCAGAGCCACATGCCCAACGCCGACGGCGTGCCCGCGCCAGGCCCGGGGATCGATGCGATCTCTTCGGACGCGTGGCGGTCGAGCCCCCCGCGTTGAACGGACCGCTCGGCGATCGCGATGATCGACGCCGCGTGGATCGGCATGAACCCGAGCCGTTTGGCCGACTGTTCCAGCCTCTCCCGATGGCGCGGCAGCAGGCAGGGCTGGCCGCTCATCAGCAGTTGGACCCGCACGGCCAGGAGCCACCGCGGATCGGACCGCGCGATCGCCGGTGACGGCCGGGGGTGGGCCGCGCACCGTTCCCGCGCATCGTGCTCGGGCCGAACGGATTGGAACGGGATCGGGGTCATGGGATTCGGCCCGGCTTACTATCGGATTGGATCGGGCGGGTCGCGCGGACCGATCGGTACCGGGGCCGCAACGCGTGCCCGACGCGTCCGCGTGCGGGCTCTGGAGAGACTGGCAAGCATGGGAAGTTCCGAGAACCAGACACCGCGGGGCGGCAGGCCCGGGGACCACATCGCCACGCTGACCGGAACGGTCGATCGTCGCGATGCGGTGACGCGCCTGACCAAGCTGTCCAAAGCCGGCAAGCTCGCCGGTTTCGAGCCCGGGACCGGCGACGAGATCGCCTCGTTCGCCGCGTTCGGCCACCCCTTCGACGGGCGGGTCCTGGTCCGCGCAGAGGGCGACGGGCTCCGGTTCGACCTGCGGATGTCACGGAAGATGCCGATGATCTTCGGCGCGGTGCTCGCGGTGTGCGTCTGGCCCGGGCTCCCGCTGACCGACGCCTTCCTCCAGGGCTTCGGCTGGTACGAGCGCCTGACCTCGGGCGTGTTGCGGACATGGATGTGGTACCTCCCGCTCGCGGCGATCCCGGCGCCGTTCGCGCTGGTGTCGGCGATCAGGAAGTCCCGCCGCAGCGCCCATCGGCACGCGGTCGAGACCGTCGAGCGTCTCGGGCCCAAGCTCACCGCCTGAGCCGCCCCGGAACCGCCCCGGAACCGCCACGCTCAGGACGATTTTCGGAGCCACTCGGTCTCCAGTTCGTCCAGTTCGGCACGCAGCGCGTCGCGTGCCTCGGTCACGCTGTTGGCGTGCTCGACGTCCTTCCAGATGTCGGCGTCCCCGAGCTGACGATCCAGCTCGCCCATCTTGGTCTCGGTCTCTCCCATGCGGGCTTCGATCGCGTCCAAGCCCATCCAGGAGAACCGGCTCTTGGCCTTGGGCTGGTCCGGGTTCGGATCCACAGCGCCCGGCTGCTTCTGGCCCGCGGGCAGCTCCCGAGGCGGAGACTCCGGGGACCAGGCCGGCGTGCCGGCCCGCTCGGCATGACGCTTGTAGTCGGTGTAGGAACCGGGGAACACCGCGGCGTTGTCGCCGTCGAACACGATCAGGTGATCGCAGACCGCGTCGAGCAGCGCCCGGTCGTGGGAGATCAGGACGACCGAGCCGTCGTACACCGCCTCGGTCTTCCGACCGGTCTTGGGATCTTCGGCGGCGCGGGCGAGCACCGTCTCGATGCGCTCGGCCGCGGGGATATCGAGGTGGTTCGTGGGTTCGTCGAGCACCAGCAGGTTCTTGGAGGACGCGAGCAGCGCCGCCAGATCGGCACGCGCCAGCTCACCTCCGGACAGCACCATGACCTGCTTGTCTTGGTCCTCCCCCGAGAACAGGAACGAGCCCGCGAGGTTGCGTGCCTCCTGCTCGGAGAGCGCCACCTCCCCGCCGGTCTGGTGCTTGATCCGCGACTGGATGTGCGGGATGAGCGTCCGCTCCGGGTCGTCCACGGCCCGGTGCTGCTCGAAGTGCCCGATATCCAGCTTGGCGCCCAGCGTGACCTCGCCGGAGGTCGGCGTCTCGAGCCCGAGCAGGCAGCGGATCAGCGTGGTCTTGCCCGCGCCGTTCGGCCCGATGACCCCCCACCGCTCGCCGCGCTGGATCTTGAGCGACAGGTCTCGGAACAGGACCAGGTCGCCGGAGCCGTCCGCGCGCGGGTAGACCTTCGAGATGCCGCGCGCCGACGCCACGACGTCCCCGGAGCGCCTGGGCTTGGGCAGCGAGAGCCGCAGCTCGGCGAGCTCGAGGGGACGCTCGAGCGCGTGCTCCTTGGCACGCTCGAGCCGGCTCTCGCGCCCCTTGGCCTGCTTGGCACGCTGGCCGGCTTTGTACTGACGGATGTAGGCCGCCTCCTTTTTGAACCCCGCCTGCTGCTTCTCCCATGCGCGGTGCTGCGTCAGGCGCCGCTCGGCGCGGATGCGTCGGAAGTCGGCGTAGTTGCCCGGGTAGTCGATCAGGCGCGCGTGCTCGACCTCGACGATCCGCGACACGACGCGGTCGAGCAGGTAGCGGTCGTGCGAGATCAGGATCACCGCACCCTTGAAGTCGTCGGCCAAAAAACCTTCGAGCCACTCGCGCCCGTCGATGTCCAGGTGGTTGGTCGGCTCGTCGAGCAGCAGCACCGCCGGCTCTTCCAGAAGCAGCCGGGCCAACGCGAGGCGGGCCCGCTGCCCGCCCGAGAGCGCCTTCACGGGCAGCTCGAACTGCGCATCAACAAACCCCAGGCCCTGGAGCACCCGGGCGACCTCGTGCTCGGCGCTCAGCCCGCCCTCGGCGTCGATCGCCGCCTCGAGCCTGGCCTGCTCTTTCAGCAGCGCGTCCAGCTGGTCCCCGGCGGCGTCGCCCATCCGGTCGAAGACCGCGTGCAGCTCGGCCTGCAGCCGGTGGGCCCGCTCGAACGCGCGGGCCGCGGCCGACCGGACCGTGTCACCAGGATCGAGCCTTGGCGACTGGTCCAGGTACCCGGATCGGCACCCGCGCTGGAGCACGACGCTGCCCGAGTCGGGTCGCGAGATCCCGGCCAGCAGCTTGATCAGCGTGGACTTGCCCGCACCGTTCCGCCCGACGATGCCGATCCGGTCTGTCGGCTCGACCGACAGCGACACCGAATCGAGCACCACGTTGTGCCCGTGGACGAGCGTCAGGTTGGTCGCGGCCAGCACCGGCATGGGCGTGGACTGTAGGTGACCACGACCCGAAGAAAACACGCCCGCGGCGTGCGGGCGTGCGCGGGCTCGCGGGTTTGCTGGTGCGTGGCCGCTACTCGATGTCCTTGCCTTCGACGACATCCTTGAGCGGGGGCGCCTCGTGCGGGTCCCCGCCGCCGTCTTTCATGCGCTTGAAGTAGTCGCGGTACGCCTTCATCGCCTCGTGGCCGAAGATGAGCATGATCGGGATGTTCGCGACGAGCATGACACCCAGGCCGAGCGTGGTCCAGGTGTCCAGTTCGGCGTCCGAGCTCAGGATGGCGGACTTCGAGCCGTCCGCCTTCGTGAGGATCGGCATCGCCGCGACCGTCGTGAGCAGGATCAGCGAGCAATAGATGACCTTGTACACACCAATCGCGGCCCTGGTCGCGTTCTCACCGAACCGACCGAACAGGTAGTAGACGCCCTGCTCCCCGTAATAGTTCCACGAGATCATGGTCGAGATCGCGAACAGCCACGCGGCGATCGTGACCACCACCATCCCGAGCCCGGGGATGGTGCGGTCGAACGCGTACGCGGTCATGGACGCGGCCGAGTAGTCGCCATAGATCGAGAGGTCCGGCTCGCCCTGCGCCGAGCCGCGCAACGTCGGCTCGATCTCGGACTCCAGCGAGCCCCACGCGACCGACCATGTGTCGTCCTCGCCCAGAGACACGGTCCCCGTGATCTTCCGAAGATCACGCCCCGTGTTCTCGTCGGTGTCTGCCGCGACGACCAGGAACACCGTCTCACCCTCACGCCATCCCGAGGCGCCTTCGGCGGTGCGCCGGATCTTGCGGGCGTCCGGGCTCATCCGAGGCAAAGCCGGCGTCTCGAGCGTCCACTTGCCGGGGATCGGCTCGCCCGAGTCGGGATCGACGGAGGGGACGACGACGACATCGCCCGCCGACTCGAACGCCGACTCGCCCCCGCGGTTGTACGCGCCCGAGCTGAGGATCACCAACGCGGTCAGCGTGCAGACCACGATCGTGTCGATGAACGGTTCGAGACCGGCGACCACACCCTCGCGGACCGGCTC
>DIYM01000024.1:0-18743 GCA_002429045.1 Phycisphaerales bacterium UBA6054
CAGCCGGCACACCGACCCGACCCCCACGACACACCGCGCCCCGCCCAACGCAAAATCGACCCGTCCCTGCTCGACCGCGCCCGCATCGAGCAGGACCGCGCCGAACGCACCGGCGCCCTCACCCGAGCGAACGACCACCAGCACCCCCGCGAGCTCAACATCACCGAGCCCAACGCCGACCCAGCACACCGCCGGATCTGGGAACTCTCCGACGACGGGATGCCCCCCATCGAGATCGCCCGGACGCTCAATCAGCCCGTGGGCCAGGTCGAACTCATCCTCAACCTCCGCAAGTCGGGCTAAACACCGCCCGACGCGTCGGCACGCGATCACAACCCCGGCCCGGGCCCCGACCACAGCCGGGACCAACCGATCAACTCAACCAATCGCGCTCCACCCGCATCCCCCGCGCCAGCGTCGCCGCGTCTCCGCCCTCGATCATCGACGCCACGGGGTACGCGCAGTAGTCCATCGCGAACGCCCCCGCCGGGCGGTGGTTCCCGCTGATCCCCAACCCGCCGAACGGCAGCTTGGAACTCGCCCCCGCCGTCCCGCAGTTGACGTTGACGCATCCTGCCCGGGCCTCGGCCAAGAACCGCTCCTGCGCTCCCCCGTCCGACGTGAAGATCGACGCGGACAGCCCGAACCGGGTCGCGTTCGCCTGCGCGATCGCCTCGCCCAGCGAATCCACCACGCTGATCCGCAGCATCGGGCCGAAGACCTCCTCGTCGCACCCGCAGCCGTCCGCGTCCATCGCGAAACGGTCCACCATGATCACCGAAGGCGTCAGATACCAACCCTCCAGCCCCGGCACGCTCGTGGACTCGAGAATCACCCGCCCGCCGCTGCCAGCGAACCGCGCCTGGGCATCGAACACCGCGTCACGGGCCTGCTCGGTGATGATCGGGCCCATGAACACCGGCTCCTCCGACCGCGGGTCGCCGATCACCAGGCTGCTCGCGGCCTTCACAACCGCCGGGATCACCGCGTCCGCCACATCCCGATGCACGATCAGCCGACGCGTGCTCGTGCACCGCTGCCCGGTCGTGTTGAACGCGCACCGCGTCACCTCGACCACCGCCTGATACAGATCGGCGTCCGGCATCACGATCGCCGCGTTGTTCCCGCCCATCTCCAACGCCACGATCCGACCCGGGCGATCCAGGTTCGCCTCCAGGATCTTCCGCCCGACCTCCCACGATCCGGTGAACAGAATCCCGTCGATGTCGCCGTGCGTGACCAGCCCCGACGCGACGTCCACCCCGCCCTGCACCAGGTTCACCACGCCCCCGCCGAAGCCCTCGCCCTCGAGCGCCTCCTGGAACATCTCCGTGATCATCTGCCCCACCGCCGGAGACTTGTCCGACGGCTTGAACACCACCGTGTTGCCCATCAGCAACGCCGGCACGATGTGCCCGTTGGGCAGGTGCGCGGGGAAGTTGAACGGGCCGACCACCGCCATCACCCCGTGGGGCCTGAAGTGGCACCGCGCCGCCTTCGTGCCGTTCAGCCCGAACTCGAAATCTGTCACCCGGTGCCGACCGGAATGGACACCCTCCTCCAGGGTGATCCCGACCTTCCCGGCGATCAGCCCGGCCTCGCCCTCCGACTCCCAATGGGCCTTGCCCGTCTCCGCGCAGATCAACTCCGCCAGCGCGCCCTTCCGCGCCGTCGCGATCTCCTGGAACCGCCGCAGCACCGCGACACGCTCCTCCAACGCGGTCCGCGACCACGCCGCCAACGCCCCCCGGGCCGCGCCCACCGCGTCGCCCACATCGCCGACGCGAGAAGCCCCCGACCAGACCACCTCGCCGGGGCGCGCCGGGTTGATCGACACGATGTCCGCACCGCCAATGCCGCGCCACTCGCCGTTCACCAGATTGCTCGGCGCACGCCTCAGGATCTCAACAGCCATCACGTTCCTCCTCGCCGCGCACCGGTCTTCTTCGCCGCCCTCTTCTTCGATCGCTTCGCCACGGGCTTCGGCTCGTCCATCGGCGTGAACCCGGCCTCCATGCCCGCGTCCGCGTGCAAGACATCGAGCACGTCCCGCGTCAGACGCAGCCGCCCGGCCCGGTCCACGCTGTACGGCGCCTGCACGGCCGCGAACTCGCCGTCCTTGTGCAACACCGACACGATGCCGAGCCCAGACACCCTCGGGGCGGCCACGGCCTCGCCCAACTCGATCTTCCGGGTCGCCTTCACGACCGAGATCTCGCTCGTGCTCGCCGTGATGTACGGCCCGCCGTCGAACGGATCGACGAAGCTGTCGTACGCGAACCCGAGTTTCTCGAGCATCTTCTTCGCGGGCAGCGTCTCCGGACCCACCTCCCCGATCTGGCTCCGGACCGCCGGCGGCAGCAGCGAAAGATGGATATCACCCCGAGGCAGCAAACTCGTCATGAACTCGCGCGAGTACTGGCAGAACCGGTCCGCCTCCTCGTAGCTCAGGGGGATGAACCGCCGCCCCAGGGCGTCCCACACCAGGCTCTCGCCCTCGCTGGTGATCGGCGCCATCATCTCGGCCAGCACCGTCGGACGGAACAGCCGCCGGTGCAAACCCACGAAGTGGAACCGCACCAGCGACACGAACTTGCCGAGCTTCTGCGGGTGCCCGCGGAAGCTCGGCTGCATGATCAGCCCGCCGATCTCCGTCGGGCCGCTCTCGTCCTCATACAGCCGCGCCACGGTTGTCTTGATGCCGAACTTCAACGCCTCCGAGTACTTCTCACGCTGCTCCAGCTTGAAGCACACGTTCGGCGCACCGGGCCCGCCCATCTGGCTGACGATCTGGCTCGTCCCCAAACAGTTGTTCGAACCCGCCTCCTCGAGGACGAACATGAACAGATCGGCCGCCGCCGTCTTCTCGCTGATGCCGCCAGACCCGGAGTGCTTCCGCTCCTTCACGTCCTTGCGACGGATGCCCGCCGCCTTCTCGAAGCTCTTCCGCGAGTTGAAGATCTTCTCCGTGATGATCTCACGGTCCGGCGGCAGATTGATGAAATGCACCATCTTCGCCAGCTTCAGAAGCGTCGGCACATCGTCCATCTTGGCACGCCGGATCACGAACACGTTCCACCTCACAGTCCATCAGATGAAGCGCGTCGAACCTGAACCGGGGGACCCGCCGACCCCTCCCGAAGCGAATCAGCCCTCGCTGGCGACCCGCGCCATCGAACGCTCCACGATCTCGAACACACGCGGCCAGTCCTCCATCTTCATCGCCACCATCGGCGGCAGCATCCGGATGTGGAACGGCCCGTGCCCGCACGAGAACAGGATCACGCCCTCCTCGTACGCGACCTTGCACAGCTTGCCGATCTTGGCCTTGTCCCCACCGAACGGCGTGAACTTCATCATGCCTCCCACGCCCCCGACCAGCTCCTTGCAGAACGTCGCCGGCGGGAACCAATCAGGATGCCGATCCATCAGGCCCTGCACCTGGCGACGGAACTCCGCGTGGTGCTGCGCAAACACCCCGCCCGACCCGTACCAGTCGCCGTCCGCCAGCGTGTCCAAGAGCGCCGAACCCACCGTGAAGTCCGAAGAGTTCCCGGTGAACGTCCCGCTCAGCAGCCCCGGCTTGGGGTTGTACTCCTCGGTGTACAGCGTGGCGCACGCCTGGGTCATCTTCCCGACGCAGAACACATCCACGTACTCGCCCAGGTCGTACAGCTCGTACGCGAACATGCTCTCGGTGCGACCGAACGACTGGATCTCGTCGTCCCACACCGCGATGTTGTTCGCCTTGCACACCTCCATCAAGGCACGAAGGAAGTCCCGCGTCGCCACGTTGAACCCGCCCTCGCCCTGCACGAGCTCCATGATGAAGCACGCGTGCATGCCCGGGTACCGGTCGATGTACTGCTGCAAACGCCACACGCTGTGGTCGATGAACCGCGTCGCCCCGCCGACCTCCTCGACCGCCTGCTCGTTCCAGAACGGCATGTAGTCCACCTGCGTGGTCAGCGGGATCCCCTGCCGACCGCCCGCCGAGTCGCCGATCTGGCACATCGTCACGCTGCGACCCATGAAGCAGTGCTTGAACGCCAGCACGCGGCTGGCCGGGGCGTGCTTCTGATAGCACGCCTTCAACGCGCTCTCGTTCGCCATCGCGCCCGACGTCGTCATGAACGCGTGCTTGAGCCGCGAGTTCCGCTGCGCCAGCTTCAGCAGCTTCTCGCCGAACTCGTACGCCGCGAACGAGCTCTGCAGGTTCCCGTGCTTGGTCGTGTCGTCGAGCGCGGCCTCCGCCTGCGCCCGCACCACCGCCGGGTGCGAGTGACCCATGAAGTGCACACCGATCCCGGTGATCATGTCCCACTTCACCGACCCGTCGGCCATCTCGACCAGCGCCCCGTTCCCCAGCCCGCCCGACAGCGTCGGGTACAGAAGCCCGCGCCCCTTCACCGCGGCCGCACGCTCCATCAACTCGTCGTACGAAACCTTCAGATCCGGGTTGCCGGCCCGCACATCGGTGATCTTCGCCGAATGCGCCGCCGCCCGGTCCACGATCGTGTCGATCGCCGCCCTCACCGCCGGATCCTGCCGGAACTGCTCCGCCTGCGTCGCTGTCATCGTCTCGCTGCTCATCACTCCAACTCCTCGTGACTCGTCGTCATCAACGGGCCGCGGAACCGCCTGCACTCACACGCGCCACCAACAGCGCGAGCAACTGACAGCGTTCGACGAGGCTGTCCAACTCAATCCACTCATCCCGGGTATGCAGCCCCCCGCCACGCACGCCCACCGTATCGATCGTCGGCAGACCCGCGTCCTGCATGATGTTGCCATCGCACACGCCCCCCGTCTTCTCGAACGGCAGCGACTGCCCGAGGTCCTCGGCCACCCCACGCGCCCGCAACGCCAACGCCTCGGTCTCCGCCGTCAGCGGCTTCGCCGGGCGGTTGAAACTCCGCCGCACGACCACCCCGGGCAGCTCGCCTTCCTCGGTTTGCAGGGCATCCAGCATCGCCCCCATCTCATCGGCCGCCGCCCGATCCGGGAACCGCACATTCCCCCAAGCCGCCGCCGAATCCGGCACCGCGTTCGTCGCCACCCCACCCCGCAACGGACCGATATTCAGCACCCGACCCCGATCGGGCTCGGGCATCCCGGCGACCGCCACCAGACACTCGCCCAGCTTGCTCACCGCCGAGATCCCCTTCGTGAACTCACGCCCCGCGTGCGCCGCACGCCCGCTCGTCTCGATGACGAACTGCCCCGAACCCACCCGCTCGATCGCCAGCGCCCCGCCCGGCAACGCCGGCTCGAGCGCCAGCCCGAAGTCGTGTTCCTTCGCCGCATCACGGATCGCCCGCTCGGAGTGGTACGTCCCAGTCTCCTCGTCCCCGTTGAGCAGGAACGACCACGACGCGTCCACCCCGCACTCTTCGAGGGCCTCCAACGCCGCCACCGCGATCACCAGCCCGCCCTTCATGTCCACGCAGCCCGGCCCGACCGCGGTCTTCCCGCCCCCCGCGACCGACAGCTCCCGGAAATCCCCCCCCGGGTCGTGCACCGTGTCCATGTGACCCGCGATCAGCACCCTCGAACCGTCACGGTCCGCCCGCGAGCACACCGACGTCTCCGGCTCGTAGCCCGTCCCCTCCCCGCCCAGCAGCCACCCGGGCCTCCGCTCGGCCGCAACCCGACGGTGCGACGCCCCGAGCCGCTCCAGCCGCCCGGTCAACCGCTCCCGCGTCTCCTCGATCGCGTCCGCGTTGAAACCCCCCGTCGGCAGCCCCACGTGCAGCCTCAGGTCTTCCAAGAGCGCCGCCTCCCGCCCCGCGATCGCCGAAACCACACGCTCTTCAACACCCGTCAACGCCATCCCGCATCGTAGCCACCCGCCCCCACACACCCCATCAAAACCGGACGCCCCCGGCAATCGCCGGGGGCGTCCTCCCTACACCACCTGTAGACGTTTCCAAGGAGCCAGGAACGCCTGCTGTCCCCCAGCGATATCTCAGCGACGACGACGCGCCGCGACCAGCCCGGCCAGACCGAGCATCGCCACACCACCCGGCGTCGGAACCGCCTGAACCAACGCGTCGCCCACGTCCGCGCCCGTCAGGTCCGACGACGCAAGGCTGTTGTCCACCAAGAACCCGGCGAACTCCGCCGACACCAGCAGGTCAGCAGCGATCGTCAGCGACGAGCCGGTCGCGTCCAGCTGGGACGGCGCCGCCACATCGAAGAGGATCGCCGCGATCCCGGTCGTGGACTCGACAAAGAAACCCGACCGGTTATCGCCCACCCGGGCCGCATCGAAACCGATCGTGAAGTTGCCCACCTCCACCGTGCCGTTGTTGAAGAACACCGAGCCGGTGTGCTCGATTGTGCCGCCGAACGTCCCGAGGAAGTCGCTCGAATCGTACGAGAACGTCGTCGGGAGGCTCGCCGCATCCCGGGGGTTGATGCCGAACGCGACCGAGCCGTCGCCCAGGTTGCCGCCGCCGACATCGGCAGACACACCCGAGAGGTCAAGGCTCGCGGCCGCGCTGAGCGTCGCCGTGTCGAGCAGCACCGAAGTCTGCCCGCCGGTCACGTCGGTCTGCGCCATCGCGGTCCCCGCGCCGAGCGCAACGATCGCGCTCACTGTCATCGAAGTCTTCATACCAAGTTCTCCTCCCGCGCGTCCTACCCAACCCTGCGACGAAGCGCGGCCTCTCGTCAGCAGTGTTACCCCCACTGCCTACGTGCGTCCGGGCGGCACGATACCGCCAGGTGAGAACCCGTTCGCAAACGCCCGAGAACGCGGATGCGTATCAGATCAAGAATTTCTGGACATCGAACAAACGCGATTCGGCCAGCAAAGTCGACGGAATTTCGATCAAAGACGGCCGCCGGATCACACGCACAGCTATCGCGTCAGATACCCCAGATCCAGGACCTCACCGTCGGGCGTGTAGACGTCCACGTTGAGGATGCCCGACCCGATGCTCGTGAACACCAGACACGTCCGCCCCGACACCGATGCGTACAGCAAGTCACCGTCGCTCGGCCCCGCAAACCGCGAAAGACGCTCCTTCGAAACCTGCAAGTGATAGTGCGCCAACGCACGATCACTAAACCGGATCATGTCCCCGCTGGCGACGAACGCCTCGTCGTTGACCCGGTCCCGAGCACGCGGCCTGAACAACACCGCGCGGTGCTCCCCGCCCGCCCCCGCCTCCACGATCCCACCGTACTCCGTCGTCCCGTCCGCCCGATCCAACGCGACCTGCTCCCACACCTGCCCGGCCAACGCCCCTGTCCGCAGCGCCTCATCGACCACCAAAACCGTCAACGCATCGCCCCAGCTCATCGCGTCGGCCCGATCACGCAGGCGCTCCGAACGCGGGCGTTTCCCGCGGTCGGCCTTGCGCATCACCCGCGGCCGATCGCGCAGCCGCCCCTCCAACTCCGCCAACAACTCGCCCCGGTCCATCCCGAGCCACGACGCGCGGTGCTCACCCGCCCAGCGCAGCGCCTCGATATGCCGCAACTCAAGCCCGCGACGCTCGCCGTCGCCCAACGCCGCCACCACCGATCTCGCCGAATCCCACCACACCCTGTTCGCCGCCCGGTCCGCCTCACGCTCGCCGTACGACAGACGCCGGAGCCACCCCAGTTCCTCACCCGTCCGCGGGAGCACCCCGAGATCGCGCAACGCCCGCCGCAGCATCTCGATCTCATCACTCACGCCCGCGCCCGAACCCCCCGCGATCAGCCGGGAACGCACACGCCCGTCCCGGTCCAGACGCGAGAGCAGCGTCCACGCGTCGTCCCGCGTCCGCTCGGCACTCCGCAGCACCGCCCCTTCCATCGCCTCCACATCACCCGCCGGAGACACGAACACGCGATACACGATCTCCTCGATCGGAACGCCCGGCACCAACGCCAGCAACGCAGCCCGCTCGCCGCGATCCGCGTCGGGCACGTTCGGGCTCACCCGCGCATAGCTCCGCACCAACGCCGGCACCACGCTCACCCAGCCACGCGCCACGCTCGCATCCGCCAGCACCCGGATCACATCCGGCGAGCGCTCCGTTGGAAGCATCAGCCGGGCCATGCTCTCAGAATCCGCCGCACCATCCTCGCTCTCATCGCTCATCAGGAGCCGGATCAGCGTCAAACGCACCGCCCCATCCGTCGCACGCGACCAGGCCAGATCCTTGAATGCCTCCCGTGTCCGGCCGCGGACCCGCACCCCAGACTCGACCTCGCCCCACGCAGCCTCGGCCGCCGCCACCCGGTCCCGGGCCAGCAACGCCGGATTCCGGACGTCCAGCAACGGGTTGCCGGATGGATCGAACGAACTCGTCGCCGAACACCCGCCCCCGAGCCACACCAGCACGCAAAGCCCCAGGGTCGCCAGCCGCCCCAAGCCCCGCCCAAGCCCGTTCCCGGGCACGCTCCGAATCTGTCCATCGTCCATGATGCACAAGCCTAGAAGCACCGCCCGCCGACCGCGCCGTATCCACCCTCCCCGCCAGCCTTTCTTGTGTTGAATCATTCTAATCTCGATGACACCCGCACCCCGCCCGCATAAACTCCAGCAATGGCACCCCAGCCCGACACCGCCGAGCACCCACTCTGGGAACAAGTCGCGTTCGTGATCGAGCGCATCCGCCCGGCCGTCCAGAACGACGGCGGCGACATCGAACTGGTCGAGATCACCCCACAGAACGCCGTCCGTATCCGAATGCACGGCGCCTGCGTCGGCTGCCCCTCCGCCTCCATGACCCTCCGCATCGGCATCGAACGCAACCTCAAAGACCGCGTCCCCGGCGTCACCGCCGTCGAAGCGGTCGAGTGAGCAGCCAAAGCCACCGCCTCACAAGTCCCCAACCCACCTTCCCTGAAACGGGTAATCGGACCTTCATGCGCAATTCATGCTCCGGCCAAGGCTTGCGACAAATCAGCCCTTGGACGCAGGCCCCATAGCCCATATACTCCTCCGTGCCGAGGAGCGGCACCGAGCATCTCGATCCGGACATCGAGACCGGCGCAAGGAGCACGCAATGCTGGTCATCACACGCAGAGAAGGCGAAGAAATCGTCATCGGCGACCCCAAGAACCCCATCGGGATCGTCCGCATCGCGTCCGTCAAGGGCGAACGCGTCCGTGTCGCCTTCGACTTCCCGCGTGACGTCGACATCCACCGCCGCGAAATCGCCGATCAGATCGTCTCCGAACCCAACGAACAAGACGCCCCGGCGGTCATCGCCACCATCAAGCCCGCCGCGAGCGTCTGACCCTCCGGGCACACCACCAAGAAATCAACAACGCCCGTCCCCTCCCGGACGGGCGTTGTCCTTCATTCAGATCGGCGTCGGGACCCTACTCGGGCTCGCCGCCCGACATGTCGTAGACCCAGCCCTCGATGGCGCGATCCAGGTCCTGAACCTCGCCCTCGTTGAAGAACAGCCCCAACTCACGCTGCGCCGCCTCGGGCGAGTCCGACCCGTGGATCAGGTTGAACGAGTTCGAGACACCGAAGTCACCGCGAATGGTGCCCGCGTCGGCCTTGCTGCCGAACGTCGCACCCATCATCGAGCGGGCGATCGCGATGGCGCCCACGCCCCGAACCGCCATCACCACCACCGGGGATGAGGTCATGAATCCGACGAGACCGTCGTAAAACGGCTTGCCCTTGTGGTCGCCGTAGTGCGTCGCCGCCAGATCCTGAGAGATCGTCATCATCTTCATGCCGACGATCGCCAGCCCCTTCTCCTCGAAGCGGGTGATGATCTTGCCCATCAAGCCGCGCTGCACCGCGTCGGGCTTGAGAATAATCAACGTGGTTTCCATGCCATGCTCCTCTCGGCCAAGCGGCCCGCGGCCAGTCTGCTCGATCCAAACCCCGACCGGGCCGCCGCTCCGGCCCGAAAAACCGGGTCGGAAGCATAGCCACACCGCTTCAGAAGTCCCACTCGGCGAACCCACCAGCACCCGCAACATCCATCGCGAACCAGAAGCCCATGCCCCCGCCCCCCAGCCCGACCACGCCGCACACCAGCACCACAACGACCGCCCAGACCAGCGTCCCCACCCTCCAACCGGCCCGCCCGTTCCCCGCAGCGCGCCCGCCGACGCCCAGCCGTGCCGCCGCCGCCCGAGTCGAAGCGGCCCATGCGAAGACCCAGACCGGCAGCAACACCAACCACACAAAGAAGGCACACAGCCCGATCCCCCAGAGCGCCGTGCCGGCCACCGCCGGATCGAGCAGCACACGGGCGACACCCGCGACCGCCGCCCCGAACGCCGTAAACCCGCCGATCACCAGCCAGGGGCCATGCAGAATCGGCAACGAACGGAGCCACACCCAACTCGCGTAGCGACGATCGTGCCGAGGGAGCAGCAGCACGAAGCCCTGCCCGACAAAGAACGACCCGAGCAACCCAACCCCCAGCACCGCCGCCGTCCAGGGCAACAACCAGACCTCCCCGCCCGCAGCCATCGCGCCCATCGAGTACACGATCACCACGCAAAGCCAGCCGGCGATATGCGACCACAACGGCTTCAAGCCGGCGTTCTGCACGCGGTCCCGCGCGACCTGGACCAGCGACCCGGCATGGTCATACACCCACCCGCACTCCGAGCAGCGCGCACCGATAGACCGACCGATCTCGTACCCGCATCGATGGCAAGGGATCAGCCGCATCCGTCTCCCCCGGCATCCGCGCCCATCGCGCGGAACCGCCGCGAGACCGACTTACGGGCACCCGTCGTTGAACAACTGGATGTACGCCGAGAGATCGAAAAAGTTCAGCACCCCGAACGGCGCCGCCAGATCGGCCGCGCCGTCGCCGTCATCGAAGAGCGAGATGAACGCCGCCAGATCGAAGAAGTTCACCACGCCCTCGGGCGGAACCAGGTCCGCGGGACACGGCGCATCCGCCCCGCTCACCACGAACCGGGCCGCCCCGGTGAACGGCGCCAGCCCCACGCCCGCCCCGCGAGCCCCCACCACCGATGTCCACACGTCCTCGGAAGCCCCGTCCCCCTCGACCACCGCCACATCGCTGCCGAACAGGTTCCCCCCGCCCCCGGCGCCGCTCGTGTCCGCATCCGCGCTCACCACCAACGCCTCCACCCACCCGCCGGCATCGCCCGGCAAGAAGTAGTGGACCGTCCCCGCATCGTCGGCGCCATCGATCGGAGTCCCCGGCGCGCCCGCGACGATCAGATCACCCGCCACGGACACCGAAGACCCGAACTCCTGCAGGCTCACAGGCTCTCCCGCGAGCAACCTCGCGGTCTCACCCCACGCCCCGGCACCCCCCGCGTCCTCCTCGAACACGAACGCAGCGCCGGAAAACACTCCTTCCCGGTCGTACCGCCGGGCGCCGACCACCACACGCCCCCCGTCGATCGCGACCGAGTACCCGAACTGATCGCTCTGGTCCACGTCCGAACCCATCAGCTTGCGCACCAGGCCCCACCGCCCGCCCGCGGCATCCCGCTCGTACACGTACGCCGCGCCGGACCCGTTGCCCTGCCCGTCCGAGCCGATCGACCCGATCACCAGCCGCCCGCCGTCCATCGCCAGCGAAAACCCGAACTGGGCGTCGGGGTTCGCGTCGTCGGCCAGCAGCTTCTGTGAGAAAACCCAGCCCCCGCCCGAGCCCTCCCGCTCGAACAGGTACACGGCCCCGCGCTCCAGCACCCCGCCCGCGTCCGCCAGCGGCGCCCCCACCGCCGCCACCCCACCGCTCACCGCGACAGAGAGCCCGAACACGTCGCTCCCACGCCCGTCCGGCGCGAGCAGCTTCGCCCGCTGCCCCCACGCACCCACGCCCCCGAAGTCACGCTCGAACACGTACGCCGCGCCCGCGATCACCGCCGACGTATCGCTCCCCCACGCGCCCGCCACCAGCGTCGCCCCCCCATCGGCGTCATCCAGCGCGACGTCATACCCCACAAAGTCGCTCATCAACAGGTCGTCCGACTCGACCCGCGCCGACTGCGACCATCCGCCCTCACCCCGCTCAAAGACATACACCGCCCCACCGAACATCGCGCTGCCCGAGTCATCGGAAGCCCCGATCGCGGCCACTCCGTTCCGCATCGCAACACTGATCCCGAACAACGCACCCGGCGACGGAGGGTCCGCCACCACAGTCTGCTGCCCCAGCACAGACTTCTCCCCCCCGAACGCCAGCGATCCGCCGGCGGCCAGGACGAGCAACCCACAACGAAACGAGCCCATTCGCATCTCCCTACGCTCCGATACGCCGCCCGTCCCTGCAGCGCTTTTTCAGCAGTGTCCCCCTCTCATCTCTCTTGAACTAGCATATTCCGAAGAATCCAGACAGCCGGATTCCCGCGTCCGCCCGACGAAACCGCCAAGGGTCCGCTATCCTGACCCGACACACCAGCACCCCATTTCAATCCCCCCTTATCACGGGAGGCCACGGATGGCCAGGACCACCAAACAACCCGCCGCGAAGAAGCCCCGCGCCACCGCCGAGTCCATGGCGGCCAAGCAACGCGACATCTCCGTCTCCGAGTTCTTCGCGAAAAACCGCCACCTCCTCGGCTTCGACAACCCCCGCAAAGCCCTCCTGACCACCGTCAAGGAAGCCGTCGACAACGCGCTCGACGCCTGCGAAGAAGCCTCCATCCTCCCCGACATCGAGGTCCGCATCGAGGAACTCGTCGCCCCGCCCTCGGTCTCCAAACCCGGGCGCTACCGCGTCACCATCACCGACAACGGGCCCGGCATCGTCCGCCGCCAGGTCGAGAACATCTTCGGGCGGCTCCTCTACGGCTCCAAGTTTCACCGCCTCAAGATGTCGCGCGGCCAGCAGGGCATCGGCATCTCCGCCGCCGGCATGTACGGGCTCATGACCACCGGCAAGCCCATGGTCATCACCACACGCCCCAACAAGTCCAAGCCCGCCCACCACCTCGAACTCGCGATGGACACCTCCAAGAACCGCCCGGAGGTCACCGTCGACGCCGAGACCGACGACTTCCCAGAGACCTCCTCGGGCACCGGCACCCGCGTCGCCATCGAGATGGAAGCCAAGTTCTTCCGAGGCAAAGGCTCCGTCGAGACCTACCTCGAACAGACCGCCATCGCCAACCCCCACGCCGAGATCACCTTCGTCCCGCCCGACAAAGCCAGGGAAGACGCCGAGCTCGCCTCGGATCGACCAGAAGCCGACGACGACGGCATCGTCCGCACCACCGAGCACGCCGACCGCATCCTCTACCCGCGCGCCGTCTCCGAACTCCCGCCCGAAACCGCCGAGATCAAACCCCACCCCTACGGCGTCGAACTCGGCTCCTTCCTCACCAAGCTCAAGACCTCCCAAGAAAAACAGCTCGCCGGCTTCTTCAAGAACGAGTTCTGCCGCGTCCCCCCCGCCGCCGTCAAAGCCATCACCGAAGCCGCCAGCACCAAGGGCAAGTCCTACAGCGGCCAGACCTGGCTCAAAGGGCTCGAAACCCCCGACGCCGAACGCCTCTACAAAGCCCTCCAGAACGCCAAGCTCCGCAGCCCGCCGACCGACTGCCTCGCCCCCATCGGCGTCCGCACCATGCTCGCCGGCATGCTCAAGGGCGTGAAAGCCGAGTTCTACACCGCCTCCACCCGCGACCCGTCCGTGTACCGAGGCAACCCCTTCCAGATCGAAGCCGCCATCGCCTACGGCGGCGACCTCCCCGCCGACCAATCCGCACGCATCATCCGCTTCGCCAACCGCGTGCCACTGCTCTACCAGCAGTCCGCCTGCTCGTCCTTCAAGTCCGTCACCGAGACCGGCTGGAAGAACTACGGCCTCCAGCAACCCCGCGGCGCCGCCCCCGTCGGCCCCCTCGTCGTCATGATCCACATGGCCTCCGTCTGGGTCCCGTTCACATCGGAGTCCAAGGAAGCCATCGCCGACTACGACGAGATCCGCAAGGAGATGAAGCTCGCCCTCCAGGAGTGCGGCCGCAAGCTCGGCCAATACATCCGCCGCCGCCAACGCATGAAACGCGAAGGCCAGAAGCGCGACGTCTTCGAACGCTACATCGGCGAGATCGCCCGCGCCTGCAACGCCATCACCGGCTCGGACATCAAAGAGATCCACGACCTCCTCCTCGAGCAGGCCCAGACCAAGACCGAGATCGCCGACGCCCAACTGGACGAAGAGGGCAAGTTCGTCAAAGACGAGCACGGCCGCCTGGCCAAAAACGACGACGTCATCATCATCGGCGACGACGGCAAACCCGCCGTCGCACCCGAGCCCGACGCCGGCACCAACAAACCCAAGCCGCCGTCCAACAAGCAAACCAAGCGCACCGCCAAGAAGAAGGTGGCCAAAAAAGTCGCAAAGAACGCCGTCAAGAAGAGACGCACCGCCAAACCCGCCGGGCTCTTCGAGAGCTAGCACACCATCCCCATGCTCTTCCGCACGCCATCACAACACGCACGACTGCGCATCAGCCACGAGAACCTCGGCCCGGCACTGTCACAAGCCCCCATCCGATGGCTCTGGCTGGCACTCGGTATCACGACCACCGCGACACTGACAACGATGGCCTCCTTCTCCGTACGCACGGGGTTCATGCCGCCCAACACCCCGGGCATCGTGGCCGATCACCTCCCCGCGATCATGCTCGCCATCGGCCTGATCTGCCTCGCCGCAGAGTCGCTCTCTTCCTGGAAGCAAAGCCGCATCCCGTTCGCGATATCGACAGAGCAGCACGTGCACCTGCCCCGCTACGCCATGACGCTTGAGCGCTCCGACATCATCGGAACCTCGATCAGGATCACAAAGGCACACACCATCAACGACCAAGCAGAACGCGAGCCATACGCCAAGTCCACGCTGGTCATCCTGACCCACCGATCCCCCAAAGCCGGCATCCCCGTCCTGACAAACCTGAGCGGACGGCATGCCGCCAGAACCGCCCGACGCTGGGCAAACCTATCGGGCCTCACCCACCTCGACACAACCGGCCCCGAGACAGAGCCAAGCCGCCCGCAACCAACGAGCAGCCCATGACAGGACATACCACCAACCCGGCACGCCCCCACGAGGGCTCTGACGCAACCAACCGACCAGCGGTCCGCGCATACCTCGCCGTCAGTCTCGACGGTTTCGTCGCAGACGACGCCGGCGGCGTCTCGTTCCTGGACAACTACGACGCCGAAGAACTCGGCGCGACCAGATTCTTCGAGTCGATCGACGCGCTCGTCATGGGCCGCAAGTCGTTCGACCAGGTGCTCTCCTTCGGAGACTGGCCGTACGAGGACCGCCCCACCTGGGTCGTCACCTCCCGACCGCTCGAGAACCCGCCGCCCCACGCCATCGCCACCCCACCCGACCCACAGCGCATCATCAACGAGGCAACCAAACGCGGGCTCAACAGCATCTGGCTCGTCGGCGGCCCCGCCACCATCGCCCTCTTCGACGCCGCCGACCGTATCGACACCTGGGAACTCACCGTCGTCCCGGAACGCGTCGGCGCGGGCATCCCGCTCTTCACTAACAACCGCCGCGCCACACTCACGCTCGAAAACGCAACCCCCCACCCCTCGGGCGTCGTCCAACTCGACTACCGAGCCCAACCCGCCACCGAGACCTGACCCATGGCCAAACGCACCACCAAAAAACCCTCCGGCAAAAAGACCACCAAGAAGGCCCCCAGCAAATCCAAGCGCCCCGTCTCCGCCCACCGCGCCGAGCGCGACAAGGCGACTTCCGACGCCATCAACAAACTCGCCACCGGCGTCGTCAAAGCCGCCAAAGCCAAAGCCGAGCCCCAGTTCGACGTCCCCACCCGCGCCGCGTCCAACACCAAGTGGGACAAGAAGGCCGGCATCCTCCGCATGGGCGACGCCGCCAACACACGCCAACTCTTCAACCTGGGTCAGGCCCGCAAGTTCATGCAGACCCTGCTCCACTCCAAGGGCATCGGCGACCTCATCGAGCAGAACAAAACCTCGTCCCTCCGCGGCATGTTCTACCAGGGCCTCCACACCATCGAGGGCACCAAGGAAAAGACCTTCGACGACCAGACCGAGTCCGACTCCGTCCTCGAAGACCTCGAGGTCGCCCTCGGCTCCCTCCGCGAAGAACTCCACATCTTCGCCAAGAAACGCGGCACCATGGTCGGCAACATCACCGTCGTCGACAACGGCGACGAGATCAACTGCCGACGCATGGGCACCGGCGGCTACGCCATCCCCTCCATCTGCGAGCCCGACGTCATCCAGTTCAAAGACGTCAAAGCCGACTTCGTCCTCCACGTCGAGAAAGACACCGTCTGGCAACGCTTCAACGAAGACCGCTTCTGGGAGCAGCACAACTGCATCCTCACCGAGGGCTCGGGCCAGCCCACCCGCGGCGTCCGCCGCCTCCTACACCGCCTCAACAAAGAACACAACCTCCCCATCTACTGCCTGCTCGACTGCGACCCCTGGGGGCACTACATCTACTCCGTAATCAAGCAGGGCTCGATCTCCCTCGCCTTCGAGTCCGAACGCCTCGCCATCCCCAGCGCCAAGTTCCTCGGCATCCGCGCCGTCGACTACCAACGCTGCGGCCTTTCCGACGACGTCAAGATCGAACTCAACGACCGCGACACCACGAGAGCCAAACAGATCGCCGCCTACCCCTGGTTCAAAGACGACAAGCAGTGGCAGAAAGAGATCAAGCAGATGCTGGCCAACGGCTTCAAGATGGAGGTCGAATCGCTGATCACCAAAGACATCAGCTACGTCACCGAGGAATACGTCCCAGCGAGGCTCAAGGCGAAGGATTGGTTGGGTTAGCGCAACCGCTCTCCGTTTCAACACCAGGTATTCCGAGCAACATCATAACATGTATGATGCGAAGTGCCGCGTGTTCTCCAAATGCGTCGGCATCCCACAGTCCATGAGCGACACTGTTTCGTATGTTCAACCCTTTTGGATGTGCTAACACAGCCGTGAGAAAGAACTGAACATCCATTCCAAAGATGTCGAGCATTGCAGGATCTGCGAGAGCTTCGCCAAGTCCTCGCTGTACTGCGTATGCGCGACCCGACCTGTCGATTCTTGTTGTTGGATGACCAGAGGCCTCCAACTGTCCGACGATCGCGTATTCGATCTGCGGCACGAGCAGATGAATGCTCGTACTCCAGTTGCCAGCAAAAAACTCCTGAATACCCTTGCTTATCAAGCTGTGCCGACTGTTCTTGAATATTGGTGATGCACAGCAGTATTCTGTCAACTTAACTTGGGACATGCCCATTCCTTGAAGGTGCTCGACCCCTTTCTGTAGCCAATAGACATCCATGCCGATGATCTGAGCGGCGTGATACACCAGATCATCATCCTCCATACTGTCTCCGCCTCCGACTCTTGCTACCGTCCCGCGTTCACCTGTAACCGATCTACTCAACAAGTGTTGAATAGGGGCGGACTCAGCGACGGTCTTCAGATGTTCCACTACTTCTGATTTGCGGACTACATGATGAATCGCAAACGTCGCAATAGAACGTTCGAGCGTACTGGACTCAAAGGACTTGTTGACTTGGTCAATCTCGTCCTGAGTAATCCGGATCTCCGTGCGAATCGGAGCCATCTCTGACTTGATTTCGGGAGCCACGACCTCAACAGATGCCCGAACTCGTTTAGCTTCCGAGACAAGCCCAGCTCGGGAGTAAATCGCTTCTGCCACCTCCAAGAAGTGCACTTTGTGTATCGCCGATGGTGATATGGCCGCATGTTGCTCGAACAATCTGGCCATCTTCCTTTCGAGAGCTTCGACAGCCACCTGGTCTTGCTTCCTACGGTAGAAATCAACCATTCGGCCTTGAATCTGCTGTACTTGGTATGACCGCGTCGCCCAGTCGCCTTCTTCCGTGAACATGGTTTCGAGGATGCGTTCGAAAAACTTGACTGATTCTTCACGTACGCTGCTCGGACATTTTTTTATGGACTTTTTGCTAAGACAGATATCAAAGAGATATGAGTAGGTGCCGACTAAATTGATCTTGAACGTAGATTGTACGAAATCTAGTGCTTTTGCAAAGGACGATTCGATGCGATCTGGATTTCCAACTTTCGTAGATAGGTAACAAGCTCGCCTGAGTATGACTGACTTCTCGATCGTGCGATTTCCTTCGACAGGATCATCTTGATCTTCACAGTCTACTGGCAAATCGACGGCCGCCAGATAACAATCAACTGCCGCAAGAGCGTCTTCGATGTTCGGTACCGACGTCTTCAGGCTACAGGCCACGTCCCAAAGAAGATCGTGATATCGCCCTTTGATAGTTGGGTGGCGACAGTGGCTAACTCTGCTCCGCCATGTGGCACAAGCAAAATCGCTGAGTGCTTCTAGGTCCGGCGAACCATGCTCTTGCCCATCTTCCGTTTTCTGAATGATCAAAGGGTTAAAGTAGCCACCCCAGAACCCTGATTCCCCTCCATCGCGACTCGGCTGGAATACGAATGGCCAATAGTCCGCCTGAAATCCAGCGATGAGACCTGGTTCGCTTGATTCGCTTTGTTTCCACGCCCCCAGAATCTCTCGAGAAAGATCGTCTTCATCAAAGAAGTGATCCTTTTCATCCCATCGCCGGATTACTTCGTCAATGCCAGGATGTACCTGAGGATCCGCGCCTGCCATCAAATGACTCCGAAGTTCGATTTGCGGTGTAGTCTCTTATTCTACACCAACGCATAAAACTTGCCGCATCTCTTGTTCCGTGCGCTGTTTCCGTGTGATACCCCCAAATCCCGTTGAGCCGCCACGCCGCCGCAGTACCCT
>DIYM01000024.1:18802-19118 GCA_002429045.1 Phycisphaerales bacterium UBA6054
CCGCCACGCCGCCGCAGTACCCTGCGCCCATGCGTCTGAACACACAAACGACCGAGCCGTCCGATCGCACCAAACCGTGCGATCCGATCTCTGAATCCACCATCGCAGACAAACTCACCAAGGGCCTCTGCCGCCACCTCCTCGACCCGGCCGCCCACCCCTTCGACATCTGCGACCAGCACGCCCTCACCCTCCCCGAACTCCGCGCGATCGTCGAGTCCGAGCACTTCAAAGCGCTGGCCGACCACGTCGCCGCCATCTCCGCCGCCCGCCAAACCCTGATCACCCCCGCCGCCCGACTCACGGCCATCGCCCA